>JBBRLF010000299.1:0-6370 GCA_038231515.1 candidate division WWE3 bacterium
CCCCGTCTCCTGGTGTTCCCCCTTTTTCCCCCTACAACAATAACCAAAAAAAACCCCCCACCACCCTTGCGGCACTTTTTTTTAATAAAAAAAAAAAAAACGAAAACAAAGGAGCAAAACCATATGATTCAGAACTTTCGAACCTACGACCTCGCACTCAAATTCTATCGGCGACTGCCAAACATCGATGCCCCAGTCCACCTCAAAGACCAGCTCAACCGGGCGGCCTCAAGCATTATCCTGAACCTCGCCGAAGGCTCAGGCAAACCCACCAAGCGAGACCGCACAAAATTCTACGCAATAGCCTTCGGGTCAATCCGTGAAGTCCAAGCCCTCACCGATATCCTCAACTGCAACGCCGAAACAAAGGAAGCAATCGATCATCTGGCGGCCCGCGTCTTCAAGCTAGTCTACAAGCAGTAACAGTATCCGTGGCCGGTACCGGTGCAGTCACCGGTACCGTACACAGGACACTGTTCACCGTTCACCGAATCCGGAACCGGTTCAGGTTCCGTCAACTGGCTCTGAGCAATGCCCTAGCGTCAAAATTCTGGCGCTAATTTATCCCGCGCAGCTGTAAAAAAATTTCCTAGCAAGCGACCATGCTGTTAGTCTTTTGACTTATGAAAAATACAAAAGCTCTATGGATAGGGCTGATGGTGGGGGCGTTTTTTGGGGCTTCGGCGTTAGCGGCTGACTCTCAGAAAATAATCGACGTTAAAACGGTTCAAGGATGGATCACCCAAAAGCATGCAAACTGGCATGCGAAGGAATCCTGGGTAAGCAAGTTGCCCAAGGAAGACATCCAACGAATGCTTGGCTTGCAAAAGCCGCCGCAAGGCACGTTGGATTTTTCGGCTGTTCGTAAGAACACTGTCGATGGTGGCATAGACTGGCGTAATGTGAACGGCGTCAACTGGCTTGCGCCGGTTATGAATCAGGGCAATTGCGGCAGCTGCGTGGCCTTTTCGACCGTGGCGACGCTTGAAGCTCGGACGTCAATTGCTTACGGCATGCCGTATCTGCGTGCCTCGTTTTCGCCTCAGGCGCTGTTTGCTTGCGGCGGTGGCGGCTGCGAAACTGGCTGGTATCCCGACGATGCGGCAAAGTATCTGCAGACGACGGGTATTCCCGATGAAGCTTGCATGCCCTATACCTCTGGTTCAACGGGCAATGATGCTTCGTGCGGCCAGAAGTGCAGCGATGCCGATGCTCGCAGCATGAAGATCGCGGGCTACTCGCAGCCCACGAGCTACGGCGGCTCTCCCGAAGCTGTTAAAGAAGCTCTCAAGAAGGGCCCGCTGGCCACGACGCTCACCGTTTATGCCGACTTCGTCACCTATGGCGGCGGAGTTTATAAACATGTTGGTGGCGCTTACCTTGGCGGTCACGCCGTCAGCCTTGTCGGTTATGACGATGCAAAAGGTGCGTGGCTGATTCGCAATAGCTGGGGCGCGGAGTGGGGCGACGGTGGTTTTGCCTGGATGTCGTATGACGACACTTCGGGCATCGCCTCTGACACCTGGGCCTTCGACATTGCAGGCAATGCCGATGTGCTTTCGGTTAGTGCTCCTCTCAATCGTGAGTATGTATCTGGTAAGTACCAGCTCATGGCTCAAGGCGGGGGCGCCAAGGCTCAAGACGTGCAGTTTCATCTGAAAGATGCCGATGGTCGCGATGCCGGTGGCGTGGCTTGCCGGGCAACCGCCTCGGGTTGCGCTGCTGAAGTCGATACGACGCAGCTCAAGCAGGGCCGTTATGAAATCGTGGCGCAGAGTATGGCCAATCCCAATGTGAAGTCGCAGGTGCGTGAGTTTTACGTGCTGAACAGCGAACCGGCATTGAGCCTGACCATGACTCCTGACAGTGGTGTTGACCTTACCCGGCCCATGAGTGGCCGGCCAGTGTTTCAGATCACCTCGAAGTCGGCTTTCGTGCCAATGCAGCACGTGGAGTTCCGCGCTATTGATGCCAACGGCAAGATCGTCTCAATCAAGAGCAACGACTACGTGCTCGAGCAGATGAAGATGGGCTGGCGTACGATGACGGTCACGCCGGGCCAGTACACGATTCTGTTCCATGGCGAGACGAAGTATAACGGCAAAGTTTACGCCGTTGATTCGAACTCGTACAAGATCACCGTTAAGCAGTAACTCGGAAGCAAGAGTTGCAGCAATACGACCGGCGCGCGAGCAATCGTGCGCCGGTTTTTTTTTGCTACTAGTTTCATGTTTGGGGTGCGTTCGTTGCTGACGCTCTGACTAGAAGCCGACCCCGATATAGAAAAGCGCATCGCCAAAAAGATGTGCCTTTGCACCCTACGCCACCTTGGTAAAGTCGCCAGGATTATCAATCGGGTTCGGGGGACGATCGGGATTCTGGTGACCGGGCTGCGGGGTATATTCAGTCTTGTAGCCCGGATCGTCGATATAAGTTCCGTCACTGGTGCGTAGGCCCGCAGCCAGGATGAAATGCTTGCTCGGACGATAACGGAATTCAGCTTCGTCCGAACCCGTGATGATCGTGCCGGCATTGCGACCCTCGCCAGCTGAAGCGTGCCCAACTTCGGCGCCGGGGCTGAGCGTGAAGCTGACCGTGCCTTTGCAGTTCCAGCATAGGGCATCGGGATGCCAGCGTGTGCCTAGCATGACTGCGCCATAGCTTACGGTGACATTGACTCCGGGCTCGATGGTCCAGTTGTCGTTGATATAGATTTCGGCCAGCAAATTGATGCCTGAGGGAATGCCCATGCCCGCCTTGATAATGGCCCAGGGACGTCCGTAGTTCGGGCTGCCTTTGGCATTGGGTTCGAGCATGATGCCGTGGCTTGCGGCACGCGCGATGGCTTCGTTCTCGGATACCTCTTCGAGCTGCGCGCCATTTTCAACCATGCTTTGTGCGGCGGCGCGACTAACCAAGGCTGGCGCCTCGATGTCCGTGTCGGCCACAGGAAGCACCTGTGCGCCCGACCCGAAGACCTGATCGTCGGCCGAAAAGGCTGGCTGAGCGACCAGTAAGGCGAGTAACGAAAGCGCAAAAGCCGGGGTCATCGTATACCTTCTTTCAGGAGCGGGTCTTATACGATTGTTGACGCAATGTATCAACTATGCTGCAAATCCCCAAGTAAGCTGTCCAAATCGTGACACTGTCCACGCAGCGATAGGTCTTCGTGCCGGCATTCCGGGGTCAGAAAGTGACTTCGCAGATGACTGTGTTGCCATGACACCCAAATAGCTTATTTGTTTCAATGGGATATGAGGACTGCTTGCGAACGGTCAAGCCGGTGAGCCGCGGCATGCGGCGTGCTTTATATACCCCGGAGAGAGAAAAAAATGACAAATGCGAAACTGCTGCTTTTGCGGGGCTTGTTCGGATTTTTGACCCTGGTCGCAACCTCGCCTGCTATTGCGGACGAGTGCCATGCACGCCAAGCTGGCACCTTGCCTTTGTCGGCGGCATTTCAGCTCGACGCCAGCTATTTTACCGACGCCGAGGCTTTGAATCCCGGCGACGGTTCTGGATTTTCCGGCAGTCCCGAGCGCTTGCCCCTCAACCGGCGCGCGTTTTGTTCCCGAAATCAGTATTCAATCGCCAGTGGCCTGATCTCGTTTCCCAATCAGAAGCTCTCATTTGAAAACCCGGCTGGATCGTTGAACTCAGGTCTCTGCTGGTGGCATACGCGCTTTCAGCGGTCGGCCTCGTATCTTGCCAACTTCGATTCCAGTAAACCCAAGCCCACGCACGACGCAGCAGTCAAGCTGATCGACAAGATCATCGCGATGGATTCAGTCGTGGAGATTCCGGGTTACGCCAACCTGGAAGATTTCTCGAGGGATTACCAGAAAGAGATGTCAACGAAGCTCGATCGCTGGGCATTTCGCAACTATGCCGACGGAACCTGGCTGCAGCGCCTGGGCGATACGGGCAAGACTACGCCGGCCGATATGCGGTCGCGCATGGATGCTATTTATCAGCGCGTTTTGAACAAGCAGCAGCTGCTGGTTCTGCGAATTCAGATTGAAGGGAAGGGCCAGGGTTACAGTCATGCGCTTTTGTTGACCGGTATAGAGCCGATTCGTGGCGGCGGCGAGCCCAGCAACTCGCTGAGCATGCTTAACCCTGTCGGCTACACGTTGAAGGTGATTGATTCCAACAACCCTCAAACAATACTCACGATCGACTATCGCTACGGCCAGCCCAATATGGGCTACTGCCCTTATCCCGGCGATCCGGTTGCCGGCTGCATGAAGGTCGTACCTACGCCGGCTTTCGACGGCGACTTGCCTGATATGGAACATGCCATTCAAAGCTATTGCGCCGGGCGCTAGTCGTCTGAGAATGGCGGCGGCGGCGGCGGTGGCATTGTAAGAGGTTCCGGCGCAAAGTTCTTCGGATCAGAAGCCTGCTTGTAGGCTTCGGATAAATCTGGTGGTGGCTCTTCGCTGCGCTTCAAGGCGGCGTCGACCGAGCTGGGTTGAGCAAGTGAAGCCTTGTTGCTATCCATCATGCCGCCAAACTGCGCCTGAATTTCCTTGTCGAGCTTATCGTCTTCCTTCTTTTTCTTTACGCGGTCGGCGCGGTCTCTGGCCGACGCGGTCATCTGTGCCTCGCTATATTGCAGCGGGCCCGGATTCTGCGACGCGAGCGTCGAAGCGCCAAGCTGCTCGCCGCCGGTCCAGTGCCAGTTGTTCCAACAGCGCAACAAACCTTTGCAGTCGCCCAGCAACGTGCACACGTCAGGTGCCATGGTGGGATTGTCCACTCCCCAGCCCAAAAAGCCTTTGCCCGGGCTGCCTTCGATAAACGCGTGATGCCAGCCGAAGTTAAGATGATAGTTCAGCCAGAAGATGCGGTGTAAGAACTCATGGCCCAGCACGACGGTGTCGCCATTTTTGGCGTCCTGACTGGCGATCACGGTATCACTCGTGGAGTCATAGAAGCCCATGGTGGTTTTCCAGCCAGGCGACGGAAAAATGCTGTTCATCCCGCCAACCCATTTCTGACTCGCAACAAGAGTGATCTTGTCGGCCGTCACATACTGATCGATGTCGCTCGTGGTGATTGGCGCGTAGCCATTGTTGCAGTAGGTGGCCAGAAAGTCGTTTATCTTCTTGAGCACCGAAACGATTTGCATCTTTGCAAGTTTGGCCAGATCAGCTTTGAGATTGGGCGACGTTTCCTCGTCCTTCATTGCGATGCGCTCAATCTGTGCTTTTTTGGACGCGTGGCCGGCCGCGATGTCGCGCAAGGTATCGTTATTGGTCGGGCTGTCAAAGCAGCTGCCGCCAACCTTGGTCATATTCTTGGGCGGCACGGAACAGTCCACCGCGAAATTGCTTTTGGGCGTCGCGATCGTTTTGCTTTCAGCAGGAGTGTCATCTTTTGCGGCATCGGAATCAAAGTAGTCCTCGCCACCTTGGTCATCGCCAGCCTCGCCAGCGGGCGCAGCAGGTGCCGCTGGCGTACTCGCTTCAGTGCCAGGTGGTGGCGGCAGCGGCGGTAGGCTTTGGGCACTTGTCTGTGACGAAACGGTCAACAGCAAGCTCATTGCGGCGAACGCAAGCATGCCTCTGCAATTGACAGTAAACCCAGGTGGTCGCATTAAGAAATCCCCCACTCACAAGTATACCGCAGCCCGAGTTTCAAACGACATGCTTAAATTCAAGCAACTTACGTCACTGATTTTATTCCTGAACTCAGTGCGACGAGGCGTCAATCCAGCCGCGGCGTTCATAAACCCACGCCCCCAGTCGCTCGTGCAGGCCCTGGCCGAAGGCCTCCAGGCGGTCACGCGAACGAGCGAGGTGATCGAGATTGAAATGCGTTTCGGCAGAGGGGATACAAATGACTTTAAGACCCTCATGCTCGAGCGCGGCACAGGCGCGACGTGAATGCAGCGGAGAGGTAACGGCCACCACCGACTTCCAGCCTTTTTCCTTGAACAGCTTGGCTACCAGCAAGGCCTCGTCGCGCGAGTTGCGTACGGGCCCGACCGACAAAAGCTCGCGCTTGATTCCAAGGTGGCTCATCAGCCGCGCAGCCGGCGCGGCATAAGTTCGATTTGAGTGAGGCGGCAGGGGCAGCTCCGACAGGATGATACGGGGTGCCTGTCCGCTGGTCATCACTTCGAGGCCGCGAATCAGGCGACTCAGCGCCACATCGCTTAACTCGCCATTGCCTAGGACGGAAGAGCCGAAAACAAAAACTGCATCAGCGTGTTGGGTCGAAGAATCTTTGCGGGGAAGTCCCTTTACGATCAGCGACGTGAGGGGCGTTGTCGCGACAACCAGATACAGAACTTCAAGACCAAGCAAAGTGCCTATGGCAAATCTGCGGCCAATACGCGGGCCCAGTAAAAAGCCAAGCAGGC
>JBBRLF010000300.1:0-6344 GCA_038231515.1 candidate division WWE3 bacterium
CCGTTGCTCGTAACGGGGAGTGCGCGATCCCGTTTGAGGACAGCCCAGCTCATCGGAGCTGCCATAGATCTCGACGCGATCGAAGGCAAAAGTGCCTTTCTTTTTTAAGATCGCCAAGGCCGCAAGAAAAGCATGAAGGTTTTTCTGCTCGGAGATTCGCCCCGCATAGACGAGCGTGCGCGGCTGCGCTTGGTACGGGCGGGGCTTGCACTCGTTGCCAAGCGAGAAGGGAACAACCCGAGTTTGAGCATTTGGAAAACAGAGTTTCCACGCGCAGCTATCGGCCTGGCTGGCAAAGACAAACATGTCGCGCGTAGATAACAGCGTTGAAAGCGCCTGAAAAGAAAGGGCGCCTTTCATACCCTGGCCATAGAGATGAAAAATCATTGGCGCACTCACGCCCAGGTCGGCTCTGAGTAGTCTCGCCCAGCTCAGACTCGCTGAGTTGGGAAAGGCAAACACGAGTCGATCGGCATTTAGCGCCCAGGGAAGCCATTCATAACGCGGCACGATATCGGGATTCACTACCCGCACTCGCACCCGGCCGCCTGCGGCTTGCCGCCAACACTTCTCAAGTGCCGGCACGACCGATCGGATACTTTGCCACTCGCTTTTCAGCGTCGTTGTAAGGACAAGAACGTTTGTCATAGGGCAGCTGCAGCCTACAACCATTTCGGATGAACGCCTATCGCAAAGCGTGTAGGCTCATCACATGCGTGTTCGTTTACACCTGATCTCCCCGCCCTGGGCGCCGCCGTGGAACGCCAGTCCGCAACTCGGCGCGCTCAAAGCGTGGATCGACCATACCTTTGGCGCTGAGGTTAAGTCTCGGACTTATTCGGCGGCGTTGCCAATTCTTTACCGGTACCGCGGAAATCTTTGCACGACTTTTCACGACGAATTTCACGAAGCCGGCGAGGCGATTTATCTTCTGATGTATTGGCGCAAGTATCTATCGGCCAAGGTGCCGGTTAGCGCCGCCGAGATCCGGAAATTTCTTGCTCGTCTCAACGCTGCCCGAGGGCAGGCGGAGCCGGTGACGATGAAAATCGTCGAAGGGCTGGAGGCTGCAACCACCGCGTATGTCGCGGACACCGTTCTGCCTCATCTTGACGCTGAGGCGGTCAATGTTATCGGCCTGACGATTAACTTCAACCAGGTTCACGCGGCTGTTATGATTGCCCGCCAGATTCGCGACGCCGCGCCTGGAAAAAAACTGCTCTTCGTCTTTGGCGGATTTCTCGCATCTTTACCCAATATCGTGAATCTCCTGCCGCGACTGGCGGTGGAAGGATACACGGTTTTTGGAGAGGGCGAGCGCAAGCTTGAGCTCATAATCCGCGAGCTGCTTGACGCCGAAAGCTTCGACGGCAGGTTGCAGGCACCGCCACCTGGCGTATTTCGGATCGGCGACCCGGTTAATCTGTTTGAACGCAAAGAGGAGTTATTCAAAACCGAGCTCGACGACCTGAGCCAGCTGCCGGTACCCGACTACGAAGACTATTATTCTTTTTACGAGTCTGTCGCCGAGTCGGATCCGATTTTCGCGCGCATCGTCCCCTTGGGTCTGCCGCTCGAAGGCACGCGCGGCTGTTTTGCGAAATGTGATTTCTGTAACCTGAATTCGCAGTGGTCTCGCTTCCGCAAGCAAAGCGCCGCGGACATATATCTTAAAGTACAAAAGCTTGCCGCGCGCCATCCAGGGGTAAGGTATCTGGTGTTCGTCGACAACGTCTGCGACTCGTTTGCCGAGAAGTTCGCCGACGATGCCTTACGCTCGGGGCAACGCCTTAATTTCTTCATGGAGCTTCGAGTGCACCACCCGCTGCGTTTCTGGGTAAAACTTGCACTGGCCGGCCTGACGTGCGCGCAGGTGGGCATTGAGGCCCTATCGCCGCCGCTGTTGCACAAGATGGCCAAAGGCACGAGCGTCATTCAAAACGTACGCGTCCAAAAATATCTCAGAGAGCTCGGCATCAAGTCTTCGGCTGGGCTGATCACCAATCATCCCCTGGCTACGCGCGCTGACCTCGAAGAGACGCGGCGAGTACTTCGCATGGTTTCACATCTGGATTCTTTCGTCGGCCAGCGCTTCGGGCTGTCCTTCGGCAGCCCGCTTTACGAACGACTACCTGCGGCTGAAAAACGAGCGTTGGATTCGTGGTTTTTCGTCGAGCCTCCCCAAGCCTTGCGCCCCTTCGCGGCCGCACAGGGTTATGCGGTACCAGCGCGCTACCTTCCTTCGGTCGACGATTGGAACGAGTGGAGTCTGCTTTGCGACGAGGTAAGACGTGCTGCAGCGCGATCAGCGGCCGAGATTCCATTATTCACCGTGAGTCGCACGTCTTCCGGCAAACGGCTCATTCTCGACCGCCGATTCGGTGAGCGTGCTTTTACACTGGAAGGCCTCGCCGCTCGCGTTTACGACGCCTGTCATGAAGGCCTCAAAATCGAGTTTCTCGAAACCGCGCTCGGGCTGCAGCGCAACGAGTTCGAAAGTGAGCTGCAGGCCCTCGTGCGGGACGAACTGATACTGTGCGTTGACAGCCACTATCTTTCGCTGGCACTGCGACCGCGTGAAGAGGTGATAGCCGCTGCCGGTCTGGACAATCACTGCGGGCAAAAATCCCCGTTAATCGCGGAAAACAGCCTGTCGCTCGGGTGACGCCTGCCCCGAACGCATGGTAGCATCGACGAATGCAGGTTCGTCTCCATTTGGTTTCGCCACCGTGGGCTCCGCTACGATATCCCAGTGCCCAGATTGGTGCCCTGAAGGCTTACGTTGATCGTGAGCTGGGCGACCGCGTCGAGACACGCGCTTATTCGGCGTTTCTTACCATCCTCAATGGATTTGCCGGAAGCCGCTGCGCTCAGGTCTATGAAGACACCTGGTCTGTCGGAGAAGATCTCTATCTGCTGATTTATCAGCGCCGTTATCTTAAAAATCAGGTTCAGGTTTCGCTGGTCGAGCAAAAGACTTATCTTTCCCGGCTGGACGAGAACAGGGGTGGGCTGGAACCTCTTCAGCTAAAGCATCTGAACCTTCTCGAGCGTTGCACTCTGAAATACATCGACGAAGTCATGGTGCCTCAGCTCAGCGCCAACGGCACGAACGTAGTCGGATTCACTGTGAACTTTCATCAAGTTTACGCATCGCTGCTAATTGCGCGTCGGCTTCAGGAAGTCGCTCCCGATAAAAAGTTCGTCTTTGTCTTTGGCGGGTTCACGGCGGCTCAGCCACACATCGCATTGCTCATGACCAAGCTACTGAAAACCGGCTACATCGTCGTAGGCGAAGGTGAGCTTCGCCTTACGGCGATTTTACGCGATCTGGCCGATCAATCGGCCCATACCGGAAAACTTTCGGCACCGATTCCGGGAGTTTTTGATCTGAGCGAGCCGGTCGACCTTTATCGGCGCGATCCAACGCTGTTCAAGAATCAGATCTCAGATCTGAACACCTTGCCGCTGCCCGACTTTCACGAGTACTTCGAGGTTTCGAAGAACCTACGCTCGAACGACCCATTCTTAAAAAAAATTCTGATTCCCGTGGCCCCGCTCGAAGGCACGCGCGGATGTTTTGCCAGGTGCGATTTTTGCAACTTTCCTTCGCAGTGGGATGGATTCCGTCGGCAGGATCCGCAGCTGATATTCGAGCGGTTGCGCAGGATCATAGAGATGTACGACCTGCACCTCGTGCTCTTTGTAGACTCTGTCTGCGATACCTTCGCCGAGCGCCTGGCCGACGAGCTGCTTCGCACGAAAACGAAAATTCACTTCTTTATGGAGCTGCGTGCCCACCACCCCGAAAGCTACTGGATCAAGCTCAATAAAGCCGGCATGAATACCGCGCAGATCGGCATCGAGGCGCTGACCACTCCACTGCTCACTGGAATGGTCAAAGGCACCACCGCCATCCAGAACCTGCGCGTGCACAAGTACTTCAAAGAGCTGGGCGTAAAGGCCTCTTCGGGCCTGATTACGCACCATCCAAAGTCCACGCTTTGGGACGCTGAAGAAACCTTGCGCATCTTACGTCAGATTTCACATCTGGACCCGTTCGACGGTAATATTCTGGCTCTGCTTCCTGGCAGCCCGCTTTACGAAAGCCTTAGTTATGAGCGCAAGCGCGCACTGCCTCCGCACCTACTCAATATAATGCCCGAGCAGCTGCGTGAATATTCCGCAAGCTACTGGCTGGATTCCTCGCTTGAATACAAGCTCTCGGACGAACTCAAGGCAAAGTGGCGGGAAGTTGATGCGTGGTGCAGGAACGGCCAGGAACAAAGACGCCAGGAGCGGGAGATCCTTTTCACTGTTTCGCGAGAGGCCGACGGCAGCCTGCTCATCACCGATCATCGGTTCGGGATAAGAACGATGTGCCTGCGGGGCAGGGCCGCAAAGATTTATAACGCCTGTCATTTCGGGTTGAATATTCCGATGCTTGAAATAGAGCTCGACGAGCCTCGTGCCTTTTTTGAAAAAGACCTCGCCCAGCTTGTGGAAGACCAGCTCATGCTTTTTGCAGACGGCTACTATCTTTCGTTGGCATTGCGTCCGCGCGAAGAGCTGATGGCCCGGCTCGATACCACAACCTCGATCGGAACGCAGACGCGCCTTAAGGCAATGCAGGCGCTTTAACCGCGCATGAAACTCAGCTGAATTCGAGCCGGATAGTCCACATTCGGATCCAGATGCCCAAACTCAGCGGCGCGCAAACCCATTTCATATGCCAGGGGTTTGAAACGCGTAGGCAAGGCGGAATTATTGTTTAGGCATTCGAAGGCTTTTTTCAGACCTGACTTTATCTCGTTTTGATTTATTGCCAGCTGTTCGCGACCTGCGCTTCTACGTTGTGCCCCAGAAAGCGCCACGCAAGTTCGGACAAAGCGCGCAAGGTCAACTCCAGCGAAGTCGGGCGTTCTATTACGCTTGACGGGTATCCGCCGAATCAGCTTGGCATCCAGGGCGTGCGACAGACGAATGTCCCGCAGCCCCCCCCACCGCGTGATGAGTATGGGTGTGCCCAAAGCCAGAGCCTGTCGGGGTAAAAATCCGTAGTCTTCAGAGGCATCCGTCGAAAGTGCGCAGACTGCGTCGGCATGATTCATGAACGTTAGATTCTTTCGTGGCGAAAGCGGCCCGATGTCAACCACATGGCAAAACTTCCCCGCGGAAACTTCTGCTTTGAAAGCACGTAAATCTTCCGCGCCGGAGTCCCAGACACCGGCTAAAACCAGAGTCACTTTAAACTGCTGCCGTTCGATTTCACGTACAAGATGGCGTATGCCTTTTCGCGGACTGATGCGGCCGGAGAAAAATAGAACAGGAATAGCAGGGTCCAGGCCGTGCTTCGCGCAGAAGCGTCGGCGATTGTCCTCAGTCTTTCGAGCAAGCTCCGCGCGCAAAAGTTTTTCGTCCAGCACATACGGCACAACAAATACCGAAGGCCTCACCAAGAGCTGCATCAGTGCCTGCTTCTCAGATCTTGATGCGGCAAGCCAAATCACCCGCTTATTTCGAAGCGCTGGGGCAAGTTTGAAATAGAGAGAGCCGGCGACACCATGCCCAAAACTTCCGACAACCGGTAGCGTCTCGCGAGCCGCGCTCGCGTCCCCAGGTGAATAAATTCGCAGCAGCTTCGGAAACAGCTTTTTCCAGCTCGCAATTGGCCGTATGTAATTGCACGCCACCCAGCGGTTGTATTGCATCTTGTCGCGAAAGAGAGGCTGATGGTGCATCCGGTAAAATTGGCGCAAATTTTCGAAAAATGCTACCGCTTTGAATGCATGATTTATCACCGAAATCCGTTCGCCACGTTTAAGTTCGTGCGGGCGCCCCAAGGCTGGGCAATCGAAGCAGGCGCGCCCATCAAGGGAAAGCCCTATCGGGTCGGTCGGTTTACGGAAGCCAAAGCCCTCTCTACCTTTCGACTTTTGGAACGTTATATCCGCCAAGGTTTTCCACAGCGGCTTCCGGCTGCGCGCTGTCCCGAGGGCTTCGTGCGCCGAGGACTTTTTCTTCCGAAAGAACTTTTACCGAAGACCGTTCGTTTCGGCGCAAAGCCCAAGCCGAAAAGCCCTTCCACCGAGCCGAATCGCGAATTGTTTCGGCTGAATCCCAAGCTCTTCTCCGACGGCGGCTTTCTGAATGCCGAGGAGCGCGCGATTTTCAAAACGAGTCGCTCTTCCGAATCGGTCTGGGTCGTCGATCCCGGCAACAAGGTGAGATATCCGGTTTACCTCACCCTTGACCAACGACGTGCGCTTGCCGACTTGCGCGCCGGCCGGTGTGCGCCAGACGAGCTGAAGGGCAGCGTCTTCAAGGCCTTCGTGCAGAGTCAG
>JBBRLF010000301.1:0-6266 GCA_038231515.1 candidate division WWE3 bacterium
CGGAACCCTATCCCCGCGGCACTCTTCATGAATTTGCGCGAGCGATAAACGGCCATCTGCTTCGTTGCTTCACCTCGGACTCTTCTCAGCGTACCTGGAGTACGCTTTCGTCGATGTCCTCGGCTTGCGCCTCGCATCTGGCCATTTCTCGCTCGCGCAAAGCATCTTTGTGATGATTGGGATCGGGGTCCCGGATCAGGTTTTGCCGGTTGGGCTGCTGAAGAATTTTAGGAGTTCCACTGGGAACGGCAGAATGGTGGTCGTGTTTCGGTCAGAGCCGATTTCGACCATGGTCTGCAAGTAGCGCAGCTGCAGGGTCATGGGGTGCTCCGACATGACCTGGGCGGCTTCGGCCAGCTTTTTTGAGGCTTCGTATTCGGCGTCAGCTGAGATGATTTTGGCTCGGCGTTCGCGTTCGGCTTCGGCCTGGCGGGCCATGGCCCGTTGCATTTCGGCTGGCAGGTCGATTTGTTTGACTTCGACGTTGGCTACTTTTACGCCCCACGGTTCGGTTTGCTGGTCGAGAATGGTTTGCAACTTTCTGTTTATGGCTTCGCGCTGCGAGAGCAGCTCGTCGAGCTCCACTTGCCCCATTACCGAACGCAAGGTGGTCTGGGCCAGCTTGGAGGTCGCCAGCAGATAATTTTCGACTTCGATTACGGCGCGGTTTGGGTCGACAACGCGAAAGTAGACCACGGCGTTTACCTTTACGGTGACGTTGTCGCGCGTAATGGCGTCCTGCGCGGGTACGTCCAGGGTGATCGTACGCAAATCGACACGCACCATCTTGTCGATCATGGGAATGAGCAGAATCAGGCCGGGGCCCTTGGCACCCTGAATTCGCCCGAGCCGAAAAATCACACCGCGTTCGTACTCATTAAGCACGCGAACCGCCATCATCAGAAAAACACCGACGATGATGACGACCACGACAAAACCGCCGCCCAGAGCTTCCATTCAGAGATCTCCTATTTCGATTTGACGTGCACAACAAGTGTCATGCCCTGACGCCGATCAACGCGCAGATGATCCCCAACATGCACCTGTTTACTGGGATCGGAAAGCTCAAAGTCCCAGGTCTCGCCTCGGATTAAACACTTCCCGCTGACGCCTGATTCCGCGACGGTTTGCACGACACCTTCAAAGTCATGAAAGCTGGTCAAGCCTCCGTAAACGGTGCGGCGCGCCTTAAGCGCATAGTATCCCGCCAAAAAAGTGATGATGCCAATGGTAAGTACCGTGGGAATAACCAACGCCAATGACAGCTGCAGATCACCCGACGCCGGATCGACGAGAATCAGCGCACCAAGCAAAAGCGCGACGATGCCACCAAGCGTCAGCGCACCGTGACTCACGACAAATGGCTCAATTGCAAAAAGCGCAAACCCAACCACCAGCAGCGCCACCCCGCCCAGGTTCACGGGCAGCGTCGAAAACGAAATGAATGCGAGTATCAAAGAGATCGCGCCAAAGACCCCCGGCAAAATCACGGAGCCCCCCGACATGAGCTCGACATAGATTCCAAGACCGCCCAGGGTCATTAGCATATAGCTCACATTGGGATCGCCGATGAAGGCCAGAAAACGCTCAGCCAAAGTCATGGGCACATCGTCTTGCGCAGCCGGCGACAGCTGCACGACCGACGGTGGCGTGAGTGGCGCGCCGGCAAGCTGGCCACGCACGGGCTGCCCGTCAATCATGCCCAGCAAGGCGGTGAGATCTGGCGCAAGATAATCCACGACATGAAGTTTGAGCGCCTCGTCGGCAGTGGCCGCTACCGATTTGCGAATGGCTTGCTCGGCCCAATGGGTATTACGCCCGCGCATCGTGGCCTGGGCTTTGATAAAGGCCACCGTGTCATTCTCGGCTTTCTCCTTCATCGTTCCCTTGATGTCTTCGCCCTGACCCCCAACGGGATGGGCTGCACCAATATTCGTTCCAGGCGCCATTGCCGCAAAATGAGCCGACATCGTGATGATGGTGCCGGCACTGGTGGCCGAGGCACCGCTGGGTGCCACGTAAACGGCCACGGGCACCACGCTTTGGTCAATACTTTGCACGATGTCGCGAGTGGAGTTGAGCAGGCCGCCCGGCGTATCGAGCACGATAACCAGCAACGCGGCTTTATCCGCGGCCGAAAGTTCAATGCCGCGCTTGATGTAACGCGCGGTACCGGTATTGATCACGCCATGGACGTGCAGCACGTCGACGTGTCTGGTGGCGTCTGCCTGGGCGCAGACCGCGAATAGTGACAACAGTAGTACAGCCAGACACCTCATCCGGGCCCCGACCTCGAGCCAAGTTCGGCCTTTACCTTTTTCATGTCTTCCCAGACCTCCTTCTTGGCCTCGGGATTGCGCAAGAGATAGGACGGATGAAAGGTCGGCATCAGGCGGGCGCCGCGATAGTCCAGAAAAGTTCCGCGCAGGAGCGAAGTCTTGGCCTCCTCGTCGCGCAGCAAAAGCTTAAGCGCCGTTCCGCCCAGCGCCACGATGATGCGAGGTCGCACGACTTCGATCTGTCGGAGCAGGAACTTTTCACACTCGGCGACTTCAGTGGGTTCCGGCGCACGGCTATCGGGAGTACGGCATTTAACCACGTTGGCCAGGTAAACATCAGCACGCTTGAAGCCCATGGCTTCGATAATTTTGTCGAGAAGTTCGCCGGCTTTTCCCAGAAAGGGGCGGCCCGACAAATCCTCGTCCTCGCCCGGACCTTCGCCGATGAACATCAGCTCTGCGGTTGGAGAGCCTTCACCAAAGACGATCTTCGTTCTGCAGCTGCCTAACTTGCAGCGGTGGCAGTCACCAAGGTCGGCTTGAATCGAAGGCAAAGTTTCAACCTCACGGCTCACCGTGGGTGCTGCCCGGTTCAGCTGTCGGCGCAGCCAGCTCTTGGAAAAAAACGTCCCTTTTCCATAGGACCGCTCCAGATGTTCCTTCCACTGGGCAAACTTTTCCACTTCGACGTTCGACATGAGGGCGACGTTATGAATTATTCATTGGGGTTGGCAAGTTCTGTCGATACAATAATTACAGTATGGCTAAGCACACACTATTTTGGCTGCTGCTCGGTTTTTCGGCGATCGCCCTGATCGCAAATGCTCAAGCAGCAGTTTACTAATAATTACGGTCCCCGCGCAGTGGGTCAGCCCCAGTTAACGCAGCCAGTCCGAGCTGCCGTTCTTACATTCTATAGGCAAGCCGACGTTGCACCGATCCGAGCCCAGATGCTCTCGGGAAGTCTTATAGGCCTCGCGCGTGCATTGAAAGAAAACCTTGTTGGCTTCCACGCAGCCTGGCTGGGTAATTGCCCGAAACTGCGCTGGATAAAGCAGTGAAGCACGAACCGGCTTTCGGGGTACGATATCCAGAATCATATTATCTGCCGAGCCCAGTGGCTGGCCAATCGTCAGGCGCTTGATCTCTTCGGCGGTCCAGGGATGCTCGGAAGCGGTCGTGCCGACGGGACACGTTTTGTCGCCCGCCTTGATCGTCTTGACCAGCTTGAGGCATTTGAGCGCGCCAAGCCTCCCCTTCTTTGTCTTCATTGAAACTCCCAGCTGATCGTCACAGGTGCAGAACTTCACCGTAAACATATCAGCTACTGTTTCGAAGGCCTTGTCCTGACTGCTCATCATGGAGTCGCGGGGGCCCGTAATGCGGCAGTCCCACTTCTTGAAGGTCTTGCTCGTCTTGTCAGCCTTACTCAGGTCTTCTACAAAGCTAACCTTGCCCTCAGCCGTGACGATCGCCCCGTCCGAAGTTTCCTCATACTCATCAACCAAGCCAAGAATGTGCAACGTTTCGTGCAGGATCACCGAGCACGAGATGTTCGGGTTCCAGCGTCCGGAATTCGCCCGCAGATCGGTGGCCGGCACCGCAATCGAATTTGCGCTGGGTTCTTTGGGATTCGACTTTTTAGGATCAGCATCTGGAGCAAGCAGGTTGATCTTCAGATGCTCGCCGCCGGGGCCGCGCAGCCTGGAGCTCACCGGTTCGCTGGCATAGCATTCCCGGGCGCGGGCGGCGTACTTCTCCTGAAGCGCACTGCTGCTCACATCGCTATCGTCGGGATGAAACGAGAGCTTCACGCTGGCTTCAAAAACCGGAACTTTCGTGCCCGCCGCCACCACCTTGCCGTCGCCAGCGTCGTAATCCGCCGCCAGCGTCTCATCGCCGCGACGATTGAGCTTAAAGTTGGCGCTCAGCCCCGTGCCCGTCGAGTGCGAGTCATGGCCGATGAGCTGGCCATTCACGTCGTTTTCCTTCTGCTTCACGCAGCCCGCAAGCTTGTCGCTGCGCAGATAAAGCTCGGCCAGGCGCTTATCGAGGCCATCATCGATTTTGCATTCCGGCTTGGCAGGCATAAGCTGCGCGACATCACCAATATTGTCCTTGAGCCCTGCCCGGGTCAACAGCTCGAAAGCATGACGAATGGCCGTGCGTCGCTGCGCACAGCGCTCGGGTACTCGTTCGCACACCGCCTGAGGCACGTCGGCTGCCAGTAAAGTTTTAACGAAATCATGCGCCAGCGCCGCTGGGTCACAAGTCGATTTTTTCAAAAGGCCAGGCAGCTCATCTCTCAAAAAGACCTCGTCCAGGAATTCTGAACCGGAGAAATAACACCAGCTGGTGATACTCAGGTTTCGCGATCTGGCAGCCGCTTCGCCAAGCGGCGGACGAATCGGCGCGCCCGGCTCGAACGGGGTAAAAGCGTCGTTCTTCAGAGCAAACGCTCCGTAGTCGACAACCTCGTCGATTCTGGAGTTGAATTTTTCTCCCAGCTTGCGCCGGGTAGTGCAAAGCTCGGGCTGTTTTTTCTGCGACGCGCACCAGCTCCAGGTATAGCTTTCCATACGTTCACTAAACCGTTGCAGGCAGCTGAAGTAGTCGGTGGCCGGATAGGCGCGGGCGTCACTCAAGGCTTTTGTAAATTCGGCGCACTCGGTCTGCCCCGAGACGGTATTGAAACGCAGGGTGAAGTCGGCGGCCGCCGGAATAGTGCTGAGGCTGGTTTGGCGGCAATCCCACGGCACGGTATAGCTTACCCAGTCCGCAGCGGCTTCATCCGCGCGAACCGTCCAAGCCGTAAGCACGCCCACGAGCGCGCAAAGCAATGCGTATTTGAGTCCCCCGGTCATTTACCCGATTTTACCGGATTGCTGGAAATTTAACAACGTGCGTCAAAAATAAGAAGGCCATCGAATCTATTAGTGAAATAGGTCGCCCAAACACGGCAACTCTTTCCGTGTCAAGCCAGACGCACCCGCCACCGAAGAGGTCAATGTAAGCCCGCTATGAATGAACGCACAAGGAGGCGCGTTATGGAAAATAACAAAACTGAAAATCAGGCCGACCCAGCAGCTCTCTGTTTCGAAGAATATAAGGACTGCTTTGGGGACGCTTCAGAAATCATGAAGAAGCACCTCCTCTGCGGGCTTTGTGGCGCACACCTGCGCCTCAACCACATGTCTGATTTCAAGCACGGCCTGGTTCAGGAAACCGCGCGCTGCCCCGACTGTGGAATTCGCGTTCGCCAGCGCCTGCACAAGCTTCAGTAAGCTTCGCCTTTAGCGTTTCTTTCCCAAAATTCGCTTGTCGCGAACCTGGCGGTGAAACGTGATCGCGAACCGATGCGCTTCATTGCGTGCCTGCGTAAGCACGCGATAAGCCCCGGTACCCGGCTTGAGCATGATCGGATTTTTCTGATTGGGCTTGAACACGCGCTCCATAGAAGCTGTGATCTCGGCATCCGTGAAATCACTTTCGGTGCGCGCCTTGGCCAGCGAGACCAGCTCGACGCCGATCACGCCCAGCTCCGAAAAAATCGCCTCGGCCTGCGAGAGCTGCCCTTTGCCCCCGTCCACCACCACCAAGTCAGGCAGCGAATGGTCATGAGAAAACCGGCGTTCCAGAATCTCGCGCATCGACTTGAAGTCATCCACGTTCCTCGCCGGAACCGCGCCACCCCCCGACTCGTGCACATGATAATGGCGGTAGAGGCTCTTCTCGGGCTTGCCCTCGATCAGCACCACGCGCGACGCCACCGTACCTTCGCCCTGGAAATGGCTGATGTCGTAGCATTCGATGCGCGTGGGAAACTTGCGCAGATCGAGCTTCTTCTGCACGTCCAGCAGATCGTCGAGCGACTGCGCGGATTTGGTGGAAAATCCTAACCGTCTTGACGAAACTGACGTGTTTGTCAGCGGTTGCCTGAGTTCGCCGGTTTTCGGCCGCTGCATTCGCTGCCGCGAGGCTAACGAC
>JBBRLF010000302.1:0-6261 GCA_038231515.1 candidate division WWE3 bacterium
ACGGTAGGACCTTCTCTTCCAATCGAAGCCCCGCCGAGAATTCCGACGGTTGACGAGAGTACTTTGATTACCGCGGTTCGAATCGAAACCAGCCGCGTACTCCAGGCATCGGTATCCGCAGTCGGATGCCTGGCCGCTTCAATGGCTTCCAGCACCTGGGGAATCCCGCTGCCTTTGGCGTCTGGCGCAAATTTTCTCACCAGCCCAGTAGCAAGAATGAAAAGGAGGGGTGAAAGCGCGGCGACAAGATAAGAATGTTCATGAAACCAGCGGAAATAGTGGAGCTGCGCCACCGAAATCAGTCTTGCGTAAAGAACTGCCGAGATACCGACGATGACCGCACCGATCCAAACTGCTGCGTGCTCAAGAGTTTTGTGACGAAGACGGCTCATTGCAGCAAACTATCTCATTGATTTGAAAAAACCAATGTGAAATACATTTGTAATGAGGAAATCAACTCAAGAAAAAATATCTCTGCGCGCCCGGCGATTTAAGGGGAATCAGATCAACTGGAATCAAGTCCATTATTTTTCTGAAATCGCTGCGACGGGCTCGATCAAAGAAGCCGCCAATAAGCTGGGACTCAGCCCATCCACACTGAGTACTCATCTGACTCAACTTGAAAAAGACCTTGAGCTGCAGCTCTTCTATCGCCACCACCGCAAGCTCTCTCTGACTCCCGAGGGAAATCGGCTTTTTCTGCATGCCAAGGAAATGTTCGAGGTGGGCCAGCGCCTTCTTGACGTGGTCTCGCCCGTTCCCATGGGATGCTACCCGGTCTCAGTAGGGCTGGTTCCAAGTCCTTCGATACAGATCGCCTATCGCCTCATTGGCGATTATCTGCAAAAACGTGGTCGCCTGGACATGAAGGTCTTTCACTCCGGTTATAAAGACCTCGAAGAGGGGCTCGCTTCGGCTAAACTTGATTTTGGATTCAGCGACCGTGCGCCAGAGCGAAAGGATATTGTTTGCCGCCGACTTTCACAGTCGTCCATCAAGTTTTTCGTTTCGGAAAAGTGGATGGACACGCCGTTTTCGAGACTCTTATCGGAGCTGCCAATTCTTATTTGTAACGCGGAACCGTCACAGAGAAGCCTGGCTGAACAGGCCTTACTTGATGCGGGTCATCCGCCATCCTCAGTCGTGACCTCTGATTATCCCGGCGCCCTTCTTGAGCTCTGTCAGAGAGGGTTGGGAATTGGTATTTTCAGTGAGGCCAGTGGTCTTAAGTCGCTGCGCGTTCCGAAGGATGCCCCCAAGCTTCAAGATAATCTGTATGTTCTCTGGTCGACGGAGGCTGAGAATACGGCGGCAGTAAAAATGCTCAAGTCCATGATTCCAACGGAGCGCGGCTTTGGAACCGCGTGAGTACTAGGCGGCAGACCGAGCCCAAAGCATCTGAGTGAAGGCATGAATTGACTAATTTAGTCAATTATAATACAAGCCTGCCCTGATGAAACTCGACAAGCTCAAACAGATCGGTCTAATGATCCTTCGTTCCGTGATCGTAACCGCGATCTCAGCACCGACGCCGGCCCACGCGCAGTCAGCAGCCCTGCTCATATTCCCCGCGCTACGCAACGTTCCAGGCAATCTACTTCCCGACGACCAGACCAATAGCGACGCCATCGACTGGCGAATGGTTTCAATCCAAGAAGCCAAAGCGCGCGGCATCGGCTCGTTTGAAAGTGAGAACGTCACGTGTTCGGCCACGCTGATCGACGCCGGCGGTGGCGACGATGCCCAGGCCTATCTGCTGACGGCCGCGCACTGCTATAGCAAGGCTGATGGGTCCATCCTTTTGCCGAAGGAGATTATCACCGAAGTTTCGGCAAGCGAGTATGCGTTTTATCCAAATAATTTTCACGACGCCTCAGAGCCGTTCTCGGACGCGATCAGCGCTCAGTCCGTGCGCTACGCGACGATGAAGGGCACGGATGTGATGATCGTTGCGCTCAACTCGACGGTAGGCCTGCTCAAAAAGCGCGGCCTTCAGGCCTTTAAAATTGCCGGCCGCGAGGCCCGGCTGGGCGAGCCTCTTACGATTTACGGAGTGCCGACCAACGGAATCGATGAGGCTCACAATGGCTTGCACGAAATGCACTGCAAGGTGAATGCAAAGCGCTTTCAAAAGTCGCGGCTGGGTAATAGCGGTTCGCCGAAGACTTACACTCTACGCGAGGCCATTGTCGAAACGTGCAGCTCAACGGGTGGCGTCTCGGGCGGCCCTGTGCTGTCGGCAGATAATGAAATTCTAGCAGTGGTGAGCAGCAGCAAACGACTCGCCGAGGCCAGCCGTCTGACCCTGGGCTCAGACCTGACCGAAGCACAGAAAAACTTTGTGTGGAACCATCTTGGCGTCGGGAGCGGGGCGGCGGACGTTTCGAAGCTTGTCGGCTGTTTTGATGGCATGGGAAACTTCAACATCGTCCTACCCGCCTGCCGACTCGAAAAGCCCTGCGCGGACTCAACCGACGCCACCAGCTGCGCAGCAGTCAAATGCGCTGCCGGCGACGGCGCCGCGTGCTTCGATGCATCCCTGTTCGAAAATGGCTGCAAACTTGGCGATGGACCCAGCTGCGAGTCTTTGGGCGCAAGCTATGCCCGCGGGCAGGACTTGATTCGCGCGTTGCCATTCCTGGCTGAAGCTTGCAGCCTCTCGCAGCAGGCCGCGTGCGGAATGGCCGCCTATGTTACGGAAAAAATCGACAACCAAGGCTTTACGCCCGCAGCTCGCGCCTATGCAACGGGTGGCTGCCTCGGCATGGATGGCTTGGCGTGCCGGCTCACGGGTCGTGGGACGAACAACGTTGACGAGGCTATCGGAAGTTATCTTACGGGTTGTACTTATGGCGACAAGCAATCCTGCCTGGCCGCAGGCCAGCTTTTTGAGCAAGGCGTGCTGGGTTCTAAAGCACCGAGGTTCGCGCAGAAACTATTTACTATGGGCGGCAAGCCAGCTGTAAAACACCAAAACCCTCGTTCCGGCGACTGACTTTAAATTTTATTGGGCCCGGGCAAAAAAAAAGCCCGGAAGAAGCCTTATCCGCTTCCTCCGGGCTCTTTACGGCAAAATCAATCGCCAGTTCTTCCCGACCACTGTGAGCAGGTCACGATTCTGCAGGCAGCCTGAGCGCCAGCAGTCACGACATACGGGTCGTTTTTGCACACATCAAGCGCCGCATTGATTGCGTCATCCGATGAGTAGTATTGAGTTGGACCGTACCAAGCGCCCGCGACCATCGAGTTGTCTGCCTTGCAAACCATACCCCTTGGAATGTAATAGCCGAGGCCGATGCGCCAGCCGTAGTAAGGACCCCAAGCGTAGAAAGGAGCGTATGAATTCCAGCCCCAGACGTTGTAATAGAAGCCGCCGTAGAAATAACGGTGTCCTCTCCAGCCGCCGCGAGGAGAGCGACCTGGGTTGAAACGAGCAGGATGACCGATATGGCCATAGTGACCGCCACCGACGTGACCGCCGCCAACATGACCGCCGCCAACATGACCGCCGCCAACATGACCGCCACCGACATGACCGCCGCCGACATGGCCGCCGCCGCCGTGACCGCCACCAAAGTGACCGCCGCCGCGCTCAAGATCCAATGATTCATCAGTTGCAGCGCTGTCGCTGACAGACGAACTTACGATCGAGCCGTTAGTATTTTCGATAACATCCGCAAAAGCAGACGAAGCCGCCCCCATGATTACGAACGTGCAAATCACAGACAATACGCATTTCATTATTTCATCCTCCCATTTAAAACTCATACAAAGTTTGAAAGCTCTTCACATAGCAAAAGCAATGCCTAGCGTCATGAAGAATATTAGCTGACTGCTTTAGTTAGTTATTGTATTCACCACATCCTATGAAAACCCTTCTTCTCATTACCCTCGCAATAACCCTGGCTTCCAGCCTCGCCCTGGCCAACACCGGCGCGGCGATCAACAAGAGAACCGGAAATATCAATTACGAGCAGGGTCCCCTTTCACCAGCAGCGCTGGTGAAGCTGGCCCTCAAAGCGTGCCGCGCGGAAAAAGACGTTGCCGCAAAAGACTGCGCTACGACCACCGACCAGGCCCGCGATTACCTCGATGCGGCGTGCGAACACTGTGCGATGGGCCAGTCGTTTTACGACGAAGTCGATTCGAACAATTAAGCACGCCCCGTGCACATATCCGGACGTTGATTTTTTTGCTACCCTTTCAAAATGGGAAGAAAGACTCGCCAATCACCTGACTATACCGCGCTGGCTCGCGCGCACGAGGATGATCCTGAATTCTCTTACTTCGAAGCTTCCAAGGGCTATCAAGAGGCCGCCCAAACTGAAATAATTGAGACGGCCGGCAAGTCGGAACGCCTGCCCCAGCAGCTATCCGATGCCGCCCACCGGCTTGCCGCGCAGTTCTTCAAAGAAACGGCCGACGCAGCCAAGACCGACTGCGAAAAAGGCTGCTCCTATTGCTGCTACCAGCCTGCAACGGTTTTCCCCTTCGAAGCAATTCGAATTGCCGAAATCCTAAAGAACTCCCGCTCAAAAGACGAGCTGACGACCCTCGTGGAAAAGCTGAATGCCCGAGTAGGTGCCTTCCAGGATGGTTCCGTCAAAAAAAATGTCAACAACAAGACGGCCTGCCCGCTTCTGGTTGAGGAGCGATGTTCGGTTTATGACAACCGCCCCCTCACCTGCCGAATGGCGCATTCCTTTTCGGTCAAGCGCTGCAGCCAATCCTTCGAAAAAGATCGCCTCAAAGTACAGATTCCGATGTCGCTGGGCCTGCTGACCGGAATAAGCGGAATCATCGAGGGGGCCTTTGAGCAGCTGCCCGAAGAGGGTTTGGACGGAAATCTTTATGAGCTTTGCTCGGCGGTTTTGGCGGCGCTGGCCGATCCTGCCGCCGGCCTGAAGTGGGCCACTGGGGATTCCAGTGTTTTTAAAAGCTGCATCCGAGACGATACGTGACGCTAAATTTTTCAACAAGAGGACACACTTTGAGAACAGCCCAAGTCAGCGCGTTGATTTTTATACTGGCCGGTGGAATTTCCCTCGCTGCGGACTATGCTCCCGGCCTGGGCGAAATCATGTCGGTCGTGCAGCAGCATCATGCGAAGCTGTTTTATGCCGGACATGCCGCGAACTGGGACCTGGCCCGTTACGAGCTCGAGGAGCTGCAAGAGGATCTGGACGATGCCAGCAAAGCCCGGCATGAATTCAAGACGCTCAAAACTCCCTTGAAAGACCTGATTCCGGCCATGACCAAACCGCAACTCGAAAAAATTTCGGCTGCCATTGAAAAGAAGAGCAAGGTCGAATTCGCGAAGTCCTTTCAGGCGCTGACGGTTTCATGCAACAGCTGCCATCATGTTGCCGAACACCCCTTCATCGTCATCCAGGTACCGACCCAGCCGGCATTTCCGAATCAAAGATTCACGAAGTAGCGCCCCCCTGGCTTGACACGGATCATTAGGAATGTTACCCGTCCGCCCACTGTTTGATAATTTTATCAAACGTGACCTATTTCACGGGCGGGAGTATTATGAATAAGTTATTCAACAAAGCCATCTTGGCTTTGGCGTTTTTGCTTACGGGCTGCACGGATGTCTGTCAGGTGACAGCGGTTCTCAAACCAGAGGCCGTAACGCTCGAAGCGCAGCTCACGAACGCACTGCTCGAGCCCCGCCTTATCCCGACGTTCTGTGACGGGTTCTCCAGAAGCAACGACGGCTGGTCCGCGAAGCTCTCCCTGGCGCAGCGAGGTCTGCTGGAACGCTTGCCCTTTCATCTCTTCAACATACATCTTGCCGACCGGGAGTCGGAGGTATTGGCGCAGATCTTAAGCGAGCTGCAAGGCGACTTACGGTCGGCTTGTAACGGCAACACCCTGGGAAAAATTTCAGATGCGCTGTATTACCTTTCGCAGGCCAAGCAGCTCTTTAGCGTCGTCGACCGGAATATCATCACGATTGAAACGGTAGCATTCTGCTCGTCACCGCGGGGCGATCCTGAACGACGCGGCGATTGAGGGCCCGGCGCGGGCCGCTGAGGCTTTTCAAAGCGAATGCAATACTCAGAGCACGGCTTTACGCAAAACCCGTGAGTCGGTGCGCGGATTGCTTTCCTGCTTGCCCTGAAATCTGACCATGCTTCGAAAAATCTCGATCATCTGGTCGTGTTCGCGCAGCGCCGGCAGCCGGCCCCAGCCTCGGGCGGCCAATACCTCAATCACGCGGTGCACGCCCTCAACAGTCGAGAGGCAAGCCGG
>JBBRLF010000303.1:0-6190 GCA_038231515.1 candidate division WWE3 bacterium
CCGCGCGCACCACCAGCTTGAGACTTTTTACGAGCGCGTGATCAAGTTCACGCTGGCTCGTCCGCTTTTGATACTTGGATCAAGCTTCACGATTTTCATATTGAGTCTGGTGGCGGTTGGCTATGTGCCAAAAACTTTTCTGCCACCTCAAGACTATGGCGAATTCGAAGTGGGAATCGAGTTGCCACCGGGAACTAACTTGGGTGCGATGTCTGACGTAGCTGCTGAAGTCGACAAGGTTATTCGGTCCAATCCCGAAGTTCGGACCTCGCTGCTGATCGTGGGCGGTCGGCAAACGGAATCAAACGCCGCGCAATTTTTCGTCGAACTGGTGCCAGCCGGCCAGCGCAAGGTCAATACCTCGAAGTTCAAAGACCGGTTGCGAATGCAGCTCGCGCCGTTCAAGTATGCCAATCCCATGGTCAAGGATATTGACGCCGTGGCTGGTGGCGTTCGTCCCTTTAACGTGAATATCATTGGTACCGATCTGGTCGAGCTGGAAAAGGTTTCGTCTGAGGCCTTCGCGCTCATCCGCAAGCACTCCGGGCTCAAAGACCCTGACATCAGCTTTCGTCCGGGCAAGCCTGAGTTTCAGGTGGCGCTCGATAATCACCGGGCCGAAGGCATGGGCATCTCGAGCATGTCGCTGGGCCAGGAGCTGCGCGCGCAGATCGAAGGGGTTAATCCGGCCGTGTTCCGCGAAAAGGGGCTGGAGTATGACGTCCGCGTGCGCCTGCAGGAAGACCAGCGCAATCTGCGCACAGGGTTTTCCTCGACCTATATTCCCAATATCAACAACACGCTAGTCAAGCTGACGACGGTGGCAAACCCGGTGGAAGCCGAGGGGCCGGCTGATATTCGTCGTCAAGACCGTGGCCGTTACATACAGATTTCGGCCGACATTACGCCGGGCGGAGTGGGCATGGGCCAGGTGATGACCGACGTACGCCACATCTTCGAGCAGGAAATGAAGTTGCCCGTGGGCATGCGCTACCAGTTCGTGGGACAGGCCGAAAACTTCACCGAGCTCTCGAGCAATATGCTGAAAGCCAGCGGCCTGGGCATCTTGTTTATCTTTCTGGTGCTGGCCAGCCTGTATGAGTCGTTTGTCACGCCGTTCACCATCATGCTCGTCTTGCCGCTGGCGGCCTGTGGGGCGTTCATCGCGCTTTTTCTCACGCACAACTCACTGGACATCTTTTCGATGATTGGCTGTATTATGCTGCTGGGTATTGCGACGAAGAATTCCATCTTGCTCGTCGACTATGCCAATCAGCTGGTGCTCAAGGGGCTGGATCGTCGCGAGGCGATGCTGCAAGCGGGTAGAACCCGGCTGCGCCCCATCTTGATGACCACCGTGGCGTTGATTGCCGGGATGCTGCCCGTGGCTATCGGTTTGAACGAGGCCAGTAAGCAACGTGTCAGCATGGGCGTGGCCGTCATTGGCGGGCTCATCAGCTCAACCCTGCTCACACTGGTCGTGGTGCCGGCCGCTTATTCGTATGTGGATCGGTTTCGCGTGTGGAGCGGAAAAGTATTGCACCGGATTTTTGTCGTCAAGGCCCAGCAGAGCGGCAAGTAAGAAGGGGGATCAGAGAATGCTGATCCCCCGCAGCTCTCAATAGCCGGTGCCGGTGCTGGTCGAAGAAGGCGTAGTGGTTGGCACAGTGTTTTTTTCCTGCCCACTCTTGGTCGTCTGCTTGCCTTGCTCGGACTTGGCTTGTCCGCCCTTGGCCTGGCCGCCTTTGGCCTGATTGCCCGTCTGCACGCCTTCGGCTGAGCTCGTGGCGTCATTGGTGGTGGTGCTGGCGCTGGAGTCCAGCTCTTCGCTGCCGTTGGGCTCTTCGGCAAACGCGGGCGCTGCCACCAGAGCCAGACCCAGGGTAAGAACAGAGAGCCATAGAGTTATTTTCATTTGAGTTTCCTTTGTTGGGATAATGGAGCTTGAATAACTGCATTGAAGGAAAGTTTTTCGGGAATGTCGAACAGGAAGTGACGACTTAGCGCGCGCATCAATGAGAATTGAGTGTGACACGCGTCGCCTGCCAGGCAATATTTGCCGAAAAATGTAATACGGAAGATACCTGTTCAAACCAATGCCGCTCCGTCCGATCAATACTCGACATGCATCGTGGAGACGACTCAGAAAAATCAGGAATGGGCGACAGCTTCTGGACCAGTTACAGTGACCTCTTCGTGGGGATGTCTGTAATCTTTCTCGTCTTATTCTTTTTTGCGACGATCCGCGCAGGTGTTTTGCAGATGCAGGCGGCGCTCGATAAAAAGAAACACGAGGCCATTCTCAAAGGCCAGGTGCCAAAAGACGTCGCCGAAAAGACTCAGCGCCAGCAAGAGACCGTGCGCAACACGCTGAGCGTGATTCAGAAAAAGAAAGAAGAGATTGGTCAGCTGGCCAAGCACCTGGAAGACGAGCAGGCCGTCTTTAATGACGTGCTCAAGGACCAGGAAGAAAAGTCGGCCATGCTCAAGACGGCCTATGACTCGAATGTGAAGTTGGAAACCGAGGTCAAAGACCTCGAGGCCCTCAAGGCCCGGCTGCATGACGGCCTGGTTCAAAAAGACGCGGCCATCAACAACCTGTCTGATAAAATTCAAAAGCTCGAAGATGCCAAAGAGGCCTCGGAGCGTACCTTTCATGAACTCAACGAGAATTTGAAGTCCAAAGATGATCAGCTGGCCAGTCGCAAGCTGATCGTGGCTGATCTGACTAAAAATCTTGAAAAGCAGCAGCAGGCCATCGAGCAAACGCAAAATGCGCTCGAAAGCGAGCAGGGCAAGAGTGCCCGCCTGCTGAGCGAGCTCCAAGAACATGGCAAGGAGCTGCAGGATGCCGTGACGGCCGCAAGCAACGCGAATCGGCAAGTCAGCCTGCTCAAGCAGGACGTGGCCGGACGCGATGGTCAGCTGGTAAAGGTAAAAGGCGAGCTGAGCGATGCCAGCAAGGCGATGGCCGGGCTGCGCAGCGAGATCGCGGGGCAAGAGGGTGAGATCACCCAGCTCAAGGGGTCCAATACGGGGCTGCGTTCAGACATCGCCGCACGCGATTCCACTATCTTTAAAATGTCGGCCGATGCAGCCGAGGCGTTGCGTGAGCTGGGTGGGCTGAAAAAAGAAATCCTGGGCCGCAATATGGAGATCAACAAGCTCAAGGGGAGTCTCAGTGGGCTGCAGCACGACATGGCCTCGCGCGACGGGCAGATTGCCAAGCTCAAAGGCGAGCTGGGCGTGGCCAAGCAGCAAATTGGCGGCCTGACCGACGATCTTGCCGTGCGCGACGGACAGCTGGGCAAGCTCAAAGGTACGCTTGCGGGCGTGCAACGCGAGCTTGCCGGTCGCGATGGCGACCTGGCCGCGCTTAAAGGCGAGCTGGGTTCGGCCAAGCGCGAGCTTGGCGGACTGGGCGACGAGCTGGCTGCGCGCGACCGCATGATCGGCAAGCTCAAAGGTGAGCTGGGCGATCTGGAGCGGGGCATGGCCGGACGTGACGGTACCCTGGCCAAACTCAAGAGCCAGCTGGGTCAGGCCGGCAAGGAAGTCGACGACCTCAAAGGTGAGCTCGACCACTTCAAGAAAAACTATGCCGACGCGCAGGGCAACGACAAAGACAAGTCGCGCACGATTGCAACTCTGGGCGATCAGCTCAAAAAGGCCCATGACGAAATTGGCGAGCTCTCCAAGCTGCGCAAAGAGATTGCCGGCGGCGTGCTGCGCAACTTGCAGCGCAATGGTGTTGATGTGGCGGTCGACCCTGATTCCGGCGTTATCACCCTTTCGATGGACGAGGTGTTTCGCTTCAAAAACGGCAGCTACGAGATCAGCGAATTCTCGCAGGCCAAAATTAAAAAAATAATGCCCGTCTACGCCGAAAGCTTACTGGGTACGGCCGAGCAGGCCGCTAAAATCGCGGGCATCGTCATTACGGGCCACGCCAGCCCGCGCTACAAAAAACATTACGTCAACCCCGCCAGTCAGGATCGCGCTGCCTATATCTTTAACCTGGATCTGAGCATGAAGCGCGCTCATCAGGTGGCGGCCTACATCTTTGGCGAAAGCATTGGCTACTACGCGCATAAGCAGGAGTTAAAAGTACGCACCAGCGTGGCGGGCAAGGGCTTTATGGATCCGGTTACCCGCGTCGCGGGCGGCGATACCATCGAAGCCTGTGGCGAGTATGACTGTCCCAAGTCGCGGCGCGTGGAGATCAACTTTATTCTCAAAGAAAACAAGATCAAGAACGTGCTGGTGAACCACGACGAGGCCCAGAGTGCAGCGCGTGGCATTGCCGGCACTCATCCGAGTGTGGTGCGCGTGGCCAACCCGGTCATGGCGGTCACGCCTGTGCCCGAGCCCATCCGCAATCTTAATCCAGTGGTGGCACTGCCTGCGGTGGTCGTGCCCAAAGTTGACGAAATTTATGGCCCGCCCGTACCGGCGTGGATTCATGTGAAAGAGTAAAAGGGAGCAACGGTTATGCACACCTCTGAATTTATGGCGTTGGTTTTAGGTATGGCCGACTATCTGATCGAGTTCATGGGGCTGTGCCTGGCCGGTGCGCTCATGTTTCGGCTGCTGGCCTCACGCGCCAGCCGCCGCGATCAGATCTATTTCAATACCTTTGCCCGCGGCATCGAAAAGGCGCTGTCGGCCGAGGAATCAATCAATAAAATTGATGACGCGCACGTCGATGAGTGGCTCACTGCCATGCTGGACCGGGTAACGGCCGCTCTACCCAATCGCAACTTGAGATTCGGCAAGGGTCGCGGGCCGCAAGACCGCGCCAACGACTCGCCGGCACGCTTTCGCGACAAGGAGATGTTCACGGACTTCGCCGAAGGCAAGCGCAGCATCGTGCACAGCATTCGTGCCCATGTGGACGTGCTGAAAAGTGAGTTTCCACCCAACTTCGGCGAGCTTGCCGATCGCATTCTGGATCAGGATCGGCAGTGGAAAACCGTGTCAGGCGTGCCCATCGAGATCGTCTCGCGCATGCTTGATATTTTGCCGGGCCTGTTCGTCATTGGCGGCATTCTCGGAACTTTTATCGGTATTGCCACGGGCCTGCCCAAGATCGGCGCCATTGACATGAACCACATCAGCGAGTCGAGTCCGATTCTGGCCTCGTTCATCGACAATATTGCGATGTCGATGCGCACTTCGATTTTCGGCATCATGTTTAGCGTGGCCATGACCGTGCTCAATACGATTTTTCCGATCCACACCCAGCGCATCGATGTCGAAAAAAGCGTGCAGCGTTGTCTGGAGCTGATCTGGAATCGCATTCATGGCGACAAGCTAAGCTTTGCCGATGCCCGTATTATCGAGCTGCTCGAGCAGATTGCGCCTCAAGGTGCCTCAGAGCCCAAGGCGGCCTGAGCAGGTTATGGCGATACCCGATCACGTACGCGGTTGCCCGCTGTTCTTCGAGCTCTACGACGAAGAAATCGAAAAAATCGTAAAGTACTGCACCGTCTATACGTTCGCCGCTGGCGACCCAATCGTGAAAGACGGGCAGGAAGGCAACGAGATCTTTGTCATGCTCGAGGGCGCGGCCAGCGTGCGCAAGACCACTGCCAGGGGAGTGCTCGTCGTGCAGCAGCTTAAAACCGGCGACGTCTTCGGCGAGATGGTTTTAGTCGATGAGAAAAAACGCTCGGCCGATATTGTTGCCGAGGCCAAGTCTTATGTGCTCGAAATCAAATACGACGAGGTCTTCAAGCTGTTCAAGTCAGAGCCTCAGATCTTCGGGCTCATGATCTTGAATCTATCAAGGCTGCTGGCCAAACGACTGCGCTCGGCCAATGAGTTCGTGCTCAAGCTGCAGGCCGAAAAGTGAAGCAGCTCAGGCGGCTGCGCGACGCCGCCACGGCCGTGCCTCGCATGGCCTACGCGGCGTTACGCCACGGCGTGATTCCCAGTGGCGTGGCCGCGGTTGAAACCTTGCGCAAAGAAGGCACGAGCGAGCTGCATTGGAAGGCACTGGGCGACGCGCTGGTGCGTTTTTTTCAGAATGCCGGCCCGGTGTTTACCAAGCTGGGGCAGATTCTGGCCACCCGAAACGATCTCTTGCCCGCGGCCGTCTGCGCACGCCTCGAAAGACTCTATACCAAGTCGCCACCCATGCCCAAAGCCGAGCTTAAGGCAGCCCTTGAAAAAGCTTACCGGGGCTATC
>JBBRLF010000304.1:0-6176 GCA_038231515.1 candidate division WWE3 bacterium
CAGCGTAATCACGGCGCGAATTTTTCCGTCTTTCAGCTGTTTTACGCGCGCGACTTTTCCGGTGCTTTGAAACAAGATGGGCGTGTCTTCGCCCGCATCACGCCGCCCCAGCTTCACCATGACGTTGTGCTCGACGTTGCACGAAGTCTCGGGCAGCTCAAACACCAGCACCCGGTCGCGAATTTCACTCAGCGCAACCTCGTCTTCACGCAGCGGGTGGCTGCTGGCGGTGAGATTTTGAAATTCGATGGCCAGCTTAATCGAGATGAAATCCCGAAGATTGACCAGTTCGTCGGCTTCAGTCGTAACAGCGGAAGTAGTAGCGGAAGCTGCGGCGGATTCGTCCTTGGGTTCAGCCATATCGGTTGTCCCATTATAACCACCTGACCAAGGATTCGACAACTTGGCGCGCACGATTTACGGCAAAAAGGGGCAATCCCAGACTGGCACCCGGGTTGCACTATTGCGGTGTCATGAAGAATTTCTCGTGGTCCGGCTGGATGCGTATGTCGTTTGTTTTTCTTGGTGTTATTGCCGGAATGGGCATGACGATCGCCTTTGCCGACGACCAGGCCCCGGCATCAAGCGCCGCCTGCACGACCAGCAGCATTCCAGGTACTCTTACCCCCACCTACGACAATGCAGGCCACCTGGTCGCCATCGAAGACCACGTCAACCGCGCTCACGCCCGCCTTTCCTATGCCGGCTCGGCTTTGGACGATATTACGCTTACCCACTTCATCAAAAACCGGGCAAAGCCCGATCACTACGGCAGCACCGAAGTCTGGGGCCCCACGCTGTGGGCCGAGTACAACAAAGCCACGGGTAAGCTCGCCGTCGTGCACACCTATGAAAAAGGCTGGCAGCTCACCTACACCCTGCCCCGCGACCTTGACTTTGAAACGCTGCGCGATCCCCGCGACCATAAAGTTCGTTTCACCGGCGCGCCCGAACGCTGCGACTCTTTTTATGAAAAATGCACGGCCTTACCCGAGCGCACCATCGAGCTGCCCGAGCCGCTCCTGGCAAAGTCTGACAGCTGCATCGCCTTTGGCGGCGCAAGCTTCGCGCTGAATCAAAACGCGCAGACCGTGGCCCCTCAAAATATTCAAACTCAGACGACCGAGCCAAAGCGGGTTGCACCCATCCAGGAACAGCCCACACTCTCGGGTGGTCACAACGTGTGTGTCGATGGACTTTGCATCTTTGTTCATGACGACGAAGCCGCGGGCCGCGTCGACGCCGAGTAAAAGCACTCAGAACTCGAGCAGCGCGCCCTCGACGCTCAGGCCCGGCCCCATGGCCAGCATGATCGCCACGTCGCCCGGTTTAATTTTCGCCTGATTCTTACTCAGATAATTTTCAAGGACGAACAGAATCGTCGCCGACGACATATTGCCGTAACCGGCCAGAATCTGCCAGCTTGCCTCGAGCCGATCCCCCAGGCGCAGGCGCTCACCGAGCAGCTCCAGAATAAGACGGCCACCCGGATGCACGATCCAATGCGAAATATCGGCGGGCGAAAGTTTGCGCTCGCCCAATAGATCGCCCAGCACCTCTTCAGCCAGCGGCAGCACGGCCTGCGGCACATTGCGCGAAAGCTGCACGCGCAGCCGGCCCGCTTCGTTTTGAAACCCCATATAGCCGAGCATCTCACGGTTGGAACGGCTGGCAAATTTTTTGAACCGCACCAAGGGCGCTGACGGGCTCGCGGCTTCACCCGCACGTACAATGGCCGCCGAAGCGCCATCCGCAAAAATCGCATTGCCTACCGCACTTTCCAAATCGCGGTCGTCGATCCAGTAGGTGGCCGAGCAGATCTCGGTGGCCACGCAAAGCACGTTTGCGCCGGGATGCCGTTCGGCAAATTCGGTTGCGCGCTCCAGCGCCGGCACCATGGCGTTGCAGCCCATGCCCGCCAGATTGGCATTTTTGGCGCGCGGCCCCAGCCCCAGATCACGGGCAACTCGCTGACTGATGCCCGGACAAAGATAGCCGGTGCAGCTTGTCGCCACGACGTAGTCGATATCACTGGCAACGCACCCCGCGCCCAGCATCGCCTTACGACCTGCCTCGGCTGCAAGCCTGGGCGCCCAGGTTTCATAATGATGCGCGAACCACTTCGGATCGGTTACCGCCGTGTCGCCTGGCTCTACCGCCAGATAGCGCCGCTCGATGGCGCTATTGCGAAAGATCTTTTGAATGATCTGGCGCTGATATCCGGCCTTCGCGAATACCTCGTCTTGAGTATAAGAATAAGGCGGAACAGAGGTTCCGATCGAAATTACCGCGGCGCCTTGCATGCGCACACGCTAATGAAGATGCTTGGAATCAGCAAGGCGTATTTTCACCCGTTTGAGATTCAATACCGGCGAAATCACTAGCAATACGACTGGTAGCGCAGCGAAGCATACGACGATAAACGCGCCGGCGGGCAGATCCCAGCGGTAACTCAAGATCATTCCCACGAGACTCAAGACAAAGCCCAGAATCCAGCCAAAAATAAGGCGTGCACGAATCGTCGCAAAAAACAGCGTGCTTACCACCGACGGAACAATCAGATAGGCGAACACTTGCAGCACACCCGCCATACTCACCGAAGAGGTGATGACGACGCCAAACAAGGCATAAAACAAGAAGTCCCAGAAGCCGCCGCGCTTACCGTTGAAGGACGCCGCGATGAGCTGACGCCGAAAAATAAAATGGACGATCGAAACCACTCCATAGATGGCAGTCGTCTTGCCCACGTCGTGCCAGGTTACCCAAAGCACCTGACCCACGAGGATGTCCTTGATGTGTTCTGCCCCATGCGCAATACGGTCTACGACCAGCACCACGGCCGCGCTGGCCAAGGCATAGACGATTCCAATAATCGCTTCCTGCGAAAACTTATCCTCGTGCCGGCGTGCCATGGCAAATAGACCGGCGGCCAGGAAGGTCGTGCCGAGCGACACGAAATAAGTCGCGGGCGAATGGTGTTCAAAGCCAAACAAGATTGCCACAGTGGCGCCGAAAGCCGCCACCTGTGCCAGGCTCAGGTCGACAAAGATCACGCCACGGGCCAGCACATGCAATCCCAGATAACAATGAATGCCAGCCAGTATCAGACACATCGCAAAGGGCGCGGCAAGAAAAGTCAGCGCTTCACTCCAGTGGGCAGTCATCGCTTATTTCCCCTCAACAGTGGCAACCAGTTTTTCGTAAAGATCATCGAGCGTCTTGATTCCCGGGGCGCCTTCAACCGCAACGGGCACCACCGCCACGCGCACGGCCGGCACATCTTCCTTGATGCGATTCGTTACGGTTGGATCAAAGTAGTTTTCCACCATGATGAGCGGAATCTTCTTCTCGCGAATCGTCGCAATGACTTCCATGATGTGCCCACTCGTGGGCGGAATACCGGGCTTGGGCTCCAGAATCGCCGGATTTTTCAAACCAAAACGGCTGAAAAAATAAGTCAGCGTCTTGTGATAAGTCACAATCTCCTTCACATTGGATTTGGCAATCCGGGCCTGCCACAGCTTCGTCTTGTCTGCCATGCGCTTTTGAAAAGCTTTGGCCCGAGTGACGTATGCTGCCGCGTGGGGTGCGTCCAGCTGACCCAGCCGTTCGGCCAGCGCGACTCCAGCAATGCCCATGCGAATCGGATCAAGCGTAAAGTGCGGATTCCCAAACGGGTGTACGTCGCCCTCGGCACGGGTAATCTTGCCTTCGGGCACCTCCAGCGGTTCGATGGTCGAGCCCAGCTCGAAAAAACCGTTACTGCCCGGAGCAATTTTGGGATTGCGCGCTCCGCGCAGAATGCTGGGCATCCAGCCCACTTCCAGGTCAAGCCCCACGGCCACCACCAGATCGGCGTGGCTCATCTTGGTCATGTAGGACGGCTTGGCCTCGATGTAATGCGGGTCTTGCGTGCCCTTGGCGATGGTATCGACGGTCACCTCACTGCCGCCAATTTCGGCCACGAGGGCCGCGATATCGGGGGTTGCCGCAATGACCGAAAGCTTCGCCTGGGCGGGCATGGCGCCAGTCAGTAGGCCCGAGAAAGACAGCAGAGCCAGAGTCGCTAGTTTGATTTTCATCTTAAGCTCCTGTTTCTAGTATGCATGAGCGGGGTGAGCGCCGATACTGAAGTTCCACTGTAACGCAATGTCGTGGCCGTCTTTCTGCCCGTCGGCCAGCAGATGGTCGTACTGCACGCGAAAGCCTGAGAACTCCGACGGAAAAAATCCCAGCAGCAAGCTTTGCTTGCGCTTGGAGCCCAGCTCCATCGATTTTGGCTGCAGCCCTTCGTATTCCGCACGCGCCTGAACCCACCAGCGTTCTGCGAACTGATATTGCAGCCAGCTGGCAATGCCACTGAGCTGAGGAGTTGCCTGACGCAGCAGATTGCCTCGCAAATATTCCGTTTGCCAAATCAGAGCCTTGTACTTACCCCCTTCTGCCGGACGCCACTTCATGATGGCATCGGAGCCGTACACATACGACTGGCCCCCGCCCGCATTGGGCCCCTCGGTACCGAAAACCGTAAACTCAAACGTCGCGCTGTCCGAGAGATCCCAAAGATTTTTTAACGAGGCCACGCCGGCATAGTCGCCCGACTGCTGGCTATTGAAAATTTTGGCGTTGTTCGTACCCAGCCCCTGCAACGTCAGCTCGACAAACCACGGCGCCGGCACCAGCGCCGCCGCCGAAACGCCTGCTTCATTGAGCCCCTCGGTACCCAGTAAATCCTGATTGATGAGCGGCTGATCAATGAAAGGATAGGCATGGGTGTGTAGCTGATTGTTCTTGCCCAACGCAGCTTTGAATTTGCCGATGCGCACGGTAACGACGGGCAGCGCGATCGATTCGGCATAGACTTCTTCGGGGTCGATTCCGAAGTCGGTGCTGTTGTCTTTCTGCGCGACCGAGAAGAGCGCGCTTGCGCGAAAATAAGGATCGACGTCGGCAGTAAACTGCAGCTCGCCCTCTTGAAACGAAATACCGTTGTGTCTGGCATCGGTGCGCAGGTTCGAACCGCGCGTGTCACGCAGGACGAGACCCAGAAAATTAGCACTGATGTCGGGGTTGAAAGCTTTGGAAGCACCTGCCCCGGCCGCGGCAAAAGCAGCCAGGCTGGACAGGGAAAAGAGTAAAACAAGAACATAGATTATATTGCGACGCACAAAACCTCCTGTAGGAATGCCTGAAAGAACTGTATTGATGGGTGCAAAGAGTTAACGAGGCGCTCAGGCAGGAGGTGCGCGGGCAAAAACATGGCAAGCTTCAGCATGGCCGACGGCATCGTATTGCTTCAAGCTCAAGCGCCCGGTGCTCGAAAGGCAAAGGCCCAGGCCGGGAGCTGCCGCGGACAAGACGGTTGAGACGGTAAGCAGCACATCACAGGTCGCACAATGCGCGTCGACCATCACACTCTTTGCAGAGCTTTTAGTCTCAAGTTTCTGAATATGATGAAGACTTTCGTGCAGAACGGCGCCACTCGCCTGACTGAAAAAGCCAAGACAGGTCAGCCACGTAAACGTGAGCAGCATGGGCAAAGAATGAATATTCCTTCGAAGAAAAATCATACTGATTGATAAAAATTACCATTCATTGGGCATTGGGGCAAACTCAAAACACCGCTATGGCAAACCGCGAAGTGCTGGCCGTAGCCCAGCAATACGAAAAATTTCCATTCCCCAGCATTCCCTGGCTGGCACGGCCCGTGGCAACCCACGCGCATTCGATCAGCTTTGAGCTGGGGCAATACCTGCGCACGGGCTCCTATGTGCCGCATGGCGCGGCCACGCGAATTCTGGTCGCCGGCTGCGGAACTTTCGAGCCGCTGGTGCTGGCTCGCGTGCATCCCCGGGCCACCATCGTTGCGGTTGACCTGAGTGCGGCCACGCTGAAAACCTTGCGGCGACGCGCGTGGCTCTCGGGAGTAAGCCAGCGCATCACCACTTTGCAGGCCGACCTGCACGAAGATCTCAGTGCAAAGCTTGGCACGTTTGACTACATCGTGTGCACGGGAGTCATTCACCACTCGTCCACGCCCGCCGTGCTGATTGCCTCACTCCGCCGCCTGCTCAAAACTGACGGCGTTCTGCGCCTCATGCTTTATGCCGCTCAAAGCCGGCTGTGGATTTACGAGCTGCAGCGTTTTTTTCGCGCGTCTGGCTTGCAGGCGCAGG
>JBBRLF010000305.1:0-6148 GCA_038231515.1 candidate division WWE3 bacterium
CCGCGCTTCGTGAAGCGCCTCAGAAGATGGACATCGTGCTTTCGAAGCACCTCGAAGACGAAGCCAGCTTTACCGAGCTGAACACCTTGCTTACCGCCGACCGCGTATTAGGCGTTACCTCGCAGCCCATTGCACAGTCTGAAGTTTCAAGAATCATCCTCAACGCCCACATTCGCGGCGCCAGGATCGTGGACTTCGAGCAGGCCATCATTGAGCTGGTTCCAAGCGTTCCGTCGAGCCTGGAAGAGATCGTGAGAGTCGTAGCCAAGGGCGGCGTGCATCAGCGCCGCCGGGTTCGCGCCTATACCCAAATCAAGAATTTTCTCGAGCCTGCAATCGCCGCGGTTTTGCTCTTGCTGCTCTCGCCACTGCTGGCAATGGTAGCCGTAATGGTAAAGCTCACCAGCCCTGGTCCGGCCCTTTACGGCCAGAAGCGCCTGGGTCTGGGTGGCAAGGAATTCGAAATTCTTAAATTCCGCAGCATGCGCACGGATGCCGAGAAAAACGGTCCCGTGTGGGCTACCGAAAAGAAGGGCGACTCCCGCCTGAGTCCGATTGGCGCATTTTTGCGGGCCACGCATCTTGATGAGCTGCCACAGTTCATCAACATTCTGCGCGGCGAGATCAGCTTCATTGGGCCGCGTCCGGAACGTAAAATTTTCTCGGATCAGCTGGAAAAAGAAATTCCGATGTTTCCGCTGCGCACGTTGGTAAAGCCAGGCATCACGGGCTGGGCCCAGACGCGCCAGGGTTATGCCAACTCGGTCGATGATTCACGCAAAAAGCTGGAGCTCGATTTCTACTACATCCTGAAGCACTCACCGCGCCTGGATGCGCTGGTTGTGCTGAACACCTTTGGGGTGCTGGTATCGGGTGGAACCGAAGGCAAGAAGCGCGAGCTGACGGCCGCCGCGACCGTTGCGGACGCTACGATGATTCCCACGGCCAAGGCCATGGCCGCGAAGCGGTTTTCGAGTCGTCGTATTCAGAAGTTTGTACCTGGTATGCCCACCCTTTCGGCACGTTTCCGGCTTCGCCGGGTTAAGTCGCGGGCGGCGCTTCGCTCCAAGACTGCCGAAGCCAGGACTGAAGTACGTGCAGAAGGCTGAACTAGTTGAATTCAAACAATTAGTTAAATTTATAGCGAATATATCTTGATTAATCTTGTCAGGTAAGTTATTAGGATCTTGTGAATCACTTCATTAAAAGGATCGTTCCAAGAGCTTTGGGTGCGACCGAGACATTTTTAAAGTCAACCTTCTCGGATCCGATCGTGGTTCTCAACTATCACCGGATCAACGTGGTTCCATCGTGCGCGAGCAACTTGACGGTTTCGTCCAGTAACTTTCGTGATCAGATGCGGGTGCTGCGCGAGCAGTACGAACCTGTGCGTCTTGATCTGCTGGCCGATTCAAAAGCCGCGTTCAAGCCCCGTCCCAGCAAAAAGAAGCGTGTCGCGGTTACCTTTGACGATGGTTATGCAGATACTTTTTTAAAGGCATTGCCCAGCCTCGAGGAGTTCCAGATTCCGGCCACTGTTTTCGTTACCACGGGCATGCTCGGCACTGCCCGCGAGTTTTGGTGGGACGAGATCGAAGAGCTGTTCATGGAAATCATGCCCAGCGAACGGCTGGATCAGATTCAGGCGCTTGTCGGCGATCCCATGGGCGTGCGTTTCACCGTAGCCTCGAACTCGGCTGATCAGCGTGCCATTTTCTACGCCGAGGTAACGCCTCTATTGAAGTACTCGGAAAAAGAAGTGATCGCTTCGGTACTGGATAAGTTGAGATCGTTGGCGGGGTCGCAACCGCTTGGTCGTGACTCGCATCGTTCCATGACACTGGCTGAGCTGCGTACGATTACCAAAAATCCTTTGATCGAGATCGGCGCTCACACTGTTAATCACATGTGCCTTTCGATCCTTGATCGCGAGCGGCAGCTGCAAGAGCTGCGCGAATCGAAACAGTTCCTCGAAAAAACCCTAGGCATCAAGGTGCAGTCGGTGGCCTATCCGTTTGGCTGCGATGGTGATTTTAATGAAGCCACGTTGTCCGTCGACCGTGAGCTTGGCTTTACCATTGGCGTGACCACAATTCCCGGAGTCATTTCGCCCATCGACAACCCACATGCTTTGCCCCGCATGTTTGTGAAGAACTGGTCGGGCGACACCTTTGAGCGTCAGCTGAAAAAATATTTCTGGATCAGCTAGAAATACCAGCCTGCGTATACGCTCAGTCCTATGCTCGTAAGCGATGAGAGCGGAATAGTCGCGCCCACACCCAGATTCAAGCCAAAGTCCGCGAGCCAGTCCAGGCCGACGTCGGCCGCTATGCCGGACGTCGAGATACCCGGATTCCTATTGGGCTGGATATTGGTGAAGCTGGCGCCCAGGTAGGGTGAAAAGTTTTGAGGCATGAACCTATAGATGACGCCGACCTCGGGATTCGCGAACTTGGTTCCGCCCGACGTGTAGATGCCCTCGCCCGCATGAATTCGCCAGCTCGGCCCCAGATTTATTCCCACGTTGGCAACGTAGTAGCCGCCCGAGTTGGGTGCCGGCGTTCTGACGTACAGTCCCCACGTGTGCGCAGTACTGCCAGCTTCAGCTGACTGCGCTGACCCAAGCAGAAGAGCTGCGAGCAGACCGCTATAAACAAATGATGTTGGTACTGGTTTCGGCATCCTGACGACCAGTATCCGGAAGAATGGCGGCCGGGTCAAGGCTTTACCTTGCTACGGCCTCGCCGTTGGCGCCCATAGCCCTCTCAATCCATGAGGGGGGACTTTGGCCGACCAATAGGTTTTGACCGATTTAAGGGCCTCTGGAGCGCAAAATTCGGCCCACCTGAGCGATAAGCATTATTCGACGGTTACGCTCTTGGCCAGGTTACGCGGCTGATCGACGTCCGTGCCCTTATGTACGGCAATCTGATACGAGAACAGCTGCATGATCGGAGCAAGCAGGAACGGAACCAGGGTTTCGTTCAGCACCGGGGTGCCGTCTGCCTTCTTCATGTTGATCGGAAGCGGGATGAAGTGATCGCACATTGACGGAAGGAGCTTGTCGTCGGCATGGCCAACGGCAATGATCTTGGCGCCGCGGGCTTTGGCTTCCTGAAGATTGGAAACGGTCTTTTCATACCAGATGTCGTGGGGGGCAAGCACGACGACCGTGAATTCAGGCTCGAGCATGGCAATCGGGCCGTGCTTGAGCTCGCCTGCAGCATAGCCTTCAGCATGCACGTAAGCAATTTCTTTGAGCTTCAGCGCGCCCTCGAGCGCGATCGGGAACGAGTAACCGCGTCCGACGAAGAAGAAACCCTTGGAGTTCTGAGTGGCCAGTGCCGCCGCTTTGGTGGCGATGGACGTGGGGCTGGTGTCGAGCAGTCCGTTCGAGAGATGATGCGGAACTTCAAACAGTTCGCGGTACATCTTCTCGATTTCGATCATGGCTTTGCCTGACGAATCCGCCATGGCCACTTCACGGCCGAGCTTGCCGGCGAGAAGCAGCATCATGAGAATCTGGCCGGTGAAGGCTTTCGTGGATGCCACGCCGATTTCAGGACCGGCATACGTATAGAACGCCGATTTGGCTTCGCGCGAAATCGTGCTGCCTTTGACGTTCGTGATACACATGGTCGGAATTTCGCGTTTGTTGACGTCCTGAAGCACGGCCAGAGTATCTGCCGTTTCGCCAGACTGCGAAACGCCCATGACCATCTGGTTTTTCTTCAAAACCGGCGAACGGTAACGGAACTCGCTGGCGAGTTCGGCTTCCACCGAAAGGCCTGCAAGTTTTTCGAACCAGAACTTGCCCAGCAGCGAGGCGTGCCAGGATGTACCGCAGGCAACGATCGAAAGACGATCCGTCTTGCTTAACAGGTCCAGGCCGGGGTGCGGAGCGAAGTCGAAAGGAAGATGGGTGCCCGAGGTGGCGAAATTCGCGTTGAGCGTATCAAGAATGGTACGCGCCTGCTCGTGAATTTCTTTGAGCATATAGTGCGGATAACCGTTCTTGTCGAGACGATCGGCCGACCAGTCCAGCTTGGTTGGCTTGCGATCAATGCGCTTGCCGGTGTGAATGTCGGAAAATTCGATGCCACCTTTGCGGCAAACGATCATGTCGTAGTTTTCCAGATAGTACACCTGGTTGGTGTAGTCGAGAATCGGCTGGGCGTCGCTGGCCAGCATGGCGCCATGTTCGGGATTCCAGGCCGCCACGAGAGGCGAGCCGTTGCGAATGCCGACAATCAGGCCGGGATGGCGTTCGTTCATGACCACGACGCTTGAAGAGCCGGTGATCTTGAGAAAACTGCGGCGGACGGCTTCAATGAAGTCGATCTTGGAGTCGGTCATTTCGAAAAGCACGAGGAACGCGAAAAGTTCGCTGTCAGTTTCTGACTTGGGCGTGAAGCCCTTGGACAGCACGAGCTTCTGGATTTCGCGGTAATTTTCGATAATGCCGTTGTGCACGAGGACGATGTCCTGCACGCGATGCGGATGCGCATTTTTAGTGTTCGGCGCGCCGTGCGTTGCCCAGCGTGTGTGTCCGATGCCGCCATCGACGCCTGACTGCTTGCGATCGGCAAGCAGCGGCTCGATGCCGACAATCTTGCCGGCAGCCTTGTGCACTTCAATCTTGCCGCCATGGAACATGGCCACGCCGCTACTGTCGTAGCCGCGATATTCAAGACGTTTCAAACCTTTAAGAAGAACGTCCGAGATTGAACGTTCGCCGACGTAACCGATAATTCCGCACATGGGGTGTATGCTTCCTTTTAGTAATTAGTAAAATCAGTCTCCCCGTCTAGGGGATCCATTCGTTCCAAGTTCCAGGTCCCGGTTGCTTTGAATGTAAACTTTAAGGAATTTACCTTCGAGCGCCAGGCGTTTCAAAGTAATACGATGGCCGGCCAGAGTACTGCGGGACGACATGGCTTCAGTCTTGGCGCGCGCAAGGCCGGTTAGCGCATCCAGGCGTTCCTTAACCGAGATCTTGCCCAGGTCGAGCAGGTAGTTCTGCTCCTGCAGCAGCAGCTCCGAAGCGGCCACGCTGGATTCACCAATGGCCATCCGGGCCTTTTCGCCCGAAATATCGGCAATGACCGATTCGAGAGAGCGTGCCAGCTCAAGGCCCAGTTCGTGTTGGCGAATTTCAACGTCCTTGACGCTGCGTTTCGACAGACTCACTGCAGGGAAATAGCCGTAGCCCAGGTTGAGGCTGGCGCCAGTCGAGATGTTGAAAACACTCGCAGCTGCACCCGAGCCTACACCGACTGAGGCGGAGTTGCCGGAGCAGCCACCAAGAAAGGCCCAACGGGCAGTGCCAACGCCGGCTTCAGCCGACTCGTGCAGAAATTCGAGCTGGGTGCGCTCAGGAGCGCGGTTGAGCATCTTTTCCAGTAGTGGGCTGTTTGCCGGAAGATCTTCATAGCGCGAGGGCGTTTCCTCGTCGACGCTGATCATGAACTTCTGATCGATGCCAAAGCCGAGCATTTTGCGAAGGGCGGCATGCTCATCGGCGATGGCTTCGCCGATCTTGATCATATCACTCGAAAGACGACCGCGTTCGATGATGCCTTTCAGAACTTCAGCATGTGGCATCAGACCGATTTTTGATTGAACATCGAGCCCGTTGACGTATTCGTCCACGCTGGCATTGGTCTGGGTGACGATGTCGAGCACCTGCTCGTCGCCCTTGACGCGCACAAGCAGTGAGTAGGCTACGGAGTAGATGTTCAGGCGGGTAATTTCCAGGCCCGTTACATCAGCAGCATATGATTTTTCGGCGGCGCTCAGCGCGTACCATTTTGCGGGAAACAGAAACGGTACCAGACAGCTGGCGAAGTTGACCAGAAATGCGGGCGTGTTCGAGATTGCCGCGATAAAGTTCAGGTTCAGCGAGGGAATCAGCTCGGCGCGGGCGGCATTCACCTGGTCCTTGGCGCGCAGTACCTGATTCATCGCTCGTGACAGATCGGTGTTCTTGCCAAAGAGAAAGCCATCGAGATTCTTGGGCGTGACCACAATGGTTTTGTCGCTGACGGCGCCGTTGAGTTCGGGGCTGGTGGCCTGCGCGGGCAGGGCCAGGGCTGTCGTGAGAAGCAGGTTGATTGTGAACAAAAACATCTTATTCATTTTATTATAC
>JBBRLF010000306.1:0-6117 GCA_038231515.1 candidate division WWE3 bacterium
AGCTGATCCATCGCAGCGTGTCTTCAGCGACAAGCACCACGACATTTGGTTTCGGCAAATTTCCCTCCCGGAAAATGAATCTTTCGACAAATCACGACGAAAGGCAAGTCCGCTGTCTGCGACATTGATGGTAACCCCGGCCAACGCCCCTCAGCAGCCCCTCTTCACGATCCCGCAGTTTGACAATCAGTCTGCATCCCAATGAAATGCCCCTAACAAAGTAGTCGCTCCTGAAACCAACCCAAGGAGACTGCCATGCAAACCAAATTTCTACCTATTGCTTTATCAGTCCTACTCTCAGCCCTTCTCTTGTCCCAAACATCCCAAGCCGAAACCATTCCAGGAGAATACCTCGTAAAATTCCGCGACCTCCCAGGCGCCCCAGAAGACCTCTCGGGCGAGCTGGGCGGCGCCAAAGTCGACTGGGCCGTGCCCGACCAAAACATAGCCCTCATCAAACCCGATACGGCACGAATCCCGAACGGCGACGTCCTGGATCGCCTGCGCCGACGCAAAGACGTTGAGCTGATCCAGCATAATTTTCGCTATCACACCGAGCTCTTCCTCGACCTGAATCAGGACCTCGCTGCACGCGCTGCGACAGAAGACACCCAAGGCCTCCTTTCCGAACCTCGGATATCGCATCCGGTTAGCTTTCCAATTAAAACCGACGATCCCAAACCACCTGTAAAACCTGAGTTGAAAACTCCAGCTGACGTCCTCCACGGGCCCGACCCCCTGCTGGTCCAGGATAGAGACCTTGACCTGGCCAACGTCAAAGGCGCCTGGGACGTCGAAACCGGCAGTCGGGACGTTGTGGTCGCCGTCATCGATACCGGCGTCGACTACAACCACGAAGACCTTTCTGCTAACATCTGGCACGACCCGGCCAATTCCAAGCTGATCGGCTGGGACTTCGTCGACAACGACGCCCGTCCCTACGACGTGACTTCAGCCATCAATGCCTTTACCGGCGCCGGCAATCCCGGGCACGGCACGCATTGTGCGGGCAATGTGGGGGCAATGGGTGACAACAGCCTGGGCACTTCAGGAGTGGCCAAAAATATTTCAATCATGGCGCTGCGAATCTTGAATCAGGAAGGCAGCGGCGAAACGGCCGCCGGCATCAAGGCCATCGATTTTGCCACCGAACACGGCGCCCGAATCATCTCGGCAAGCTGGGGCAGTGACGGCGCCAGCGACGACGACCAGCTGCTAAAAGAGTCCATTCAACGGGCCGAAAGCAAAGGTCTGCTTTTTGTCGCTGCCGCAGGCAACGCCTCGCCCAGCGAGCAGAAAAACGCCGACAATGACAATAATGCGGCCAAGCGCACCTTTCCAGCAAGCTTTGATGTCGCCAACATCATCAGCGTGGCGGCAAGTGACCAGCAAGGGCACATGGCCAACTTCACCCATTTCGGAGCCAAAAGCGTGCATCTTGCGGCCCCTGGCGAAAAATCATTTAGCACTGTGCCTGAAAACCGCGATCCGACGGCATATCCGGGCGGCGCCAAGTATGAAGACAGCATGAATATTCCGATGCTCGGCAGGATTCCCTGGGATGGCACCTCTATGGCGACGCCCCAGGTGGCGGGTGCTGCCGCGCTCTTGATGTCGCATTATCCCACCTGGACCTACGCACAGGTGAAAAGACGTCTGTTGCAAACCACACGGGCCGAGCCGACGTTTGCCGGAAAAACCGTGACCGGTGGAATTCTGGACGTGAGCGCAGCGCTCAAGAACTAACGGGCGGCACCGGCATAAAGCACGAGGAACACCACGACAACGCCCATGAGGCACTCGTATTCCTTGTTCTTCATATACTGCTTGAATGAAAACGAGGTGCCGTCCTTTTCAAGCGAACGGCCAAGCTTTTTCATGCCCCCCAGCTTTGGCCACAGCGGGCCGACCTGACGGCAGTAGGTGACGTACGGGGTTCCGAAACGCGCGCGCAAATTCTTCTCTTCGTGACGAATCGTATGGAAATAGGTGAGAAACGTCGCGCCGCCCAGGACCAGCGCGGCAACCCAATGATTGAGCGTGACGATCAAACCCAGCGCCAGCAGGCACGAGCCAAGATAAAGCGGGTGCCGGACAAAAAGATAAGGGCCGCCAGCGGCCATAGACTGATCTTTTTTCAGATAGCCGGCTCCCCAGGCCCGAATTAGCAAGCCAAACGCCACGAACACAAAGCCCCACCACTGACGTTCCTGACCCCAGTAAAATACAGGCAGCGCAAATACAAGGATGCGCTGAGCGGTCTCGCGAAACTTCGAGCGATCGATGGTCGCGGCATACAGGTTGTTCAGGGTTCGGCTCAAAAACATTTTAATTCACTTTCGCAGGGTTTTTAACGTGCCTAGCAAACCGTCCAATGTGTCTTTCACTTTTCTACCCGTCGCCTTGGCTTCTTCATATAGAAAAACGTCAGTGGATTTGTCCGTCAGCTTACGCAGAACCATGTTTCCGCACAAGTGCTCAATATGGCTCGTCCCGTCGGTTTTTTCGTAGGACACCACGATTTCCCGGGGGTCCTGGACGGTGCCCTCGGCCAGCGCAAAGCCCCACTCCTCGGTCCACCTGATCTTGACGAAAAGAAAGGGTTTGATGAGAAACCTCACCAGCTCAAGATTGAGATAGGCGGGGTTTTCGAGCTTTTCGAGGGCCATCTCATCCACGCGCGGACTTCGAGTGTTGCCGTGGTCGAGCAGCAGCTGATAAAGGGTGGCAATCGGCTTACCGGCCTGCGCGCGTACCGCAGCCCAGTTCACGCCGTCGCCCGCTTCGCCGGACGCGGACTTGTCTTCGCCGCCAACCATTGGCAGCGGCACATGTAACGGCTTTACGATTTTCGTCTCAAAGTTGAAACAGCTCGCCCCAGCCGAAGCAATGGATGAGGAAAAAATGAGAAAAATCACTTGAATCCGCATTCGCACCGGTTTAACCCAATAAAATGACCGTAGCAAAAATAAAAGAGCTCGTGCTGCCCAGTCGCACGATGCAACGGCGAGTGCTACCGATCGCCATAGGCCTGATTTACATTGCCGTTATCTACTATCTGGGTGGCCTGCAAGACCGTCATGTTTACATGGGTCTGCTGGGTTTGCTCGACGCGTACAATGAATCGTCCCGCAAGTTTTTGAAATACTTTTTACCTTTCATGCTCACCGGCATCGTCTACGATTCCATGCGCTACTATTACTGGTGGGGTATTGCGGGCCACATTCACGTTTCCGAGCCATACAATATGGAAAAAGCCATCTTTGGTTTCCATGAAGCGGGCAAGCTCGTGACCCCCAACGAATACTACGCCAACCCGGCGCACATCTCCGTCGTCCTGGATTTCTTTTGCGGGCTGGCCTATCTCATTTTCGTCGGGTGGTACCTGACCGCGGCATTCATGCTTTATTTCTCAGAGAACTTTCGAATTCTGCGAGCCTTTGGCTGGTGTTTTTTCACGGTCAACGTCATGGGATTTTCGACCTATTACATCTATCCTGCCGCGCCACCCTGGTATATCACGCAGTACGGCTTTGGACCGGCGCAGATGTATATTCACGCCGCGCCATCTGCCGCGGGCCGCTTTGATTTGATCTTCGGCACTCATTTTTTCAACACGATGTACGGAAACTCGGTGGACGTTTATGGCGCCTTTCCGTCGCTGCACGTGGCTTATCCATTTATGGTTGCCTGGGCTGCACTGGTTACGAAGCGCTTTCGCATTCCTGCCATCGCCTTCTATTTTCTGATGTGTTTCAGCGCCATTTACCTGCAGCACCATTACATTTTGGACATCATCCTGGGCACCGCTTACTCGATCGTGGCACTCCTGACCGTGCGTTTCATCCAAGAGCGAAAAAGCCTGGTCAATGTGCCCTGGTCGGCACGCCTAGGCCTTTTATTGCAGCCGGCGCTGGCGGCACAAGAACCATACAATTCATGAACTTAGGCCTCTAAATCTTCCGCGTTTGAAACCCCTTTCAGCTGTGCTATGATGCTCTGCAAGAGAAGTAGGGGAAGTTCGAGTATGCACAGGTTATTACTGCTGATTTTATCGTTCGTACTATTGTCCACGGCCGCACACGCGGGCGACGACGATGTCATTTTTGATCCGCGCATTATGGATTCTGATGCACAGCTTCCGCATGTTCCCGAAGGCGGCTTTGCTGGTCCGATCATGGCCACCGGCTTCAAAAAAATTCCCGGCGACGACGCCCTCAACCAGTGGTCTTTTGATTTCGAAACCGGCGCTTTCGAAAATCACGCAAGCTCGGTTGGACAAACAGAGTGGAAGAACCTGTATCTGGCCTTCGCCGTCGACGTACGTTACGCGCGCAACTGCTACGGCACCAAAACCACTGCGCTGTGCACGTTTCTGCACAGTAGCGTTCAGCTGAGCGGAAATCTTACCTGGAGTGACGTGAAGTCCACTGACCGCTACATGATCGTGCTCGTGCCCATTGAATATGTCACTGGAACTTTCGGAAAAGCCGGCCTTGATCTTGGCAGCACCACCAGCGCACTCTATGCGACCGCTGGCGTTCGTGCCGATGCCGTGCGTGATCTGGGATTGGGCATTCAAAACCGCGTGCAGGGACTGATCAATGTCAGCCTCAACTACGCGTCGCCCGAGCAAGGACTGGGACCCGACGCAGCTTTTCACTGGATTGGTTCGGTCAGGCTGTTTGCCGGTGGTGCTTCAACCGAAATGGCCCAGCTGCCCGGCCAGGGCACTCTTACGGGTGGTATCGAAACCAAAATGGGGCTGGCGCTGGATCTCGATCGCGGCTCGGTCTCCTTTACGAACTCGACACGGCTTGAAGGCGACGTGGGCTTTGGGGCCGTAGGCCTAAGTACCGGCATGCTGACAGACCGGCTCGAGCTAAAGTATCTTCACTCCGTCTGCCGCGACGAAAAAAAGGGCGGCTGTAATTTGCCACGCTCAATCGCCTACGGTGCCGGTATTCGTTACGAATATGCAACTGCGTCATACCAAGGCAATACGCCGGGCGGAGCCATTAATATTGATCGCAGCGTGCAGCGGTTGATTTTCTTTGTCGAGCTGGCGCGCTTTTAAACAAACCCGGCCGATTGATCCGCCATGGCACCTCCGTTGCAGACACCTTGATGACAAAATAAATTGTCATTTGAGGAGGATAGTCTGGTGATAAAACATATTCCATTGATGGCTGCGCTTGGCTTGCTGCTCACAGCCATGCCATGCCTTGCTCAAACAGAACTCGCCCCAGACACGACGCCCCCCCTCGATAATACTGCCGCTCCAGTGGTGCCACCAGCAAACGACCAGCAGGCAGTTGAGCCGTTGCCGCAACAGCCGCCAGCCGAGGCACAGGCCCAGGTACCGCCAGCAAAAAGCACTCCTACTTTTCTGCAAAATGAGTCGAGAAATTCCGCAAAAAAATCCAATCGCCGTACTCCTTCGGCGCAGGCTCCGCAGCAAAGTGAAGCGACGGCACAGCCACAGCCCACCGGCACCCAGCTGGCTTTCTTCGAACTTACCCCAGCAATCGGCAGCATCAGCATCAAGGGAGTCTCGACATTTTCACTCGGCACGAATCTGTCATTCCACATCACGAGCACGAGCCCCTTTTATTTTGAACCAAGCATTTTCATCAGCTTTTTGTCTGGCGACACCAACACCCCAAACTCGATGCTCTTTCATTTTGATGGCGGCGTTCGCTATGACTTCGTTATTGCAAACAGTCCCCTGGTTCCGTTTTTAAAGGTGGCGGTCGGACCGACGATTGGAACCAGCAGCACCACCATGGTCCACGGCGAAAAAGTTTCCAACGGCTACCTCAATGCCTTTGCCGGTGGTGGCACGAAGGTGCTTATCAGCCCCAGCATTGCCGCTCGCGCCGACGTAGGCATTACGCTTCAAGGCACCGATACTGGAATTTACGCGATGGGTGCGGTGGCCTTGCCGCTCTAGTTAAATACGCGGTTGTTTGTCGTAAATGAGGGTAGAAATTTCCGTACTCCGACGGCCTTCGCCATTCCCGGCAGAAATTTCCCGGCTCTGCGCATTCCATTGCCGACGGTTTAAATCGGATAGGAATAGACTGCCCGTCCGGGTACCATGGAAAAATGTGGTGG
>JBBRLF010000307.1:0-6062 GCA_038231515.1 candidate division WWE3 bacterium
ATGCAGGGTCCGATGAATCCCTCGACCAATCATGAGTGCGGTCTTCTGGTGCGCGGCCAAAGCCAGCATCCCACCCTCATGACGACGTGGAACCCCGACTACTACGTAAACCTGCACGAAAAGGCCGAGCTCAAGGGCATCAAAGACCTGGTAGCCTACTTTCTGCCAACCGAAAAAATCACGGCCCTGCCCGAAAAAGTCGTCAAATACGCCGAGCGCGTGCAAAAGCAGTCGCGCATCAAGTTTCGCGACTTCGACATCAAAAATTACGAGCGCGACGTCGAAATCTGCTTCGACATCTACAACTCCGCCTGGGAGAAAAACTGGGGCTTCTTTCCCATGACGCGCGAAGAGTTTTTCTATGCCGCCAAGGACATGAAAATGCTGCTCGATCCGAACTTCGCGTTCATTGCCGAAATCGACGGCAAGCCCGCTGGCTTCATGCTGGCGCTGCCCGACTTCAACTACATCTTCAAACGCATTAAAAACGGCAGGCTCTTTCCCACCGGCATCTTCAAGCTGCTCATCGGCAAAAAGCTGCTGAAAACCGTGCGTATCATCACGCTCGGGGTAAAGCCCGAGTTTCGTGGCAGCGGCATCTTCGCGCTGTTCACCTACGAATCCTTCCGACGCGCCAAGGCCACCAAGCTGGTTGGCGGCGAAGCGTCGTGGATTCTTGAAGACAACGAAGCCATGAACAAGCCCTGGCGCGACATGGGTGCTCCACTCTATCGCCGCTGGCGCATCTACGAACGCAGTCTCTAAAAATACCAAGCCACGAGGACCTCATGAAAACTCTTGTCGCTCTTACCTGTTTGCTTTTGCTTGCTTCCGGCTGCAGTACGGCCGGCAAGTCGCGGGGCACCCCAGCCGTTGAAGCCAGCGCTGGTGACGAGCTGCCAATCATCGACGCGCACACGCACACCGAGTTCACGGGCCATCCCGAGCCGGTCACTGGCATTCCAATGACCGAAGAGGAATATTTCAAAGAGCTCAAAGAGGCCCACGCCATTGGTGCGGTGGCGCACACCCATCAGGGCGCTGGTGACTACTTCGACCTGCGTTCGCGCGGCATCATGCACTGCGCGGGCGTAACCGTGCGCCCCAACTTCAAAGACATTGAGCAGGGGCTGAAGACGGGCCAGTATGGCTGCATCAAAGTATACCTGGGTTACGAGCACCAGTCGGCCAACGACCCACATTATCAGCCGCTCTATAAGCTTGCCCAGAAGTACGACATCCCCGTGGTCTTTCACACGGGCGACACCTACTCCACCAAAGCCAAGCTGAAATACGCCGATCCGCTCACGATCGACGAGGTGGCCGTTGACCACCCCAAGGTGCGCTTCGTGATCGCCCATTGCGGCAATCCCTGGATTGAATCGGCCGCCGAGGTCGCCTACAAGAATCCCAACGTCTGGCTGGACGGTTCAGCATTTTTGATCGGCAATGTCGACAAGCAAGACCCCGCTAAAGTGGAAGAGTATATGGTCAAGCCCTTGCGCTGGGTTTTCGGCTATGTCGAAGATCCCACCAAGCTGATGTTCGGCTCGGACTGGCCGCTCAATAACATCGCGGCTTATGCACGCGCCTTCAAACGCGCCATTCCGAAAGAGTATTGGAAGGCCGTTTTTCGCGACAACGCGATCAAGGTTTTCAAGCTTAAGCCGGCACCGGGCCCGCTGCAATGACCGCACTGCTTTGTCTGGTGCTTGCCGCCTCGGCTTTTTCCGGCGAAGTTCAGTCTGACGCCCAGATTTGCAAAACCAATATTGAACAGGCAGCCCGCAAATTTCCTCTGGTCGGAAGCCCGCCCGTGGCTTGCAAAGTGGTTGATCCCGCGTGCTCGATGCTGCAGCAGTCGCAACAAAAAATCGGCGCCATTCAGAAGACCACTCTCGAACGATGCACCACCACGGCCTTAAACCACTGCCAGGCCTATGAAGAGCACATCAAAGCCGGCATGGCGGCCGAAGCGTCGTGGGCCAAGGTGATGCACCGCTGCTCACCAAGCGTTGAAAAGATAACGCCGGCTTTTTTTCAATGCATCTGTCAGCTGGATAAAACTCATGCTAAAAGTGGCGCCACGAAAGATGCACCTGGCTTCATACCGCCGAGAAACTGAACTAAGACCTGCTTGCAGGATTTTATACTGAAATCCCATGAGCACCTTGACTGACGTAGTCAGTGGCATGCATTATTGTGCAACATGCTAATTCGCGCAAAAGTTCTCGCCGTCTTTCTCGCTATCGCCATTTTTGGTACAGGCTGGCTAGTTCGTTCAAGGGGTCGGCCCGCAGCGCAGTTTTCGGCGGGAGCACGTCCACGTTTTCATTTTGATGATGTGTCAGGAACCATGGGAATCGATGGCCGACGTCGTGATCCCGTGCTTGACACCAAGATTCAAAAACAGATGCGGCTTATCTATCGTGGAAGTGGCGTCGTCATTGCCGACTTTAACGGCGACGGCTGGATGGATATATTTATTCCGAACGCGGAACATGGCGTAAGAGGTGGTGGACGAAACTGGCTCTACCTCAATCAGAAAGGACGTGGCTTTAAGGAAGTAGCCGAAGAATGGGGCGTGGCGAGTCTCAGACACAGTGGTGCGATCGTTTCGGCTACCGCCTTTGACTATGACAACGACGGAAAGCCAGATCTTTACCTCGCCGGAATGGGCTGCTCAAAACTTTACCATAATCTCGGGAACGGGTTTGAGGACGTCACGGCGAAATCCGGTATCGGCGATTGCAAGAACTCCTACGGAGCCATTCCTCTGGATTACAATAACGACGGCAAGCTCGACCTCTATATCCTGCGATATTGGCCGGAAGTGGACTACTTTAATATTTCAGATCCGCACCCGCGCCTCTGGACTGAGAACATGGTTACCTCGCGTAATGGCGGAAAGAACTCGATGTTTCGCAACGGGGGCGACGGAACGTTTAAAGATGTCACCGCTGAGGCCGGTGGCGCCGATACCGGCTGGAGCCTGGATGGGGCAGTAGCTGATTTCGAAGGCGACGGAGTACAGCGGCTTTATGTCGCAGATGATTTTGGCGCCGACACCTTGTGGAAAATCGAAAATGAAAAGCTTGCAGCTGACCAGGATCGCTTCGATGCGCCAGATCGGCGCTGGGGCATGGATGTTTCGATTGGTGATCTTGACCATGATGGACTTCCGCACATTCACGTCTCAAACGAAGGCACAACCTACTACGATCCAAGTCGCGGAAACTTTCTATGGAAGCTGCGGCCCGGAAAACCCATGCAGGATGAAGCCTATGAGCGCAAAACCAACTACTGCGGCGGCTGGTCTTTTGGTGCGGTTTTCGGTGACTTCGATCTTGACGGCCAGGAAGATCTCTACGTTCTTTCAGGAATGATGACGGGAAAACCCAAACACCCGGACTACCGTTTTGTAATGACAACGGCAGCGACTCTACCTGGCGTAGTCCTCGACCTTCCTGATTGGCCATCTACCATTGATCGGCAACTTGTCGGCAACAAGGTCGGGTGCATGTTTTGGAATCACGGAAGCAGCTTTGAGGATGTTGCAAAGGAAGTTGGTCTTGGCGATTCGATGGATGGGCGTGCCGTGGCGACTCTCGATATCGACAATAATGGCAGCCTCGACCTGGCTGTTACCGCGCAGAAGTCGTTTAAAGGTGAAACTGCCGTCAGACCGGAAAGGCAGATCCATCTTTATCGAAATTCAATTGCACCCGGAAATAACTGGGTTGGTTTTTCGCTCGTTGGCACGAAATCCAATCGCGACGGTGTCGGTGCGCGCATGGAAATCAGACAGGCTGGCCAGCCTATGCAGTTTCGATGGGCCACCGGTGGAAAATCAGGTTTGATGGCAATCTCTGACCCGCGCCTTCACTTTGGCTTGCCCCTGGCTAAGCCGTTTGACGCCACAATTCGGTGGCCCTCGGGACTTACTGAGACCATCTCGAATGTGGTACCCGGACGTTACTATGTGCTTGTTGAAGGAAAGGGCACGCTCAAATGACAGAGAAGCTCATCATTCCGCCCCATCGAGATGCGCGTTACCTGCAGCTTTTCGTACTTGTGATTTACGCTATCGTTGCACGACAGCTTTTCTATCTTGAGCGCTCTCACTGGGTTCTTCTGGTTTGCCTTTCCGGGGCGGTCGGTCTCGATGTTGTGCTCGGTGCCATTTATTATCGAAAGGTGATTTTGCCGCTGAGTGCTTGCATCATCGGCTTGTCGTCGAGCATCATCATTGACGCCAGGGCGTGGTATTTTTACTTGTTTGTTGTGCTCGCGGCAGTTTTTTCAAAAGCATTCATCACCTATCGAGGAAAGCATTTTTTTAATCCGACAAACTTTGCCGTCGTGCTGGCGCTTCAAATCTTTCCATACGACGTCGTGAGCATTCCCACGCTATTTTCGGGCTACCTGTGGCCATCAGTTGTGTTTGCCATACTTGGCGTAATGACAACATGGTACGCGCGTCAGGTAGAGGTAGCAGGTTCGTGGATTGTCGGCTTTCTTTTTTTCGCAGTAGTCCGCTCGTGGCTCAAGCACGCAAGCCTTGTCCTTTCGATGGGCCCGGCGCTCAGTTCAGCGTTCCTGCTCTTCTCGTTTCATATGATTACTGATCCTGTGACAACGCCAAAAGATCGCAATGAGCGTATAGCATTTGGCTTCCTGACCGCCCTCTTTGACGCCACGTTTCGGTACCTTGAAATTCCACACGGAATCTTCTATTCGCTTTTCCTCACAAGCGTCGTCATGATGTGCGCTCGCCGAGAACCTGCCCTTGCCGTCAGTAATGCCTGACATCGTTCCAGTAAAATCAATGAGATAGGAACCAGTTTGGCTGATAGAGTTTCCCCGAGACACCCAGTAGTGGCGGCCGCCAGAGCATTCTCTTTTAACATGTGTTTTTGAGACGATGAAACCGGCCCCCTAAATATCCGATACTACTTGGTTATATAATTGATTTGAATGGTCGGATATCGAGGCATAGAATCTTTGTTAGGGAATATACAAAGGCGCGAGAAATAAGAGCGCAAAAAACTGACGACGCAGAAATAAACGCCGTCTTCGCAGCTTGGGCATGATGTAGTGTGACGCCCCAGCCAGAAGGGTGTGCCACTATGGCCACGTCAATGAGTTCTGCTGTCGCTTTAACCGTCTTCACCTTGCTCACGACATCATCTAGTGCATTTGCAGCAAGTCTAACCACGATCTCGAGTGAAGAAGAAAATCTGCGAATTAACCCAGGCGACATCGTTCGTGCGGGCTACGAGATTGATATGGACGGGCATCACCCGGCGGCAACCGTCTTCGTAATTAATGGCAACGTCACTCTCAAAGTGCGCTGCCCTGGCAATACGACACAGACCTTGAACCTGCCTATTCCGGCACAAGGTTTCAACATTCCGGCCAACAATTCGAAATGGTTTCCACTGGCACCGCATAAATCCAAGGTTGTGTACCAGGCTCAAATCACAGCTCCGGCCAGTCTCTGCAATGGTCACACCGGGCGCATCTCCGACGACCCGACGTTCATCGCCGAATTCGACACGACCGACGCCACCGATAAACTCGAGGCACGTTTTCATATATCCTCACTTGAGGCCCGCGATTTCGATGATCGAAGAGACTTTGATGATGACCGGGATGACGACTGGAGCGAAACAGCCAAGGTCGTAAAAAACCCTCTGCCCATATTCGCACTATCCGCCATCATTCCGCAAAATGGCGCAGACCTCAATACGCGCGTAGTTCAGGTTTCGGGCTTGTCGAGCCGGTACCTTGCATCTTTGACCGCAAATGGGATTTCTTTCACGCTTGGTATAGGCAGCCTCTCGTTTTCCGGTACTTCGACTTTTTCGACCGACGGCTCTCAAACCATCGTCCTCCAGGCTACCGATCTTGCGGGTAATGTCGTTACCAGTACTTCGACGTTAAATATAGATACCGCGGCGCCTATTCTTTCATTTGTTGGCGGCACCCATTGCGCAATTTCGTCTCGCGGAACCACCCGATTTCATCCGGGCGGAGCCACTTCGGAGCGGCAGCGACGA
>JBBRLF010000308.1:0-6036 GCA_038231515.1 candidate division WWE3 bacterium
ATAAACCTTTTCGCCGCCCAAGCGCGCTCGCTGCCCCCAGACGTCATGAAGGCCCGGTTATCAGAACCCCATTTTACCCGTGAAACCGCCGAATTGAAGTTAGCCGATGGCCCCATACTATCCGCGAATATTTTTGTGCCCGGCCCACGCAAGCTTTCCGAGCTGGATCAGAAGATGCCCGCCTTACTCGTTTTTGGCGGACCCGAAGACTCGGGCAAAATGCTTGAGCAGCTCGACCCCAAACTTCCACTCGTCGTAAGCAGCTTTAACTATCCGTTTCAGGCACCACGACGCTTCGAGTTTCCCGAGTCTTTTCGAGAGGCCGGCGACGCCAAGCGCGGCATCAGACAAACCATCTCTGGCATTATTGAACTCGCGAAGGCTCTTAAACGCCGCAGCGACGTCGAAGCCACGCGACTCACCATTGTCGGGGCAGGCTTCGGTGCGGTCTTTGCGTTAGCGGCCGCAGCCGAAGACAGTGATCTGAGCGGTGTCGTACTGGTTGATGGATTCGGCAAGGTTCCGCTAACGGTGCAAAACATGATCGCCCGAAATTGGAATCCGTATCTTGGCTTCCTGGCCTCACCCGTGGCGTGGCTGCTGGCGCAGACTGGTTGGCTTTATCTGAGTCCGCCCGAGCCCGAAAGCTGTGTACGCAAGCTATCTGCCAACCAGCATGTGCTGATGCTCACGTCCGATTCGGACACCGACCTTCTTCGCGAAGGCACCGAAAGCCTTTGGGAGGTGCTCAAAAATTCGCGCGTTCATCGCGAACGCATTGACCTGCCCGGCGAGCATCGCTTCACAGACATCGAAAGCGCCATCACGACGTGGATGGGACGCTCGGACCTCATGTAATGCCGACGTGAGCCGTAATTCCACCGTCAACGACAAGAGCGGCGCCGTTGATATAGCCGCTACGATCACCGGTAAGATAAACCACCAGCGCGGCGATTTCGTCCGGCTGCCCGACGCGGCCTACTGGAGTCTTCTTCAAAACATTTTCCAGATAGGCATCGACCTTGTCAGCCTGCACACCCATTGCCGTTTCCACGTACCCGGGGCATATCGCGTTACAGGTAATGCCGAAGGCACCCCATTCCGCCGCGATAGCTTTGGTGTAACCCAGCATGCCGTGCTTGGTGGCGACGTAAGTTGACGACCGGGACGCGCCCAGCAGGCCTTGAATCGAGGCAATGTTGACGATACGCCCGTAGCCACGCACCTTCATTTTCGGCAGCAGCGCGCGGCTGAAAAGAAAAACACTTTTTAGATTGGTTGCGACGATCTGATCCCATTCGTCGTCGCTGACCTCATCGATTCGGTGAAAGGGGCCGCCGATGCCGGCGTTATTCACCAAAACGCTTGGCTCGCCCAGCTTGGCGGTGGAAGAGGCGATGGCCGCCTCGACCGAAGCCCTTACTCCGACGTCGCAGGCCACGGCATGGGCCTGGTTTCCAGCTGCCCTGATTTCGGCGGCCACGCGCTCAGCGCCCGCGGCATCAAGATCGAGCAACGCCACGGCGAATTTTTCAGCAGCCAGCGCTTTGGCCGTTGCAGCGCCAATGCCGCGTGCCGCGCCGGTGACGAGCGCCACTTTCATAACACGCCCTTCGGCGGCAAAATACGAATCTCATCGACGCGCACTCGCAGCGGACGGCGCGCAACATCGAGCACGGCTTCAGCTATGTCTTCGGGACTCAGCATGTCTTTCGGACTAAAACCTTTGCGGCCCTTCCAGATTTCCGTATACGTGGCGCCCGGGCTGATAAGCGTCGCGCGCACACCCAGGTCGCGGCCTTCTTCATTCAAAACCTGCGTCAAACCACGCACGCCAAACTTCGAAGCACCATAGGCACTGCCCAGGGGCAACGCCATATAATCCGCTATCGAGCCGATGTTGATGATGCGGCCACCACCTTGCTTCTTCATTCGCCTAAAAGCCTCGCGGGCGCAAAGAAACACTCCGGTAAGATTGGTGCCGATGGTTTCGTTCCACTCCTTGAGCGAAATATCAGTCAGCGGCTTGAATACGCCAACACCAGCGTTGTTAACCACCACGTCCAGGCTCGAGAAAGTGGCCTCCAGCCAGCCGAAAAGTTTCTGCACGCTTTTTTCATCGCTAACCTCCAGTGGCATTTCCTGAATGTTGCCGAACGGGTTTTTCAATCTTTTTGTGACAGCCTTGGCCTTGCGTGACGTCACTACAACTGCCGCGCCTTCTTGTGCAAGCAGCTGCGCCATGGCCTTGCCCAGTCCTCTTGTGCCGCCGGTAATCAAGACGACTTTTCCACGCATAACGCTCATTGGCAGGCTCCCCTCGAAAACTTAACATACTTTAGGGGCAGGGGACCTTAAACTAACTGGCTTGCTTCTTTTCCTGCGCACGTTGGCGATTCATCTCTTCGGTAAGCAGGCTTTGGAACTGGTCGCGAGTCAGCTCACCAACCTCGTAGCGCCGCATGATTTCCCGGATGGGATCGCTGTAGTGCATTTTCTTTTTGCGCCAAAGCGTTTCAAGCTCGCGTCGAGTGGCGACGCCATAGATAACGAGCACGACGATTAACGCAGACCAAAAGGCTACGGCGATAGTCATTCTTCAAGGGCAAAGCAAATCTTGCACCACCGGACTAGTAAGGCGTCTACTCGCCCCATCCAAAAGGCCTCCGGCTCCTTGACTTTACCGACCCATCTTACCCCAGCGGGGTACGGACGGGGCGGAAAAGGACTGCCGGGAATCCGACAGCTGCCGCCGAGGCGGCCGCCGCCGCGTCGAATATCCGTCATTCGAGGCCTTTTTCAGCGTGCTCCCGGAGAATCTTGCATGGCACGACGGTTGCTATACCTAGCTCTGAGTTTGATAGCGGAGAGGGAATTCAGTCCCACCAAACTTGCAGAGCGGGTTCCTACCCCGGCCGCCGTTGTCAGCGCAGCAACCGCCAGCGCTCAACGTTCCCACCATCGGCCAACCGCCTAAGATGCTCCCTCTCCGCCTTTTCCTAATGCTATGATCGAATCATGAAAATTATCCGCGCTTGTGAATTCAACGGTCAAAGCTGGCCTCAGATTGTGCAGCAGCAGAATATACTGGGACCGGTGCAGTTCGAGGACTGCCGATTCTCGAACATTGATCTCACCAAGGCCGACCTATCGGCCCATAAGCTGGTGAACTGCGAGCTTGAATCGGTACTGATGCGCGAAACGATGGTCGACGAGGCTTCGTGGAATGGCGTTCGCGCGATGAAGTTGCGGGCTCATGGCCTCTCGGCTTTAGGAGCGCGCTTTGAGAAATGCAACTTCAGCAACTCCGACTGGTCGGGGGCCCGCTTGACCGGTGCCACCTATATCGGCTGCAAGCTGACGGGTTCAAACTTCGTGGGTGCATCGGCGCTTGCAATCACCTTTGAAGATTCGATTTTAGCGCTGTGCCGCTTGGGCAAGATGACGTTCAAGGGACAGCATCTCAAGGGCATCGATTTTTCAGAAGCCGACCTTGCTGGCACCAACTTTCAAGATGCGGTTTTTGAGCGCTGCTCGCTGCGCGACGCCAACCTTGTCGATGCGAAATTCAAGGATGCCGATCTGCGCGGGGCCGACCTGGGCGCGCTGGCCTTGGACAAATGCTCCGTACTGCGCGGTGCCACGATTTCGGCCCAGCAGGCTGGCTTTCTACTGCAGACCCTTGGACTTAGAATTGGTTAAGCCCGAGCGGTAATACCTGCCGACTGAACTTTGGACAGCGCTGACACGGTGCTTTTTCATGTTAACGCTTTGGGTGAAGGACGGGTCCAGGACAGGCCCCGAGCGTGAGGAATGGATTTCTCTACTGCGCCAAAACCGTACAAATTATGTGCACTGGCTGTGTTCGCCCTGCTGCTTTTCCAGGTCTCCAAGCCGGCTTACGGCTACGACGAATATACCCACGAATGGATTACGCGCAACGCCCTGACCTACCTCAAAACACACAAACACGCTTATCCCGAAACGGATCTCTGGCTGCGTGGCCTGGATTCAAACGAAGGCTTCATGGAGGCGACGCTCGTTCGGGCGGTGGTCGATACCGACTACAAAACCGATATGTGGCTCAACGCCTGGTTTCATCCTCCGTTCGTCGGCGGCATCTCAGGTAAGCTTGCCGACATTTTTACGACGATGTTCCATTTTCTGAATGTATCCGTGAAAGGCGATTACTGGGACTACGACGGTTATGCTTATCGCCATACGACAAAGAAAGGTAATGACAGCTATCTCAACGAGCCCAGCGTAACGGTGTGGGGTTCGTACTCGCGCCCGCTGGGTGGGCTGTTTGCGCCAGGCCACAATGTGGTGCATGGCACCGAGCTGGGCCCTTATCGCGACGGCTTCAAGGGTTCGACCGCGGATTGGAATAACCTGTTCTTCTACAACAACGACGCGTCAGACGCGGTGTTTCCGCCCTCGAACGTACCGGGGCAGCTGGCTTTCAATAAAATGCTGGTCTCGGCCCGGTCCACCTCGAATATGACCGACTCCTGGAACGAAGATCTGCCCCTGATCAGCGGAGTTTTTTCGACCGACCATGTGAATCGTCATTACTGGCGCGGCGAAATCGAAGGAATGCCAAAAGACCTGGACCTGCTTGGCATGACCATGCACCTGACTCAAGACGCAACGGTACCTCACCATGTCGAAGGCACCTCGGACAACTGCCATCCGGAATACGAAGCCATGGTTGACCGCATGGCCTGCAATACGGCGGGCGCACTCAACTACGGTCAGTATTACGATGGGTCGTATGACGGCGCGGTTGAGGCGCGTTGTAACTTTCTCTACGATGCCGCGCTGGTCGATCAGGTTTTCACCGATCATCGCTCAATCGATGCGCTGTTGAACACCTCGGTGCACGATCGCATGCAGCAGGTTGCGTTTATCACCTCGCGCTGGGACTGGAAGCAGCACGGCAGTACCGAGCTGCCCGACGGGCGAATCTACGTTCAAAAAGACTGCGGCAAAATGCTGTCCATCCAGGCCGTGCGCCAGCAGGCCAAGTATCAGTACAATATGGCAATTGCCGCCACGGTGGTACTCTTTGAAGTCGCGGCCCATCAGTACGAGACCCGACACGCGCCGCGGGCACCGATCATCACTCGAATCTTCGAGCTGCTGAGTGCTCCCATGAAGTTGTTTTAAAGAAGGCCAACGCTGTGTGTCGCGACTTTCTTGATGCTCAGCTTGCGTGAAGCAAGCATCCTTGTACGATGCTGACATGAAGTTAGCTATACTCGTATTCGTACTGTCGTTTTCGACCACTGCTCTTGCCGAAGTTCCACACCGGCCTAAGGTCAAAATAAAAGACCGGGTGCTGCTGGTCACGGTGAACTTCGTCAAATACGGCGATCCGAAGTACACCTGGCTCTACAAGTTCATGGAAGGAAGTTCGGTTTTTTTGGCGCGCGCGATGCTGGAAAACTCTTACCGAAAAATCTATCTGCTGGGCGGCGCGAATGCCACCAGCACGAATTTTATCAAAAACACCGCCTTGCTTTCGCAAGACGTCGCCAATCAGGCTGTCGATTCATTTGTACACCTGCACGGTTCCGCGCACTCCCTCTGGTTTCAAGACGGAGGTCATGACACAAGCGAGCTGAAGAAATCATTCCAGGCCAGTGCGCTGAAAAATACCGCTCGGCTCTTTTACTCAACTGCCTGCTATGGCGCAAATCACGCCCAGGATATTGTCGACTCCGGTTTTCAGGTGGCCAGTGGCTCAATTGGCGTAAATGCCGACAGCGCCTACAGCTATCCCATGACCATGGCGCGCTGGAGCGGGCACGCCGCCTATCGCGACGTCCTGCGCACGGCCAATAGCAACGCCTCGATTTACATCTCAGATCACGTTGCCCGTCTCATGGGTTTCAAGCACGTGAACAGCCGCAAGACTTACAAAGGCGAGGGTGATACCCGCATCAACCGGGCACCGCATTAATGAATAGAAAGACCTCCGCGCTAGCCGCGCTCAGTTTTGCGCTGTTGGCGTATTTTGTGGCAAGCCAGGAG
>JBBRLF010000309.1:0-5974 GCA_038231515.1 candidate division WWE3 bacterium
GGCCGTCGTTGGCGAGTCTGTCGGAGACTCAGCTAATGTCACCTTTGAAACTTTATGAAGTGAGCTAAACAAGGTTTCAAAGATTACATTTGATGAGTGTTTGACTGTGAGCCGGGTCTTCGAGGTTGTACTGTCAAACTGTTGATCGTGCTCGTTGGGGTTAGACATTGTTAGTTAACTTTAAAGTTAACTAATATCCGATGTAAACCCCTCGTAATCTCTCACAGCGGCGGCTGTGTCTTTCGCGCGGCACATGCCTTGCTTTATTACTGGGTATGACGATACTGCTTAAAATCCTGCTGTTTTTGGCTCCAATATCGGTATTCGCCGACAAGTCAGTCCCGCCCGTGCTGCCCGCCAACGAGCTGGGCCAGGTCATGGTGCTCGAGTACCACCACTTTGGTGCCGAGGGCCGCTGGAGCCGCTCTATCGCCAATTTTCGCAAGGATCTGGAAGCGCTTTATGCGCGCGGCTATTATCTGACGAATCTCAATGACCTGCTTGATCACAAAATTACGGTGCCCGCCGGAAAAACTCCGGTTGTGCTGACCTTCGACGACTCGGCCGGCGGACAGTTCGGAATAGCTCATACCAGCAAGGGCGACGAGCTTGATCCGGGTACTGCCGCTGGTGCGATCAAGAAATTTTCTGATGCCCATCCTGACTTTGGACGCGCCGGAACCTTCTATCTCAATCCCAACGGCAAGCGCGACAAGGCCTGGAGTAAAGTACTCAATGAGATGGTCGCGCAAGGCTTCGAGCTGGGCAACCATACTGTGACTCATCCGCAGCTGAGAAAACTTTCGCACGAAAAGGTCGAGACTGAAATCGCCATGAGCCAGGCATGGATCGACCTCAATGTTCCGGGCTACAACGTGCGCTCGATGGCTTTGCCTTTCGGTATCTATCCGATGGAAAATGGCCACCGCATGGATGCCTGGGCCAGCGACGGCGAAGCCCAAGGTGTCAGGTTTCATCACGAAGCATTGCTGGAAGTAGGATCGGGGCCCTCGCCTTCGCCGTTTTCGGCAAAGTTCGATCCGATGCACATCGCACGCATTCAGGTTTGGGGCGACGCCGACCCGGGTCAGCCCGTGTTTGACTATTTTCTGCGTTACTTCGACAAACATCCCGAGCAGCGCTTTGTCAGCGATGGCGATGCGGCCACGTTGACGATCAAGAAAGGCCATCGTGGCGAGCTTCATTCGAAGTCGAATGACGAGCTGCGGATCATTGAGAAGTAGGCTTCGCGGTCACAGCGCTTTTAGAAAATTCAGCATATCGCCTTTTCCAGATGCCGGCAGGGCATTGTATTTTTCGATGACGGCGTCGGCCTCGGAAGTGCAGCCTATTCCGCCGTGGCCGTCGAGCGCCTCGGATGCGGGCGTGTCACCGCGGCGGCAGTGTTTTCCCACGCTGGAGTGTTCCTGAATCGCGGTAGCCAGATCGCTGGTTCGGCCGTCATGCAGCAAGAAGAGTCGCTGACCCACACCCCACAGCGGAGCCGTGCGAAACTCGTCAGGGCCGGCTGCGCCTTGCACGATGTTATCGGCCAGGCCTGGGCCCATTCGATGCACCAGCAGATCGGAGTACAGGTTTACGGGCTGTTTGCAGAGCGCCGCGATTGAAACGTCGCCGGTTTTCATCGAGGGTGTGTGGCACAAGGCGCAGCCGACCTGGGCGAAGTGGGCAGCGCCGCGGCGAATGGAGTCCGTTTTGGGCGCTGGCTGCGGCGGCGCCAGAAACTGCATGAACTGGGTAAAGCCCTCGACATCGCTCATGGCGCCCGTGGGCGTGCTGGCGTTGGAGTTGGTGTGGTCTTCGGGTTGCGGATTCAGCACGCAGCCGGGAGTTTCATCCCGTTTGTTGGGAAAAAGTTTGTTCGAGACGCCCTGCTCGACGCTGTAGGCTTCGCCCGCGAATATTTCGAGTGACTTGTTTTGCGCCTTCCAGCCAAAGCGGGTAATCGTGCCATCGTTACCGTTGCGATTCTCATGGCCGTGAATTCCGAGGGCCCACTTTTCCCAGTACTTAGAATTTTTATAAGCGAGAATGGTGGAGTCCGGAATTTTTTCGATGAGTCCCGTGCCAAAGAGCGGTGTGGGAATTCTGAAGCTGATGTTGTCGCGCTTGGCCTCGCGGCCGAAGTCGGGCTGTTTGATATTGCAGCTTTCGGCATCGTCGCGGCCGGTAATGACGAAGATGTTGTGCACGCCACCGTCACGGGTGCCGTCAGGCTTGAACTTGAAGCGCGCTTCACGAATCGGTCCGTGTAGGTTAAGGAAATAGGGCACCTTGTTGAGCGCTCCGAACCTTGTCGCCACCGCGAACGAAGGGTTGAGCGGTGGGGTTGAGCCGCCGAGAGCCGGATACGAGTGGCAGGCGGCGCAGCTGTTCAGATTGAAGCGGGGCCCAAGGCCTATGCCGGCCGCGCCGGGCTCCTCGCCGCGTACTGAGCTGACCTCGATAAACCGTTGCCTGCCGGCATTGAAAAAAGCGAGATCGTCCGAAGTCAGATCGCGAAGCGGGCCTCCTGCCCGCGGTGTTTGGGCAAAGGCAGGCGAACATAGGACAAGAAGGGCCAGCAAAGTTTTCGTCATGTGAGTTGCTCCGCTGGCGGCAATTGCAAACGGTAAACCAAGATGTTTTGAGCACGAATCGCCGCTATTTTAAGGGCAAACGCTGCAATTTGCAGCGGCGGGGCCCGATAGCATTTCTGGCATCATGTATAGTTGACTATTATTGTCAACTGAGTTATACCGGGCCCATGTCGATTTCGAAATCCGGACTCCTGATTGTTCCCGCGCTTCTTTTGGCATTCTCGGCCCCATCGTATGCCTTCTCCAAAAAGCGCACGATTGACGGTGGAAAGCTTACGGTCGCCAAGGATGTTCCCGAAAAGCAGTACAAGATTCTGGAAGCCGACATCTTCTATTTGAAGTCGACCCCCATTACGCAAGGCGACTTTCAACTTCAAGAACTCTTAAAGCTAAACACCCTGTCGGGCAGCACTCTCGAAAACTGGATGACCGAGCGCGTGCAGTACATCGTCAGTCAAAGCTTCGATATTCAGTCGTCACTTTATGCCAAAAAAGTGGGTTACTCCTTTGAGCACGCGGGTGACGACCCGGTCGTAAACGTGCCCACGAAAAATCCCGGCCAGGGCACCAATCAAAGCGGTAACGTGGTCAAGACGATCATGACCAATCTTGGCGGCGCTGTTTACTTTGCGGGCAAAAAGCTCAACACGCTCTTGGGCGTTAAGATTCCTGGCGTAGGCAAGGTGATCCTGACTTCGCCGCGCGTGGGCCTGCTGCAAGTGGGCGAAGGTCTTTTTGGAATGCCTCGCAATATGGCAGGCACCAGGATTGACTCGCCGGCGGCTACGATTTTTCGGCTTGGTATTCTTTTTCACGAAGCTCGTCACAGCGACGGCAACGGCAAGACGCTGGGATTTTTTCACGCGATCTGCCCGGTGGGTCATGAGTACGAAGGTTATGGTGCCTGTGATCGCAGCTTGAATGGTCCTTACACGGTTGGTGCGCTTACCACTCAGGCCTTGGCGCAGTCGTGCAAGACCTGTTCGGTAGCCGAGCGCGAAGCCCTGAAGCTGGTTTATCTCGATTATTTCAATCGCGTCATTTTGGAAGAGAAGCCCACGGCCGAACAGGTTGAGCAGAAAGCCGCGCCACTCAAGGCCCAGCTCGAAGTTTGCAAGATGTTCGCCTCGTCACCCGGCATGGTTTTCGAGATGTGTAAGGATGTGCCAGCGCTGCAGAAGCAGCTTGATGACATCATTGCTGGTGTAGGTATGAATGGCTCCAAAGCCGTGAACTGGGATGATGCGCCCGAGGGCCATCGGTGAAAAGTCGCAGACGCATGGTACTGGTTTGCTCGTTACTGGCTGTAGCGATTGGCTGTGCTTTGAAGTTCGGTCTTGCACCCGGCGAGCCCGCGCTCAAAAGCAACGCGGATTCCGTCGCTGCTGCCGCCGGATCTCCAACCCCGGCGGTTGCACCCAGCGGCACGATGTCGAGCAACTCTGGGCCAGTCGCCCAGGCCACTGTCGACCCACAAGTTGGAGTAGTGACTGCTGTTGTTCCCAATATTCATTCGGCAGCGGAGTTTTCAGCGCTTACCGCAGATGTTCTGCGCGCTCTTCCGCAGCTCAAAGCGCTGCAAGGTTTGAATGACGAAGCCGTGCACAACACGCCCGACATCATTCGCGAGGCCGGAGTGGCCCTGGGGCAGGTTGCGCAGCTCGTGCATGACAATCCCGCGTATGAAGAAGCCGGTGTGCGTTTCTACGATGAATGCACGTTGCAAGGCGGTGGCATCAACTCGATCAGAGCTCTTTGCTATGCAAATCTCAAGAGGCTGAGCACCAAGCTCAAGCTGCCTCTCGAAGAAGAGAAGTATCCGGCTGACGTGCGCCGGCTCGCGGCTCACATCCTCGACGAGTGATCGAAATCAGAGTTCAGTCCGCCAGCCGCTGCAGCGTCTCATTCCAGAAGCATGGGCCCAAGCTGGGTAATGCTGCCCGCGCCCAGCGTAATCAGTAAATCCCCTGCCAGCAGGCCACGGCCAACCGTGGCTTTGGCCTGGTCCAGTGAGCCCACGTATTCACAACCGCTAATAAGTTTGGCCAGAGCTTCGGAATTGATTCCCGAGATGGCTGGTTCGCCGGCAGCGTAAATATCGAGCAGGTAAATCTTGTCGGCGTTTTTCAACGCGCTTCCGAACTGTTCCCAGCAAATCTGGGTGCGAGTAAAGCGATGCGGCTGAAAGGCGACCACAATGCGACCGCCGGTCCAGAAAGAGCGTGCGGCGGTAAGCGTGGCCGTGATTTCGGTCGGGTGATGGCCGTAATCGTCGACAATAGTGACGTTAGGATTTTCCAGCTGGCCTTTGACCTCGAAGCGGCGACGGACACCGCCGAATTTAGCCAAACCTTCGAGCGCGCTGGGCAGGTCGATGTCCAGCTCAAGAGCCGCAGCCAGTGCACCAACCGCGTTACGCGCATTGTGTTCGCCAGGAACGTTAAGCACGACCCGGCAGATTTCGTTGCCATCACGTTGCAAGGTGAAGTGCGAGCCCATGGGAACGGGTTTGTAGTTCACGATGCGAAAGTTGGCATTGGCGCTGAAGCCATAGGTCCAGTGCGGCTTGGCAATCAGCGGCAGCAGCTTGCAAACTTCGACGTCGTCGGCGCACAGAATGCTGCGACCATAATACGGCACCTTGTTGGCGAACTCCAGAAACGACATGCGCAGCTTTTCCATCTGGCCGTAAAAATCAAGATGGTCGTTGTCGATGTTGGTGACGATAGTCACCACCGGCGAGAGCCGTAAAAATGAGCCGTCGCTTTCATCCGCCTCGGCAATCAGAAATTGTCCCTGGCCAAGCTTCGCATTGCCACCCAGCGCGTCAACCTTGCCGCCCACGATAACGGTGGGGTCGGCGCCGGCCTGCGCGACAATCGAGGCCAGCATGCTGGTCGTGGTGGTCTTGCCATGAGTGCCGGCAATGGCGATACCGAACTTCAGGCGCATCAGCTCGGCGAGCATTTCGGCCCTTTGTACGATGGGTATGCCCTGCCGTTGCGCTTCGAGCACTTCGGGGTTATCGCGCCCTACGGCCGACGAGATGACGACTACCTTGGCACCCTGTAGATTTTCTGCGCGGTGGCCTGTGGCCACCTTCACGCCCAGCTCGCGCAGGCGGCGCACGGTATCCGATTCGCTTAAGTCTGAGCCGGAAACCGGAAAGCCCTGGCGCGACAGCACCTCGGCAATGCCGCTCATGCCAATGCCGCCGATTCCAATAAAGTGCACCTGCTCTTTAATTCTTTTGTACATTTTCCTTCACTGTCTCGTGCCCACCATGGTGGCAACGATGCGCCGGGCGGCATCAGGCCGGTAAAGCAAAGCCATGTTTTTGCGCATGGCCTCGAGAGTTTCCGGACTATTCATCA
>JBBRLF010000310.1:0-5951 GCA_038231515.1 candidate division WWE3 bacterium
AAATGGGTCTTCAGATCGTTAACGCGGGCGGGCTGGCTTATGGCTCGCACCGGCTGGTCACTCTTGCCCATGAGCTGGTGGAATATGCACCTGACGCGGTTATCGTATACCTGGGCAACAATGAATTTGAGGAGGTTAGCCAGCTTCAATTTTATGCTCCAGGCACGGTCAAGGTGCAGGAGTTTTTCGATCACTTCGCTTTCTTTCGAATCTTTCGCGACGTGATTGCGCGCGAATGGATTTCGAGGTTGAAACGCGAGCACGATCAGCGCCAGCTTGCCGCGCCACTCGACTGGTGGGAGACTGAGCCATATACTCCAGCTGAAGCCGAGCGCAGAATGGCTGCGTTTCGTATCAATCTTACGGAAATACTCCGGATATTCATTCGCCGAAACATCCCCGTGCTTCTTGGTACGGTGCCATCAAATTTCGTGCATCCCAGTTTCCGATGGGGTCCTCAATTGGAATTTTCACCGATGCAAAATATCCTGAATGAAGGCGACTACGCCAGGGCTCTGGAATTTGCCGGCAAATATCTGAGCGGATTTGCAAACCGGCACCAAGCTTCTCCAGTCGAAAACGGTATAATTCGGGAGGTCGCGCGCCAAAATCACATACCGCTGGTTGATATGGTAAAGGTGATTTCGCAAGCCGAGCCGCACGGAATTCCCGGCGAAACCCTTTTTGAGGACCATTGTCATCTGACCGCCCGGGGCCGCGCTTTATGGATTACGGCGTTTTCCAAGGCGCTTGCCGCGCTTCCCGGATTCAAGCCATTAGTTAAATAAGCCGGCAGGCAGAGGCAGCTCCTCGCTGATTGCTCCTGTCGCCGGATTCAGCGTAAGTGGGGGTTGGTAGAGTCCCAAGGCTCGACGCGACCAGTAGTTGCCCGTTTTCCGAAAGGTTTCGTAATCGGTAAACTGATAAGCCCATTTCAGGGCCTTGATTTTGGTAGGGGGGCGGTCGGGAAAGGGATCTTCCTTGAAGAGCGCCAGCACGTCACGATTCACGCCCAGCAGCTTGGTCATGATTTGGGTAAATAGGAGAGCCGGATTTCCGGATGAGGCTATGGCGGCCACACTGCCTTCGAAGCGCGGAAAATACGGCGAAATAAAGCCCGAGATCCGGTCCAGACGATTGGACAGGAAACGCGGTTCGTAGTTTCGCCAGGTTTTACCGCCATCATTGGAGCCTTCAAACTCGATCTGATAGCGCAGCTCGTTCGTAAATCGAAAATAGAGATGATAGTGGTTTGTGAACCGATAAGCTCGCAGTTGATAGAGCAGTGAATCATTGGGGTGAGGCGTCAGCGAGCGGTAGGGCACTTCGGCCATGAACAATATCAGCAGCGCGCTGAACGCGAAGTTATAGGCCAGTGGGGCGTAGTAAAAAAAGCGTCGCAAGCCGCCGCGAATGGGCGCGAGCACCGCCTGCGGGAGAAACGGGCGGCCAAGCGCCTGGTCATCGAGCAGGAGCACGCCAAGCGCCAGCGCGTTGAAATTGAGGAACGCGAAGTTGCCCGTAAGTGCAATGCCGCATTGAAATGCCGTCCATATTACAAAGGCCGCCAGGCGGGGACGTCTTCCGCATAGCATTAGCAGCGGGGCCAGGATTTCGGCCAGAATCATCAGAAAAATTTCGCACACGTGGTACCAATGTGGCAGCTGATGGGCGAGATAACCAAAAAATGTTGGATTTGGACTTACCTCGTAGTGAATATCCATTGCCGTAAAGTTGAGCCAGTGGACATCGCCACTCAGAAATTTACTCAGGCCTGACTCGAACATCAGGCGGAATAGCAGGCAGCGCAACGCGAGAGTAGCAATCGGCCGAGGCGGGCTGTGATTGCCAAGCCGCGGGCGCAGGCCCCCTGGTGCGTGAAAGAGCGCCAGAAAAGTGGTCTCGAGCAATAGATCGTCGTGTTCAAAGGCCGCCAGCCCACGCAGAGCCACCACAAAAGAGAGGGCTGAAACGAAACAGACACCGAGTGCCAGGCGTGGCCACAGGTTAAGAATTACCGCAGCGGCCGCCAGTAGGCCCAGCCAGCTCACCGCGCGGATCATCGTATCGGCGCTCGAGATCCAAAATAGAGTGGGATGAGCAACGGGCCCGCTAAAGTCGCCAAAGTAGGATTTAACTTTTAGTAAGTATTCGCCCAGGGGATCCAGTCCCTGTACGCCGATTAACGTTGTCCCTTCCACGGTCAAATTCAGAAAAAAGAGCAAAAGAATCAGGCCAAGCAGACGAAGAAAAATCCAACGCGGCCACAGAAAGGTCGCTTCACCGACAAAGCCGGCGAACTCGCCGAGTTTTCGGGTACAGGTCAACGCGAATCCGGTCAACTCGAGTTGATTAGTCTGAGTATCAAGACGCAGCGGCGACATGATTTTGATTATGCATCAGCAGCAGACTCCCGTGCAGGAAAAAGCTGATCTTAAAAACTTGCTTGATGCCGCATAGTTACGTTACATTTCAGGTATGCAACCTTCGCGCGCCACGGGCCAAAGGAAAAGCCTGGCCGTCGCTACGATCTTCATCGGAATTTGCCTGGGCCTGGGCGCCTGCGAACTGTTGACTCGAAGTTTTGCGCATCTTCGTGCCCACTTCAATCGCGTTACGGTAGTCTATTGGGATACTCGCCAAGGCGCCGATTGTTATCCGCGTGAAGAAGGCACCGAGCTACCCATAGACCTGGATAAGGAAGAAGGCCGTGCGGCGTTTCAGCGGGCACTGCCCTATCTCAGAAATCTTTATCCCATCAGCCAGGGGCCGGAAGCCAGCCTGAACGAAATGGTGGAGAATATCTCGGCCACGCGAGCCGTGCCACTGCTTCGGCCGGTGACTCCACTTTGTGTCTTGTTCAATAGCCAGCCCGACTCGCCTCGTTACATTGTCTCACCAGACCATTTTAAGGACTCGATCGCCTTGCTGGGTGATTCCTTTGTTTACGGACAGGGTGTGGAGGAATCCCGAACCTTCACGCGTCAGCTATCAGACCTTACCGGAGCCAGAATCCACAGCTATGCCTCCCCCGGTGACAATATTTCGGAGGTTATGAGGCAGTTCCAGACCGCGCTTTCGGAAAAATCCAAATTCCATTTTTCCCGAATCATTTATGTCTTCGTCTTGAACGATCCCGGCATGCCGCCGGAGCTTAAAAACCAGCAAAATCAAATCGATGATTTCATGAATATCCGTTGGGCGGCCTGGCGCGAGCACGAAAGCTTCATTTTCCGTACCCTCGGTGATCTTTCAGAGTATTCCATGATGGCAGGACTGTTGCTTGACCGGGTGCTGACGGCAGCCGTACGGCGCCAGACAATACAGTGGTACCTCGATATCTTTGACTCTCGCACCAACCCTCTTCTCGAGAGAACCTTCGACGCCATTTCCTCAATGAATAACGAAGCGCACAAGGCCGGCATCGATTTTCAGCTGGTCGTCTATCCGCTGATGGTCGATATGAGACATTACCCGTTTGACCGCATCCACGATACGATTCGCGAGCTCGCGGCCAAACGGGGAATTCCTACTCTCGATCTGTTGCCTGCCTTCAAGCGGGACCACAACAACCACCGCCTGGTGGTGCATTCCATCGACGGTCATCCCAATTCATTCGCGCAGGGTATCGCGGCGAGAGCCACTGCAAAATACCTGAACGAATTGAAACGCCGGTGAGGACCATGGTGGAAAATTCGGTCGACAGGAATACAAATCAGCGGCCGGTCTATCTGTTCAGCTTGCTGGCGTGCGGGATCGCGCTGCTTTTCGCTATTGGTCGCCACTACCAGATTTTTGAACCTGACCTGTTCACGCTCAATCGTTATGGCGATGAAATTCTAGCCACCGGCCGCATTTCAGCGGTCAATACCTGGAGCGATATTTCTTATGGAGCTACCTGGTATAATACGCAATGGATTCCAGCGCTGTTTGTAAGTCTGCTGCACCGGCTGGACAAGGGGTTCTATTTTTTTCCGACAATCCGGTCGCTGCTGCTTCTGATTTTCTCAGGCAGCCTAAGTGCGCTTGTTTGGAATGCAACTGGCGCTTTAAAACGGGCGGGATGCATTGGACAGCTACTGGTGCTGCCTCTTGTCCTTACCGCAATTTACCGGTTCTAACTTCGGGCCGAACTTTTTAATCTGCCGTTGTTCGTATTGCTGCTGCTTGCCTGGATGATCGAGATGCCCCTAAAACGCAGGGTGGTTGCGAGTACGGCTATCGTGATCCTTTGGGCCAATGTGCACGGTGGGACTGTACCGATCGGTATTCTCGTTTACGCGACATTTGTCGGACTGAGTCGGGCTGGTGCCGTACTCAATATCGTCCGAAGATTGCTGTTGATCCTGCTTGGGGGGCTGACGTGGTTTTTGACCCCGATCACCTTTCATGCGGCGACCATGTGGTGGCTGCATTTTCGCACAGCCAGCCGCATGGCGGTTTTCAATATCGAGTGGCGGCCCTTGTCCATCGATGCGGGACCTCAGTTCGTTTTGTGGAGCACGTTGCTGGCCCTGACTTTAGTTGCGTATTTTTTTCTTTTGCGCCGCAGAAACGGATTGTTACCTCCTCTTTACCGCGAGCCCTTTGCTTTCCTGCCCGCCTTTGCTTTGCTCGTCACGATGTTCGTAATGGCGCCACGTACCCATGCTTACGTGTTGATTTTTTCGACGCCTGTGCTTGCATTGGGCGCCGGTGTACTGGTGCAATGGCGTCGCAGCGCCGCGCTTGTTTGCGCCTGCGGCATTGTGGCACTTGTCGTTTGGAACGAATCCTATATGCCCATGCGGTACGGCTTTGGCCCATCACGGGAAAGCTTTCCGACGGAAAGTGTTAAGTTTATAAAAAGAGCCCACCTCAAACCGAATATGCTCAATGGTTATGATTTCGGTGGTTACCTGGCTTCGGAGCTGCGGGAATACCGGGTTTCGATGGATGGCCGCTGTCCATTGTTTCTGGACGTCATTGAGGAAATTGGCGCCGCTGAAACAAAATCGAGTGGGGAGGCGGATTTTGAAAAAATCTATAAAAAATATAATTTCAATTTCATTCTTTGGCCCCTGCCTGCAATCCACCCCAGTATTCCGGATCAGCACGCGGCCCGCGCACCATCGTCGCGCTGGGCAATTGTATTTATGGACAATGCCTCGATCGTTTACGCAAAGCGCATTCCCGAGCACGCCGCGCTTATTCGCGCGAGAGAGTACAAGCTCCTTTATCGTGGCGTTTCGGCGGCGTTGCCCGCTCTTTCGGAACAATTCGATGCTGACTTTCGAAAACGGTTTGAGGCGGAGCTGGATCGTTGCCTGAGCGACGTCCCGGACAATATTTACTGTCTGGTGGGCAAAGCCGCGTTTTACCGGCGTCGCGGCCAGGTTCGCGAAGCCCTGCAGACCATGCGCCTGCTGCCCGCCCATATGCTGGCGAAGCCCACGGTGCAGTCCACTCTTAAAGAGATGGAGAGGGAGCTGTGGTAGACCCACTTTGTAAGGCAGATTCGACTGGCACCACAGTGTTTCGGCGCCTGGCCAGAACGCTCACCAGATACCGCTGGGAAATTCTGCTGATCGCAGTCGCCTGTCTGGCAGTTTATGCACAGTCTTTGGCATTCGGCTTTCTGGCCATCGACGATGACCAGCATATTCGGGATAACCGGTATTTGAATCCACCTACGTTGGCGAACCTTGCCGCACTGTGGAGCAATCCCGTTTCGCAGCTCTATATGCCGTTGTCGTATTCGGTTTGGTGGCTGCTCGAATCCATTGTACGGGTACTAGCGCCGGTGTCTCGTCCACCCGGCCCTTATCATGCGCTGAATTTGGTCTGCCACTTTTTGAATACCACCATTCTTTTTTTTCTACTGCTGCGACTTCTTGAAATGACCCGCCATAAAAATTCAGTGCGCGCCCCAGCTAATATGGCGGCGCTTTTCGGCGCACTGTTTTTCTCCT
>JBBRLF010000311.1:0-5940 GCA_038231515.1 candidate division WWE3 bacterium
AAGGCTCTTCTGGCGCAAACTCGACCCGCGCGAAACTCTGCATATCGAATCCTATTTGCTGGACCGAGTGAGGCCTCTTCCTGTGGATCGAGGTCGCCTTCTGGTGCAGAAATGCTCGCTGTCTCTACAATCACCGAACCAGGGAACAAAGAGGCAAGCTCGAAAGCGCTGAACATTCAGTTCATCTCTTTTTTAATCATAACTCTCGATATCACAACAATGCTGCCGACCCCCAAAGAGACCGCGTTCCAACTCAGCCACCACTCAGACAGAACTCAGATCACTGTGCTGACAGTGACTGATTCCGGGTGACGGTCCCAGGGTAGCGATGCCGCTAAACCCTTAATGCCTTTGGTTTTTGATTTTGGATACTTACTGCGGTTTACGAGAAGACCTTGAAATTAAAATGGCGGAGAGGGAGAGATTCGAACTCTCGGAACCCTTACGGGTTCACACGCTTTCGAGGCGTGCTCCTTCAGCCACTCGGACACCTCTCCTACCTGCTTGAATTGTAAGGGGTTGTTATCACGCTCGGATTCGGGTGTACACCCATTTTCGCTAGACATATCGTACTTCCTTTTAGTAACGCAATGCGTTATAAGTAGTTTCAAGGTAACCCCAAATGATCAATCGAATCGCACCCGCTCTCTTGGTATTGGCCGTATTTCAATCCGCCTGCGTCGCTCCGGTAGATCCGGTGCCGGCGCGTTCACTTGGCGTAAGCAAGGTCGAAGACATGGGGCCACTCTCGATGCCGGCCCATGTGCTGGGGCGTGACGGCGGCGCAAGCGCGCTGGTGGGTGGCCGCGTGCTCTGGACCTTCGGCGACACTTTTATAAGCCCGGTAACTTCAGATGGTTCTTCGATTCGTTCGTCAACCGCGGCCTGGGGCACGGTTGCTGATCCTTTGAATCTTTCGGAGCCGCTTGATGCCAGTGGTGCGCCAGGTGAATTTATTCCATTTACCGCGGACGAGGCCGCCGCTAACACCGCCGACGCACTGAATGGCTGGGCGGTCTGGCCCGGGCCCGTCGTGGGTGGCAGTGACAGCCAGGCCGTACTCGTTTTTGACCTCATTCGGCGCATCAAAGGCACTGGCTTCGAATCTCACGGCGTTGGAATTGCTCGCGTGAATACGGGCGAGTCGGTAGCCACGCGTGATGCTGGATTGCTGTTCGCGCCGCCCGACCCTTTGTTTGGCAGTGGCGGCGTTGTACGTGATGGCGAGTTCGCCTATCTCTATTCCTGTGCGATCGTTTCCTTTCTGAACATGGGCTGCAAGCTAGCTCGTGCCGCAGAGGGAATGGCTGATCAGCGGGCTGCCTACACTTTCTATGATGGAACGGACTGGGTTGCCGACATCACCAAGGCAAAAGTCGTGATCGAGCACGCCGCGGCGGGCATGACGGTGTCGTGGAATTCCTGGCTCAATCAATATGTGGCGGTGCACAGCGAGCTGCTTGGAAATCGCATTCAGCTGCGTACGGCGCCTCGTCCCGAAGGCCCTTGGTCAGCTTCGCTAACCATTGAAACGAGTCCGACTGGAATTCAGGCCTCTGTTCCTTCGGGTACGACCAACTATCTGGCTCAAGAGCATATCGCGCTTTCCAGCGTGGACGGGCATTCCTTGGTCGTAGGCTATTCGCGCCCGTTGGCCCCGTTTCGCGGCGAAGTACGCCTGGTCCGGATCACGCTTAAGGACTAGAAGAATAGAAATTTGACACATTGAATCAAATTCATTAGTGACCCCTTTGTCCACAGGGGGATAACTCATGAAACCGGTTTCAGTGTTTGCGCTGTCGCTTCTCACGTTTACCGCTCTAGCGGCTCCAGTCCTTGCTCAGGAAGTGCAGCAGTCTGATTTCATCCGCCCCGGTATTGAAGAATCAAGCGTAGATCAGGGCAACATGGACCTGTTTGAGGACCTCGCCGGTCCGCGCAGCACCATTGACATCGCATTTATCGGCGAACGCTTTTCGGGCGTCAAGGGCATGCAAAAGTTTCATGCTGACTCCAAGGCCTTTCAGGAACATCTGCTGACGTTTGAACCCTTTCGCTCCTATGCCGGCGCGTTTCGTTTCCACGACGTTGAAAACGAAGACCTGCTTGGCTGTTCTTACGCTGGCCGTCTGCTCACCTGCGACAATGGCCTGGCCAAGCGCAAAATTCGCGCGGCCAAGGTGCCCTTCGACAAGCTGGTCGTAATCGTAAACTCTGACGTTTACGGCGGCTCGGGTGGTGAAACCTCGGTGAGCTTTAATGGACGGCGCAGCGAAAAAGTTTTCGTGCATGAGTTCGGGCATTCCTTTGGAGGCCTGGATGATGAGTACATCTCTTATGGCGGTAACGGCACACTCGACAATCGTGTGCACGAAAACTGTTTTGCGGGCAAGCCCGCGGCCCGGGAGTGGGGCACCAGCGTGCTTCTGACCGACTATCGCCTGGGCTGTAAATACCAAAACTGGTATCGTTCTTCGCCGGGCAGTATCATGCTGAGCCTGGATTACGGCTATTTCAACGCGGTATCGCAGGCCATTTTGAAGAACGCCATCGAAGGCCGGCTTTCAGGCCGCATTGGAAATTAAGCGCGTTTTGCGGCGCGAGCCAGCTCGGCAATGGCCAGCTCGAGCTCGAGCAGAATCACCGCCAGGCTGGCGTGCCGGCGTTTGCGATAGGCTTGCAGCAGCGCCTGATAGTACCAAAGAATTTCGGGCGGCTTGGCGCTGAAGCGCTTCCAGATCGATTTGCCGTGGTGTTTTGCGTCGTGCACGATTGAGCGCGCGTTGTGCAGCTTGTCCGCGGCAGAGACGAGCAAGGTTTCACCCGAGACGTGCGCCAGCTGTTCGATATAGGTTTCTTTGCGTGCCCGCCACGCGGGTTTACGAGCGTTTGCGGGACCAAAGTAATCTGAGCATTCGACCACAATGCGGGCGACTTTTTTTCCGAATTGTTTTTCCAGCGTGGCGGCGGTCACATCGCAATCTTCGATGACATCATGTAAAAGCGCGCCAATGGCCTGCGCTTCATTACCGCCGTACTCCAGTACGAGCGAGGCGACGGCGATGGGATGGCCGATATACGGCGTGCCCGAGCCTTTGCGCACCTGCCCGCTATGCGCGCGGGCGGCGAACTGCGCCGCCTGGCCGAACTTTGCGGTCAAACTTTTGGTCATATATGATGAGCGTAATCCATGAAACGTCTTTTTGTCGCCGTCAATATGAGCTCGCAGGTCAATGCCGAGTTGGCGCGGGTATCGCGCGACGATTTTGGCGGCGAAATTAATTGGGTGAAACCGGAAAACCTGCACATCACCTTGAAATTCCTGGGGCCAACCGCCACGGAAAAACTGCCACGGATTATCGAGGCTATTGCAACGGCTGGAGCCTTGTTGCCTCTGCAAATCGGAGCCAAGGGGGCCGGTGTGTTTCCGGATAAGCATTACACTAAAGTACTTTGGATAGGTATTAACGAGCCCAGCGGCAAGCTGTCTGCAATGGCTCGGTCGCTCGATGAGGGCCTTGCAGGGCTGGACGTACCCAGAGCGCTACATGAATATTCACCGCATTTGACGATTGGCCGGGTGAGGCACGGCAACCCGGGCGCACGGTTTCTTGCTGCCTACTCACAATCTGACTTCGGCAAGTCGCTTGTAAGCGAACTGGTCTTGTATGAAAGCGAAACATTGCCCACTGGCCCGCGTTATACAGCGCTCTTCGTGCATAAAACCCCGTAAATGTGCTAATATTGGATTCAGGATGCATAACTCCGAAGACGACGGTGAAACCGAACACGAAGGCGATATCGCCGTCGATGCGGCAAAACCCACCCTGAGCGAGCCGCCGAAATTCGCAGTATATCTCTTGAACGACGACTACACGACCATGGAGTTCGTCATCGAAGTGCTGGCCAGGTTTTTTAAAAAAAATCACGAAGAAGCTGTAAAGATCATGTTGAAGGTCCATCATGAGGGCAGGGGAGTCGCGGGCATTTTCAGCCGCGAAATTGCCGAGACGAAAGTTGATCAGGTTACCGAATACGCAAAAACGCACAGTCATCCACTGATGTGCACCGCGGAGGAAATATGATTAGCCGAAAATCCGAAGAAGTTCTCAACCGGGCCGGGCGCCATGCCATTGAAAACAAGCATGAGTATTGTACGCTGGAGCACGTCTTTTGGGCCTTGCTCGAAGATGAAGACGTGCGCGAGATCGTGGACATCTGCGGCGTCTCCCCCGATGAAATCAGGAAAGATCTGGAAGGTTATCTCGACCGCGAAGTGCCCAAGCTCGAAGTGCAAAGCGCGGATGTGGAAACGCCGCCCGTGGTCACGATCGGCGTACAGAACTTACTGCAGCGGGCGCTGTTTCATGTGCAGTCGTCGGGCAAAGACGAGGTGCAGCCCAAAGACCTTTTCGTGGCGCTGTTTCAGGCCAAGGACTCCCAGTCGCTTTATCTGCTGAGCAAGCACGGCATTGAAAGACTCGATGTCTTGCACATCATCAGCCACGGCGTACTGGGTGGTGACGACAATATTCCGGCAGTGCCCACAGTGGGTACCGGTGAAGAGGAAGCGCGCAAGCCCCGGCGGGAGAATGATGCCCTCGAAACATACGCCACGAATCTAAACGATCTGGCGCGCGCGGGTAAGATTGATCCGCTTATCGGCCGTGCGACCGAGCTTGAGCGCATGGTGCAAACCCTTTGCCGCCGCCGTAAAAACAACCCGCTGCTCGTCGGCGAAGCCGGCGTAGGCAAGACGGCCCTTGCCGAAGGGCTGGCCGTGCGCATTGTCGATGGCGACGTGCCCGATTTATTGAAGAACGCCGAAGTGTACGCCCTGGACATGGGAACGTTGCTGGCCGGTGCGCGCTTTCGCGGCGACTTTGAACAGCGTCTGAAAAAGGTGCTGAGCGAGCTGGTACGTAAGAAGGACCAGGGTAAAACTCCGATTCTGTTCATCGACGAGATTCACACCGTCATCGGTGCCGGTGCCGTGAGCGGCGGCGTGCTGGACGCGGCAAATATTCTAAAGCCCTTTCTCTCGCGTGGGGAGATTCGCTGCATCGGTTCCACGACCTATACCGAATATCGCAATGTTTTTGAGAAGGACCATGCGTTGGCGCGCCGGTTTCAGAAAATTGACATTACGGAACCCTCTGTCGATGACGCCGTACAGATCTTGCGCGGGCTTAAGTCGAAATTTGAAGAACATCATGAGGTGAAATACTCCGAAGATGCAATTCGCGCGTCGGTCGATCTTTCGGTGAAGCACCTGCCTGAACGGTTTTTGCCCGACAAGGCGATTGACCTGATCGACGAGGCGGGTGCGCGCGCGCGGCTGTCGAAGAAAAATACCGTGGATGCCGCAGCAATCGAACAGGTCGTGGCGCAGATTGCGCGTATTCCCGAGCGCTCGGTGTCGAGTAACCAGAAAGACCGTCTCAAGGTGCTCGATCGCGACTTGAAGTTGGCGATCTTTGGACAGGATCACGCCATCGAAGCTCTGACGACCGCTATTCGGCTGGCCCGCTCGGGCCTGCGCGCGGGCGATAAGCCCGTGGGTTCTTTTTTGTTCTGCGGCCCTACCGGCGTGGGCAAAACCGAGCTGAGCAAGCAGCTGGCCCATTCAATGGGAGTGCCGTTTCAGCGCTTTGATATGAGCCCTCGCGCCGTGCTGTTCGGCGCTAGGGTGGGATGCCCACACCGCCGGGTGCCCCATGTCTCGCGTCTTTCGAGACGTGGGATCTCCCCCCCCGTTGTCATCCTGAGCGCAGCGAAGGACCCCTACCACTCCCATGCCGCCGGTGGCCCATTCAAGCCCGCCGTTGGCTTGAGTGGGGCAGTACGACACAGGGTGGGGATTTTCGTTGCACGAACCGTTCTCTCTGGTGCCCCACCCTCGCGCCGTGCTGTTCGGCGCTAGGGTGGGATGCGAACACC
>JBBRLF010000312.1:0-5922 GCA_038231515.1 candidate division WWE3 bacterium
GCCAGCACCGAGCCGGTCACAAGCAGGCCCGCGACGATCTGCACCTGACGCATGATTGGAAAGTGCCCACGCTTGGCGCGCACCGTGGGCTTGCCACTGGCTTTCCACGCCTGAAGCCCACCCTCATAAACCGAAAGCTTCGGCTGAAGCGCGGCCAGGCCAAACGACGCCACCTGATCCAGCGCAAGCCGAGCGCGCTTGCCGCCCAGGCACATCAGCACCACGTCCTGCTCACCCAGGGCATTCAATATCGCCGGCGCTCTGTTGGCAAAGCTGCCAAGGGGAATGTGAACCGAATTCTCAACATGTTCGGCGTTGAACTCGTCTGGCTCGCGGACATCGATAATCACCTGATTCATAAGTCCAGTTTCGTCGTACTTTCACAGTTCTGCAATACCTGAAAGTAATCCCGGGCACCCGTTGGCCAACTTTGTGTAGGTCAAATCCAGCACTTCGTTAACTCTCCGGAACACTGGATATTGCCAGATTTACGCTTTACAACCTCACGTGACGCGTGTAGTCATGCATCGGTACGTTTTACAATTTTAGGAGTTTGAAATGAACGCTATTAAGAGAGCTTTGTCTGTTTTATTGATCGCGGCAACGTGTTCCGTTGCCCTTCCTGCCCGCCAGGCTAACGCTGGCATCATCCTGCTGCCGTTTGGCATTGGTGTGCTGCTCGTCATCATGGGCGCCGTTTACAACGACGCCGGACTTCTTCTTCTCGATGCCGATGGCAACGTGAAGCAGGACGCCCTCGAAAGCGCGCTTGCCAAGAAGTACAGCTTCATCGACGACCGCGCGGTCGTCTCGAATCTGGCCCTCGCCATCCGCGAAAAAGCCGCTTCGGCTGAGGCCGACAAGAATGGCCAAAAGATCGCTGCTCTTTCGCGCGCCGAAGTCCTGAACATCCTGGCGCCTACGGGTTTGGTTGAGCTGGATCCCGCTGCCGTGGAACAAGTCATTTCGGATCTGCAGTAAACGAAAAAGGTTGGAGACACGCGGGCGCAAGACCGCCCCGCGTGTCTCTCACTACTCATGAACAAGACGGCGTTTATTTTAACATTCACCCTCTTGACTCTGGCCGCGCCGCCCGCGCGCGCCAACGACCCGTATTTCTCACTCTGCACGGATATTCAAAAAGCCCGCGCGCAGGTGCACACCCCCGGTTTTTTCAAAACCATTTGGGATTTGCTGCGCCTTGAGTTCGCGCCCGGCAGCGTAGTGCGCCTTCAAGAATCGCACGTGGTCACGCCGCCTGCCGAATTCATCGCCCAGGTTGCGCCGCTGCCCGCCAACGCTGGCGAGAACATTATTTTTTCCATTGAGCCCCCCACGGATGTCACGGCCGCACCCGACTTTGCCGCCATGCAGGCGCGCTACAAGGCCCTGAACGCCCGCATGAAGCATGACTCCAAAAGCTTGCTTGAGCTGGTGAAGCCAAAGACGCTGGCGGGTTGCATATCGCGCGCCCATAAAATTAAATTCGATTACGCCGCCTACATGAAATTGGCTGGGGACTATCAGGCGTTGCACGTCGTGCGCCAGGCCGAAGACGCTAAAGATGCCCGTAAGGCCGCGAAAAAAGCGCTGGGCCGGGTCAAGCTGCGGTGGACTTATTTTCCTGCGACTGACCTGGGTACTGTGTTTCAGGCGCTGCGCACCCGCTCGGTACGCAATGTCGTGATTATTTCGCACGGCATGAGCGGCGGCAAGCTGGTTGACTCTCGCCTAAACGAATATCCGCTGAGCTTTTTTTCCGACCTTGCGCCCAATCTGGAGTCGCTCGCGATCTTCGCCTGCCATGGCGATGAAACGGTGGGTACTTACAAGATCGTCGAAGCGCTCAAAAGTTTTCCCTCGTTTCATCCGCAGCGCATGGTTATTGTTTCCAAGGGCGCAACATTGTTTGGCGTGCCCGACTCGGTGCCCATGGCCGCTTTTCCATCTTTCATGAAGAAAGTAGACCAGCGCATCCGCAAGCTTCAGAAAAGCGCGGCGCGTGCGCGCCCCACAAGCTGGGAGGCTCCAAAAGCTCTCTGTGCAGCCACCTTTTACGGGCTGGCCGTTACGCAGGGTACCCTGGGACTCGTACTCAACGGCAAATTTATCGGCACGGTCGATGTGGTCGACCCGGCCAATCCTCGGCTGCAGTTTCCTTGTTCCTGGCTTGACCGGTCCAAAAATATTCTGGTGCTCAAGAGTCTGGGACTCTATGACAACGCGGCACTCAGGTCGCTCGACGTGACGGCTGGCATCGTTTACCCGGGTCACGAGATCAGCGAGCTGCAGCTTACGAATTATTTCAAGCCCGGGGACCATGCCTACCAGAGCAGCAAATTTACTTTTGGAATTCGTTAACTTTCCGTTTGATCTTAAGTTATCGGTGTTTTCGCCGATCTTTACCTATGCTCAAATATCTGCTGGCGCTTTTCTTGACGGTCACCCCGCTTGGTCTGGCTTTCGCAACTGACTGCGTACCGGATGTACCACTCTCTCATCCGCTCTTTACCTCCGGGCCTATGGCGTACTCAAGCTCGGTGATTCTGCAGCCTCTCGGAAACGTAAACCAAGCCAGCCATATTCGACCTTCAGATCATATGTACGCGACCTGGAACGACGCCACCTGCGGCACCGCCCACGACGTATTGGCGATGGCGCCGCTGAAGATTACCGCAATTTCAGTGAGCCCGGGAACGGATGGCTCCTCGGTTCCAGATTATCGTATCGACTATGAGTATACCTGCGGCGTGACGGGCTGGTATCAACACTTGCGTGGTCTTAGCGACGATATCAGGAGCACGCTTATAAATACCTATAGCGTCACGAGCGCTGAAATCGACAGCCCAACTGGGGGACTCCACCGCTTGTTTCCACCTGATTCCAATCAATCAGCCCAAATCCCAATTACAAGCGCCGGGCATGTCCTAGGGACCGTTCAGGTCGAAAACTGCGCCGCTCCCACCTGGGACTGGTTGCATTCCCTCGACATTGGCGTGAAAGATCGGCGATTTAGTACGGGCAGTGTCGCCAACTCCTCGCCGATTCGCCACAGTGAACGGGCCGCGGTTACTTTCATGTCCTACCTTGCCCCTGAGTTGCTGACAGTACCGACAGACTGGAGCGCGCTCGTGGCGTCCACGAGCATACCCGATGGCGTCGACGTGGCATCGGCTGACAAAGGCGGCTCCCTTTATAAAGATATTCCGTTTACGCTGCAGGGTGGCTGGTTCAATCCTGACGCCGACGAAAACTGGAGCCAAAGCGGCATGGACGACGAGACGGCCGCGCTAACGATCGTCCCCAACTACATTGACGTTTCCAAAGTAAGCATATCCTGGGGCACCAAGAATGCAGCTTCTACCTACGGTAGCGTGGCAAAGCTTGATCCCAACAACTGGATCGGCTGCGACATTGCCTCCACTGCCATAGCTTGTAGCGACGACGGCCGTTGTCCGTACAACTTTCCGGCATCGCCATCTTCGAGTGGCACGCCGGTTGGAATATTCGGAACAGGACCCATTCCCATCGCACATACCGATTTTAACCATCTTAGCATAGACCTGAAAATCAATCCCGACCCCTCGACAGTAACGCGCAGTACCGGTACGGTTTGCTATTCAGTCTTTAGCGTCTATCCACCCGTGCCCAATAATAGCGGACCCATCATCCCACTCTACGACGGAGTGCTGTTCGCGGTCGCCCCCAATGTCGACCTGCTCGACCAAGTCGACCTCACGAATCTGATGGATCAGGACATCGTTTACGCTAAATACTTTCCGATCGCCTCGGCCGATCCCTGCGTCGCGATCAAAAAATATTACAATAATGACGTTTATGATATGAATGGCCTATTCCCTGCGCCGGCTTCGGACACAAACTCGAGCTGGAAAAAGTACGTCCGCACAAATGCCTTCAAGCCATCCCGGGCCTTGACGAGTGTGCCCGTCCCCTTAAGTAAAGTCATGGCTATATCGGGTTTTGGAAACATGTCCCCCGGCTATGGCACCACGATCCCCAGCACTCAAAGCTCAGTCATCTTGAAAAACTGCAACGTTACCGGGGGCTGCTCGGTAACTCCCATGGCTGACGGCAACGTCTTTATGCTCATGTACCAAAAAGATGGCCAATCCGGGACGGGCGGCACCTATTCGGTTTACGTCGCGCATGCCAGCGCACTTGAGCTTTCAACTCCTCCAAGCGATCAAGACCGCTTCAAGTATCCCGTTATAACCCAGTACACCCAGCTCCAGAATCTCGGCTCAGATCTCACAAGCGCGATCGCGACAAATGGCTACCACTGGTTTTCTTTGGGCAAAGGCCAGCAAAGCGATATTGGCAGCGACGCCAATGACAATGGCCCTTGGCTCATGGCCTTAAAACAAACCGGCATCGTATCGGCTAACACGGGCTTCATCAACGTCACCAGTGGTACTACCAAACTTGGCAACATCACCACGGCCAATGCCAACGACTTCGCCTATTTCAATATGACGTTGCTCGATGGCAACTACACCAGTGGCACCTACGTGAACACCTCGGTATTCCGGTATCCAAACGAATTCGAACGTTTCAAACAGTTTGGTCCAGCTTACAGCTCGAATATCTATTGGTTTTTGCCACATACCTACTTCGCCGCGGAACCATTTGCAAAATATCTGCCCGCGGCCGATCAAAGCGGCTGGCTCAATTCAAACCTTTATTTCGAAGAAACTTCCACCGGCACTCCAAACACCCAAACATCCTTTGAGCAGCTCGGACAGGATCTGATCGGAACGATTCAAGGGGTGTGGTTCAATCCAAAAGTCGATCGCGATTACGCCAGCGAGTTCTACGATCCGAATCCCGGAGCAGTTTCGATCATTCCCTCGGCTCGCTATGGAACGCTAGCGTTTGGCTTCGGAAAGGCAAGCGCGGCTCACAACCAAAGTAACGCCGACCTGGCATTGCTCGATCCCATGAAGTGGGATGCCTGCAACCAGAACACGACTTCAAAAACCGATGCGACCTGTTTATTGGAAGGCAAAAGAATAGACAGTATTGACGCCAGCCATATCGATGCTCCCTTTAACTCCTACAGTCCCGGCACTACGGCCGCCATCGATGCGACGCATCTCATAAATCCAAAAGCCTCCGCGGTAACCGTAGGCAAAATGGCCTACTTCGATCTTGGTGGCCGGGCACTTAACACAACTGGAATTTCATATTGGGACCAGATGTACGTCTACCTCAAAGACACAAGAACCCTTCAAGTGCTCTATATTCCCCGCAACAGCGCCACACGCAGCTGCCCAGGGGGCGCGGGCTGCCCTGCCGTAGCCGCAGACTTTCCCGACATCGGCGCCGCGGAAACACGCTGGAAAATCTATAAGCGCTAGCGCTTGATACGACCATGAACGGCAAAATTTTCCTAATGTCTGCGTTCGTGAAATTGCCGATAAGTAAGCATGAAGCTCACACTGCGGCCCTTCACCTTGCTCGTCCTTCTGTCTCTGGCGCCGTTTGCCCATGCCCAGGACGACGAACATTACGACGAAATGTTCGACGCCGGCGGCGCGGTTCGCCCGCATTACGCCGAAGTTTATAAAATCTTTTCCGAGTACAGCCTGGCTAAACGCAAACGCATTTCGAAGCAAACCATTGCCGACTTCAAGGGCGACAATGCGCTGCTGCCGCTGCCCCGCCTGATTCCCCGCGAAGAGTACGAAACTCTGCGCCAAGGCGTCGAACAACGTGCCACTGCGCTACGCATGTTTCTGCAAGATTACTACTCCGGAAAAAACCGCGCCATTAAAGCCGGCGCCATTCCCCTGGACGTGGTCGAGCGCTCGATTCGACGCTCGGGCGAAGGGGGCTGGCTGGGTCAGGTTGATCCGGCCTCGATTGCATTTTTATACGGCCCCGACATCGTGCGCGACAACA
>JBBRLF010000313.1:0-5887 GCA_038231515.1 candidate division WWE3 bacterium
CTGATCGCGAAAACAAATTCCGCCCAGCGAGGGATTGGCATCGCGACTCGAACCGCCAAAGCCGAAGCCGCCCAGGCCCAGACGAGGTGGCAGGGAGAAAAAATCTTTCGGAAGCTGCCACGCGGTTTTGTCATCGGCCAGCGCCGTGACCGAGAGACTGAGAGCCAAAATTCCGAACAATGGGGCAAACCGCATGAAACCTCCGCAGCACCAAATTCTTGTAACGGCAGTGTTTTATCAAGTTTGACGCTATATGTCAAAGAGTTTCAGACTAATTTAGTCAACTATTGGGTCATCACCCTCGCGCACACTCACGAGAACAAACTCGCCAGTCCGGAATTAGTCAGCTAAGTGTTAGAGAATACGGAGAAATTTATGGCAAATCGCCTGGCGCAAGAATCCAGCCCCTATCTCAAGCAGCATGCCACGAACCCCGTGGACTGGTACCCCTGGGGCGCCGAGGCGCTCGAACGGGCGAAGGCTGAAGACCGGCCCATTTTACTGTCCATCGGCTACTCGGCCTGCCACTGGTGCCACGTGATGGAGCACGAGAGCTTCGAGAATCCCGACATCGCCCGGCTCATGAATGAGAACTTTATCAATATAAAGGTGGATCGCGAAGAACGCCCCGATCTGGATCAGCTCTATCAGAACGTCTCTCAGCTCATGACTCGCAGCGGGGGCTGGCCTTTGACCGTCTTTCTCACGCCCGACCTGCGTCCTTTTTTCGGCGGCACCTATTTTCCGCCCGAAGACCGGCAAGGACGCCCCGGGTTTCCACGCGTGCTCAACGCGCTGGCAGATGCCTACAAGAAGGACCACACCAATGTGGTCGAGAATGCGCAACGCCTGACTGACGCCATCGGGCAGCTCGAAGCCACCAAGGCCGAGCAAAACACGCGGCCCACACAGCCTGCGCTGCGAAAAATTTGCGATGCCATTCTTGCTGCAACCGACTGGCACAACGGCGGCTTCGGTGGCGCACCAAAATTTCCCAACACGATGAACCTGACTTTCCTGTGGCGCTACGGCAGCTCGACGGGCTTCGGTATGGCACAGGAAGCAGCTCTGCTGGGCCTTACCCGCATGGCTAAAGGCGGAATCTACGATCAGCTCGGTGGTGGCTTTCACCGTTACTCAGTGGACGAGCGTTGGTCGGTGCCCCACTTCGAAAAGATGCTCTATGACAATGCGCTACTCATGAGACTGCTGGCGGAAGTGCTTTTGACGGGCAAGCAGCTGGGCGCCCTGAACTTCGAGGACGAGCAGCTCTATACGCGCGTCCTGGCCGAAACCACGCGCTACGTGCTGCGCGAGATGAAAGCGCCGGAAGGTGCTTTTTATTCCACGCAGGACGCCGACAGCGAAGGCGTGGAAGGCAAATTTTTCGTGTGGAATCCGCACCAGCTGCGCCAAGCTTTAAGCGAGCAGGAAGCGCGCGTGTTTGAGCTGCATTATGGCGTGGGCGACACCGGCAACTTCGAAGGCGGCGCCGAGACCGTGCTGTTCATCGACAAGAGCCTGGCCGACGTGGCGCGCCTTGTGGATCTGGACCTGGTAAAAACCACCGAGGTGCTGCGCCAGGCGCGTGAAAAACTATTCAGCGCACGCGAGACGCGCGTGCATCCGGGCCGCGACGAAAAGATTATCGCGGGCTGGAACGGCTTGATGATCTCGGGCCTGGCCTGGGCCTCGCGGGCCCTGCGTGCCGCCGAGCACTGGGGGCCGTTGGCCGAAGAGGCCGGCGAGAGTTCGCTCGTGGCCTTGGACTTTGTGCGTACCAGGATGTCGCGCGAAGGCGATCGGCTATGGAGTGTTTATAAAGACGGCACCGCACGCTTCAATGCCTATCTCGACGACTATGCCTTCATGAGCATGGCAGCCCTTGATGTGGCTCGCATCAGTGAAGACGAGACCGAGGTCGATGCGCTGCTGGCCCAGGCCCGACGCTGGATTGAAGTGGTGCTGAGGCACTTTGCCGACCCCAATGGTGGCGGTTTTTTCTTCACCAGCGACGATCATGAAAAGCTGATTCAACGCCCCAAGAGTGTTTACGATCAGGCCATTCCGGCGGGCAACGCGGTGCTGGCGCAATGCCTGCTGGCCCTGGGAGAAATTTGCGAAGGTGGCGGTTTTGACACGGCGGCCGACGAGCTGCTCTATAAGCTGTTTCCCCTTTTGGAAAAAGTTCCCATGGGCATGGGCGAAACCGCGTGCGCGGCACTAATGGCGCTGGCCGGTCCAGTGACGATCAGCGGCCCTACGGCCTATCAGGCCTGCGTGCATCCGCATCTGTTTCGCAAGCCGGGCCCGCAACGTGAGCTGCTCGTGTGTCATCGCCGCACTTGCGGCATGCCGCTGATCGACGCGGAATCAGCACGCGCCCTTGCGGTTAAGAAGGTCGTCCTCAGGGGCGATTGATTTTAGTACCCAGCGCAACCTGGGTTTTTGAAAGATAGGCGCGCAAAATTCCAAACTCGGTCTTCGTGAGATTCGCGCGTTGAAGCAGGCGCCGAATATGCAACATCATGCGCTCGGGCTTGCCGTCTGAGGTTATTCCCACGTCGGCGAGCGTCTGCTGCCAGTGCTCGAATAAAACCTCCAGCTCCTCCATGGGCACGGCATCGGCCAGTTTGGCCACCTCACCCGCGCCCACCCCCTCGTAAATCCGCGCCACCGCCACCGCTACTGCGTGGCTCAAGTTGAGCGAAGGCATCTCGTCGGCCGTAGGAAAGGTGCAAACCCGGGTGCAGACGGCAAGCTCGGCGCTGGAGAGCCCCACGTCTTCACGGCCAAAAACCAACGCAGTCACCCCGCGCTCGCGCAGGCTTGCCAGCTCGCCCAGTGCAACCGATGCTCGCCGCAGCTCGCCCGTGCGGCGGGTAAAAGCCACCACTGCGCCACAGTCGGCAACCGCTGACGTCAGGGTGTCCTCGATGCGTACACTTTGGTGAACCCTTGCCGCTGGACCCTTGGCATAGAGTTTGGCCTCGTGGCCCTGCCAGTCACACTGTGGCGTCACGATGCGCACGTCTTGCAATCCAAAATTCGTAGCCACACGACAGACTGCTCCGACATTGCCGGCAAACAAGGGCGAGACCAGAATCAGCCGAAAATCACGCAGTGGCGACACGTTTTACAGGGTGACCACGAAGTTTGAAATGCAATGCCACGGCTACGGCCAGCAAAGGCAAGCTCAGAAACTGCGAGGTCGTCATGATGCCCTCGATCAGGTAGCCACGAATCAGGTCGCCGCGATAGTACTCGAGTATAAAACGGGCAATCGCGTAAACACCCACGAACCACACTACGATTTCGCCCTCATAGGCCTTTTTGCCACGACGCAGCCACAGAGGGATGAACATCGCGATCAGAATCAGGAACTCATAGAGCTGCACCGGATGCAGATGCCCGAGTGCCGCCTCCTTCACCATCACCACGCCATACCAGCCATTGGTGGGAGTGCCATAACAGCAGCCACCCAGCAGGCAGCCGATGCGTCCCACGGCCAGGCCAACGCAGATTCCATAGGCAAAGGTGTCGAGCACCGGCCAGAACGGCAACTTATAGCGGCGCACATAAAAAATCAGGTACAGCCACGAGGCAATGAGGCCACCGTAGTAGACGAAGCCTGCGCGCAGATTGAACGCGACTTCAAAGAGGTCGATGTTGGGCTCATTCATACGGGTAATGACATAGACAACACGGCTGCCGACCAGGCCCATGAGAAACACCCAGACCACCAGGCGCGTCATCATATCATGATTCCACTTGTTGCGAGTCGCCTCGAGATTCACCACGACCAAACCCGCCAGCACACCCAGCGCCATCATGAGGCCGTAAGTAAAAAGCTCAAACGAACCATACTTGAAAAGTATCGGATACATCGGCACTATAAATACCAGGAGAACGTCACCATGCACAAGTTCAAGTTAGGGATTTTGTGTTTTATCTCGCTCATGGCTCTAAACACAGTCGACGCCCTGGCTTCTGACGGCCACAGCTTCTGGGGCCTGGGCCCCGGCATCGAAGTGGCGAGCAAAGATGGGTCGGGCACCGGCTTCTACCTCCAGACTTTTGGCGGCTATAACTTCAACTCCCATGTCGCTCTGGGCGGCCATATCGGCTACTCAAACCTGGGTGGTATTGCCATTCAGGCGTGGGACTTTGGCAGCTTTGTCCAGCTCACCGAACCAGACAGTGGCCTATTCGGTCGCTTCTATCTGGACGCCGTTCACATGTCGACCTCCGGCGGAGCAACGGCGCATGGCGTTAGCGGCAGCCAAACCGGAGTAGCCACCGGCTTCGGCATCGGAATGCTCATTCCCTCGATCGGCAGCTTTCATCTGGTGCCCGAGATGACGTACAAGGCGGCTTTTTTGCAAAGTACGATTAGCGTAATTGGGATGACATTTTCTGCGATGTGGGACTTCTGAAGAGGCAGGTGTCCGACGCCCGAAATCCGACGTCCCGAACGCGAGCTACCCTTTACGAGCCTTGTGAACGACTTCCTCGAAGTAACTTTTCTTATCAGGATATTTCTCACAAGCATCATGCAGCAGCTCATCGACCGCAGCGGTCAGCTCCGCCTCCGTCGAGCGCTGAATCATAACCGTGTATAATCGATCGTCCACCACTCCGCGCGACAGCAGCGCCCGGCCCTGATCGATAATGATCGAGGGCTTGCCTGCGAAGTTATAGACGAGAAAACGCAGCAGCAGAAATTCGTCGGAGTTGAACGACTCGGGCGGAAATTTCGAGAGAAAATTGTCGGCCTCTTTTATCAAATGGTAATCCAGCAAGGCCAGCACAATTTCTTTCAGAACCTTCGTGCGGCCCTGGGCGGTGACCGAAGCCTTGCGAAACAGCTCGATGGCGCGGTTGTTGCCCACCTTGGTGCTGAGATAATACTTACCGCAAACCACCAGCGCCGCGCAGACGTATCGAATCAGGGTGTCGTCGCGGTCGTCAATGTTGGTGAAAATCGTATAGTAGCGTTCGATGTCCTCGAACTTGCCGGTGACAATGGCCAGCCGCAAAACTTCGGCCAGGCGTTTGGGATTGGCAGGAAAATACTGGGACAGGCGTCGCACGACCTCGTAAGCCTGCGCATGTTCCTGCTGCTTCATCAATAAGTCGTATAGGCCCACCATGCACTTGTAGTGAATGCGGTTGTAGCTCAGACCTTTCTGATAGCTGCCTTGCGCCTCGCTCATAATATCGCGCAGCGCTTTGGCCTGACCCAGGTAATAGCAGGCCAGCGATGGTGAAGGATCCAGCGCCATGGCGCGGTTAAAATGCGCCTCGGCCTCGTCGAGTCTGGCCTCGCCCAGCGCCAGCTTACCGGCCTCGATGGCCTGCATATATTCGCGGGGTTTGATTTTTTCGAGCGCCGCGCGCATCAGCGTCTTGCGTACGACTTCGGGCGTGAAGGGTTTGATAATGTAAGCGTCAATATCCTCTTCGGCCGAGCGGGCCACCGCGGTCTGCGAGGTATTAGAGGTTACCACCACGAACAGGCACTCCTTGGTTTCTTCGGGGCGAGACTCGCGCTGGCTTTGCAGCAGCTCCAGGCCGCAGCGCTTGCCCAGGTCGTATTCCGCCACGACAATATGGGGCTTGTCGGAAAGTATCGTGGCCTGCGCCTGCCCAAAAGTATTCACGAGCAAGGTAAGATTGGAGCGAGCCCCGAGATCGCGAAAAACCGCAAACAGCCCCGAACGCGAAGACGTGCTGGGGTCGGCAATGAGCACCTTGCGGTTCTCGAGGTACTTGGCAAAGGTTGCCGCTTCCTTTTCGTCGAGCTCCAGACTCACGGTTTTACCTGTCGCAAAAACTCCGTGATCTCTTCCTGCCTGCGAGCAAACAGCGCCATAAAGGCCAGCCA
>JBBRLF010000314.1:0-5872 GCA_038231515.1 candidate division WWE3 bacterium
GGCCAGAGACTTCGAGGGCGAGGTCGTAGGTTCGAAAGCCTGTGAGCAGTGGCTTGCTCCTGTTTTCGGTTTTCATTTTTCTAAAAAAAACCTGCTCCACTACGTTGTGAGCAGGTTTTTTTTAGAAAAATGAAAACAGAAAACAGGAGCAACCCAATGATCACAGGCTTTCGAACCTACGACCTCGCCCTCGAACTCTATGGCCAATGCGAAACCATCAAAGCCAAGCACCACCTCAAAGATCAGCTCTCCCGAGCCAGCCTAAGCATAGTCCTCAACATCGCCGAAGGCACCGGCAAGCCAACCCAAGCCGACAAGCGCAAATTCTACGCAATAGCCCTCGGCTCACTCCGCGAAACCCAAGCCCTGCTCCAAATCACAAACCAAAAAGCAGCCCACGAACTATCCCACCGCCTGGGCGGTCATCTCTACCGCCTGGTATACCCCCGGTAACCCGAGTCCGGTGTCCTGTGTCCCGTGTACGGTACCGGTTAACTGAACCGGTACCGGCACCCGCCGGAACCGGTTCCTGTCCCCGAACCGGTGTGCTAGAACGAAGTTCATGTCACCAACCCAATCCGTCTGCATCATAATCCCAGCAAGACTGGGCAGCACCCGCTTACCCGAAAAAGCTCTGGCCGACATCAACGGCAAGCCCATGATTCAGCACGTCTACGAAAGAGCAAAAAAGGTAAAAGGAGTCGATAGCGTCCTGATCGCCACCGACCACCAGCGCATCGTCGACGCCATCACAAAATTCGGCGGCGAAGCAGTAATGACCCCGGACACTCTGAGCTCCGGCACCGACCGCGTGGCCTTTGTCGCCCGCTCCCGATCCGAATCCATTTTTGTAAATGTCCAAGGTGACGAGCCGCTGCTCGATCCGGCTTCTGTGGAGCGCAGCCTCGAGCTCGTTCGAAGCGGCCGCTTTCCTATGGCGACGCCGGCCGCTCCACTTCAAGACGAAGCAGCCTTGCGCAATCCCAACGTCGTAAAGGTCCTGGTCGCGGCCGACGCGCGGGCCGTTTATTTTTCCCGGTTCCCAATCCCTTATTCCCGCGGAGCGGTTCCGTCAGTTTTTACGCAAGAGGTCGCGCTTCGACATCATCTGGGCGTTTACGTTTATACCCGCGAAACTCTATTGAAGTTCGCAAGCTTGCCGCCTTCACCCTGGGAAGCCGGTGAATCGCTCGAGCAATTGCGAGCACTTTTTCACGGTATTCCGATTGGCGTGGCGTTTGCTGATCGCGCAACCGTCGGAGTTGATACGCATGAAGACCTTGAATTTGCGCGTCGCGCGATGCTAGTGTAAATTTCATGGCAAAAGGCTCGAAGCAGAAGAAATTTATTTTCGTAACGGGCGGCGTTCTCTCCTCGATCGGAAAAGGCATTGCCTCTTCCAGCATCGGCTTTCTACTTGAAAGCAGCGGCGTGAAAGTCACGATGATCAAAATGGATCCGTACATCAACGTCGATCCGGGCACGATGAGCCCCTTTCAGCATGGCGAAGTCTTTGTGCTGGAAGACGGTTCGGAATGCGATCTCGACCTTGGCCATTATGAACGCTTTGTTCATTGCACGCTGACCCGCGAAAACAATTTTACGACGGGCAAAGTTTACGACACCGTTATTCAGAAGGAACGCCGCGGCGAATACCTGGGCAAGACGGTGCAGGTCATTCCTCACATCACCGACCAGATCAAAGAAAATATTCTCAACGCCTCCAAAGACGCCGATCTCACCATTATCGAAGTCGGCGGCACCGTAGGCGATATCGAAAGCCTGCCTTTTCTGGAAGCGATTCGACAGTTCAAGGCCGATGTCGGTTACGACAACGTGCTTTATGTCCACGTAACGCTGGTGCCTTATATTGTGGCGGCCAGCGAGCTGAAGACCAAGCCCACGCAGCATTCCGTGAAAGAGCTGCGCGAGATCGGCATTCAGCCTGACATTCTGCTTTGCCGTTGCGACCGCACTTTGCCCAAGGACGTAAAGGAAAAGATCGCGCTCTTCTGCAACGTCAGACCGGAATGCGTTTTTTCGGCAAAGGATGTGGCGTCGATTTACGAAGTGCCCATGAACTTTCACAGTGAAGGTTTGGACGAGATCATCATGGAAAAACTTGGCATGTGGACGCCAAAGCCCGACTTCAGCGAATGGGAAAAGCTGGTCTACAAGGTGAAGAATCCGTCGCGCACGATCAAAATTGGTATCGTCGGCAAATACGTCGACCTGAAAGAATCATACAAGAGTTTGAGCGAAGCCCTGGTCCATGCCGGCGTGGCTAATGACGTGAAACCTGAGCTGGTCTATATTGACTCCGAGGAGCTGCAGAAGGGCAACGGCAATGAGCTGCTCGAGGCGGTGGACGGAATTCTCGTTCCCGGTGGTTTCGGCGAACGCGGCATTGAAGGCAAGATTCGCGCAATTGAATATGCTCGTACCCACAAAAAACCTTTTTTTGGAATTTGTCTGGGATTGCAGCTGGCGGTAATCGAGTTCGCCCGCAATGTCTGCGGCCTGCGCAATGCGACGAGTTTCGAGTTCAGCCCAAATGATCCCTGCGCCGTGATTACGGTAATGGAAGATCAGAAGACGATCACCAACAAGGGCGGCACAATGCGTCTGGGCGCCTATGATTGTTCGCTCACGCGCGGCACCCGTGCTTTTGAGGCTTACAAGCGCGACTTGATATCCGAACGCCATCGTCATCGCTTCGAGGTCAATAACGAGTTTCGTAAGGATCTTGAAAAAAATGGCCTGGTCATCAGCGGCGTCTACAAGTCTCCTAAGGGTGAGCTGGTCGAAATGGTCGAAGTCGCGGATCATCCGTGGTACGTTGCCTGTCAGTTTCATCCTGAGTTCAAGAGCCGGCCCATGAATGCTCATCCGCTTTTCACCGCGTTCATCAAGGCTTCGGCAACCCGAAACTCGCCTCAGAACTCAAGATGACGAAAAAGTTAACCTTCATCGCCGGTCCTTGCGTCATCGAGTCCGATGAGCTCATCGATGAGGTTGCCGCTAGCTTGAAAGCGACTACGGCGCGCTTCAGCGACTGGGATTTTTACTTCAAAGCCTCTTTTGACAAGGCCAATCGCAGCGCGCACGACTCGTTTCGCGGTCCTGGCCTTGAAAAAGGACTCGCAATGCTGGCGCGCGTGAAGAAAAAGTACGGCGTTAAAGTGCTTACCGATGTGCATGCTCTCGAGCATTGCGCGCCGGCCGCCGCGGTAGTGGACGCCATTCAGGTTCCCGCTTTTTTGTGCCGGCAAACCGATCTTATTCTGGAGGCCGCGCGCCAGGCAAAGAAACACGGCATTGCGCTCAATGTAAAAAAGGGCCAGTTTCTTGCGCCGTGGGATATGGCCAATGTTGTCGAGAAAGTCGAAAGCGTCGCTGGCGACAAAAAGCCGCAGTGGCTTTGGCTTACCGAGCGTGGTTCCTCGTTCGGCTACAACAATCTTGTTGTCGATATGACCAGCTTTCCGATCATGCGTGCCCTTGGCGTTCCAGTGATTTTCGATGCGACGCACTCGGTGCAGTTACCGGGCGGCGCCCAGGGTGGCAAGGTTACCGGCGGCCGCCGCGAGTTCATTGAACCGCTGGCGCGCGCGGCGATTGCGGTGGGGGTTGATGGGCTCTTTATGGAAACCCATCCAAACCCGAAGGAAGCAAAAAGCGACGCGGCCAACGCTTTTCCATTGCATGACGTTGCTCGTTTTCTGGAATCCCTCGAACGAATCCGACAGGCCGTGCGGAATTAGCGATGGCAATTCGCTCGACGCGTATTACGCAGACGTTCGAGCGTCATCCGTGGGCCAGTTCAAACACCGCCGTGCAAATCTGGGTCAACGAGGTGATTTGGAAAATCCTTAACGGGTGCGACGCCAGATTCCCGACCGAGGTCGAGGAACTGGAGCCGAAGGATGTTCCACCCGAGGCGGCCGAAGTGTGCCGGCGGGTTATTCAGCACAATCGGCTCGAAGGCATGACCTTGCTGGTTTATGGCGATAAGCTGAAGCCGATATTAGGAAGTCCGTTTTACGACGAGATGATAAACGCGAAAGCGCGCTCTGATCGTTATCTTCAAGAGGTGCATTGGTTGCTGGGCCCCAAGCTTGGCGCCCAGTCGATACTGCTCGACGACTTTGCAATGCGCCGTTACTTCGGCTCGGACTCCGCCGATATTCAGAATGGCAGATTTATACATACCCTCACGCTCTGGACGCCGACGTTAGCGACACGCGAAGAGGTCATCAGCTTGCTCGGCGAGGCCGGGTTTCAGAGCGAAAGCAAGCCGGGGACCGACTCCAGCACTTATGACTTCGTGAAGCCTTCGCAGGGCTTGCCCCATCGCATCAAGCTCCTGGGCACGATCTGGGAGTCGGCCAAGAACTGGTCGCTCGATATTGAACGTGAAATTTTCGACAGGGCGGTTCAGGTTTCAACCTCAATTCCGCTTCGTCTTGAAGTTACCGATTTATTTCTGCTGCAGTGCCGTCGCTTTTCAATCGACTCCATCGCGGGCAGCGCAGTCCGGTTGCTTGATCTGGTCACCTTGCTTACGCGAGAGAGCGACAATCTTGATTGGGAACGTCTGCGTAACATCAAAAACGCTTTTGCCAAGCCGGATTGGTTCTGGGCGGCGTTGATTGCCGTGACCGCGTTTGAGGTCAAGTCCGGCTATCTGGTTACGATGCCGGATTGGGTGCGCGACCACCTGAAAGAGCCCGACTCGTTCTGGACCGATTTCGTCGCCACCCGAATGAACTGGGCAAACCCGGATACCAGGGTCATCGACTTTCCGCGAGCTTTCGTCAAGGCCGCCAAGGGCACTTGATCCTTGCTCTCGGTTATACGCGGCGCTATCTTGAGATATGGCAAAAGGCGGCAAGCAAATCCACGACCCGTACGTGACTCTTAAGCAGAAACAGCGAGACCGCCTTAAGATCGTGAAGATGCTGATTCTCGATGTCGACGGAGTCATGACCGACGGTCGTATCTGGTGGATCGAAGGCACGGGCTGGACGCGGGCCTTCAGCGTCAAAGACGGTTACGGCCTCAAGCTGCTGATGAAGGCCGGTATTGACGTTGCCGTCATAAGTGGCGGGGACTCGAAGTCGGTGCGCGAGCGCGCGCAGTTTTTAGGCATCAAGCACGTCTATCTGGGAGACGAAAACAAGCTTATTGCCCTGGATAAGATCATGAAGGACACGGGTTACAAATACGAGCAGCTGGCATTCGTAGGCGATGATCTTTTCGACATGCCGGTTTTGGAAAAGGTTGGATTTTCGGCCACCGTTCCTCATGCGGTCGTGGAAGTGAAGGAAATCGTGCATTACATCACCGAGGAGCCAGGCGGCTTCGGGGCGGTGCGCGAGATAGCCGACCTCATACGCAAGTGTGTCGCCGCCCGGTAATTTTGTGATTAAGAAACCAAACCTCATCTTTATCGCGCTAATCTGCATCTTCGTCATCGTGGAAATTCTTATTCTGCGACCCGCGAATATCGAAACCGGCGAAGAGACGAATACGGGCATGTTCAAGTCGATCGAGAAGATGGTGCAGGCCCAGAAATATAACGACGAAGTTGGCTATACTATCGATGGCTTTCATTATACCGCCGTCGAAGGCGAGATGAAGCACTGGGAGCTGACCGCAAAGCAGGCCGTGCTTTACGAGAAGTCACGGCTGGTGCGCGCGCAGGCGGCCCGCATCAACATGTTTGATCCCTCCGGAAAAATCACGCTCATCGAAGGCGACGAGGCTGACTATAAGATGGGTGTGCGTGATCTGGATCTGAAAGGGAATGTTAAAGTCACCTTTCCTGACGGCTTCTGGGTAAAAACGAAGCAGGCCCATTATGCCGCCA
>JBBRLF010000315.1:0-5847 GCA_038231515.1 candidate division WWE3 bacterium
CTGTTAACTTCCTTTACTCGAGGTTTAGAAATTCATGAACTATCTTTTTCTGGCTGCCGCTGGGGTATTCGTATTTGGAGCAATCATTCATTCCTTGGTCGGCGAGAAGCTACTCATTATTCCACTCTTGCGAGGCGACATTCCCCCTTTTCTGGGGAGTGTAAGACTTGCACGGCGCACGCTAAGAATGGCGTGGCACCTCACTACGGTAGTCTGGCTCGGAATCGCTGCACTGCTCGCGTTGGTCGCAAATCCATCAATCGACCTGCACTTCGCGGTACCGGCCGTGCTACTCGCCGTGTGCGTGGCGACGGCTGCACTATCACTGGCCGTTACTCGTGGAACACATCTTCTTTCCTGGGCGGGTTCGCTTATCGCAGCGGGCTTGATTTTTTTTGGGGCAAAGGGATCATTCTAAAATCCAAGCCCCCCTAACATCCAGAATCGGCCTCGCCTGGATCCGCGGTCAGAGACCAACGGCAGGAAAAACAATCGGAAGACCCGCTTTTTTCCAGGCCTCAAAGGCCCCCATATTGGCCGCCCGAAAGCCATTTTCAACCAGGCGCACCGCGGCCTTTTGGGCGCGTTTTCCGCTGCGGCAGTAGACAATGACAAGCTTTTCCCTCGTAGTCGTGTCCACGAACTGCCGCCACTCCGGACTGTCGTCCACCATTTTCGAGGTTGCTAACCACAGCGCTCCCTCTGCCATGCCCGACTCGATAAGCTCGCCATGTTCTCTGACATCTACAATCAGAGCGGTCTGATTCTTGAACTGCTCATAGGCATCTTGCGGCGAGATTCCAGGAATATCAGTCACCGACGCGTTAGCACCAGTAGCCGAAAGAAGTGCCGCGAAGAATACGAACAAACGTGCAAGATTGATTGTGAACATGATTTCTCCTGAGGGTCGGGATTATACTACTACTTCCGTGACTGGCGAACTAACTCCAAAGATCCCCTTACTTTGAAATATGCTGCAAGACATCCTCGATTGATTTCCGAAGCAGCACAACCTCGTCCTGAAGCTGCTGAATTGACTTTTGACCAACAATTTCCGAGGCCGGGTCTTTTGCATCGCGCCCAATAAAAAGGGTTGCCAAGATTGCAGTCAGATAGCCAAACATGGCGGCGGCGTAGATGGAAATCCCCAGACAAACCACCTGACCACCCACCGTTTGCGGCCTATAGCCAGAACCGATATTGGTAATCTGCATTGCGACCCACCAAAGCGCTTTCGGATAACTGTGGATGCCCAAAGGATCGAGCTCGTCCTTTTCAAAGGAAAACATGCCAGCGGCGCCAGCCATCAACACAATGACCGTAAAGGTGAACGCGTAGCCAGTCCCTCTGCGCCCCAAGGCATTGCGAAGCGAACGCATTCCAATGTCCGCGGACGCGAAGATCCAAACCACTTGCATTCCAAAGGTCGCTGTCATGGCTCGCGCAAGAGTATACCTCTGAAGAAACGGAAAAAGGCGAAGCGCAGGTACAAAAATTGCCAGAATCAGGAGCCAGTTCCGCTTTAGATATCCAATCCTGTTCGGGACAGTCACTAACTTGAGCAGGAAAAACAAGACAAACATAACCCAAAGACACGTTCCGAGCCAAAGCAAAATCGGGATCATCCCAAAGACCAGCTCGGTAATAATCACGAGAAGCCACACGAAGCTCAGCAGCAAAATAGGTGTTTCAAGCTTTCGTTCCAGCCGCTTAAAAAACGGGTGCCGCTTTCCAAAACTGTGCGAATCCGTTACCGGCCCCGCCCCGGAAGTCATCGCGAGGTGTCACGGGCAGTGACCAGCTGCTTACGAATGTGTTTCAACTCCTTCTGTCGGCTGGCACTCGTCTTGGGATATTTCATTTTAAAGGACTGAAATACCTCTATAATGATCTGAGAAACAATGAGTCGGGCATTGAGCTTGTCATCCGCTGGAATTATATGCCAAGCGGACTGCTTTGTACTCGTAGCACCAAGACACTCTTCATACGCGGTCATATAGTCTTTCCAATAAGCCCTTTCCTTGATGTCGTCGATACTGAGCTTCCAGTTTTTTTCAGGATCATCGATACGTGCAAGAAAACGCCTGGCTTGTTCCGCGCGAGAAAGATGAAGGAAGAATTTTATAATCTTGGTATCGTTCCGTTCAAGATGCCTTTCAAGGTCGACGATTGAACGAAAACGATGTTTCCAGGGGCGAACGTCGTCAGAGACACCTTCGCTTTTGAGAATGCCGGGGTGCACACGAGTGATGAGCACCTCTTCGTAATAGGAACGATTGAAAATGCCAATTTTTCCGCGCTCCGGCAGCGCTCGTGTCGTACGCCACAGAAAGTCATGTTTAAGTTCGGCGGCGGATGGATGCTTGAAGCTGTAAACCTGACAACCCTGGGGATTCACGCCAGACATGACATGTTTTATAACGCCATCCTTGCCGGCCCCATCCATGCCCTGAAAAATCAAAAGTACGGCTTTAGTATTTGAAGCATAGTGTAGCTCCTGAAGCCGGCTCAGCTGGTCTACATGATCAGAAAGCATTTTTTGATACTTCTCTTCAGAGCTATAATACGGTTTTACCATCGTAGCCCATTTTTTCAGCTTCACGCTGGCGCCTTCATGAACACGAAAGTCGTCTATCTTCATCTTCATCTTCATATTTTACCCACTTTAAGTGCCTCGAACCCGGAGATTACGTCGAAGAGCTCCTCATCGATGTTATCCTGGCGTAGGCGATGATACTGCCCCTTGATCTCAGTCAATAATTCATCAATGTTCTTGTCGGCACGCTGCATCGCCGCCAACCGACTCGCGTTCTCACTAGCCAGCGATTCAGCACACGCTTGAAACATCGAGATAAAAAGATATTCGCGAACGAGCGCGCGAAGCGTAGCGGTTCCGCTGCTTATCACCTCGGGCAGGTGGCCGGTAGGCCAACGGGTCCCCGCTACTGCCTTTCGCCACTTGCCATCCAAGGGTAACATCCGCTGACTGACCGGCTCATAGAGCGCCCCGGAACGTGGACGGTTGTGAAACAGGTAAACCGCAGAATACTCGTCTTTGGCCCGATGGGCTTCGCTTTGGATTTGAATTTGTCCGACCAGCGGGGCAATCGCCTTGACGGAACTTGGAACGGCAAAAAGACCCAAAGGTTTCAGACCGGCATCAATCAGACGCGCATGAACTCTTTCACCGACAGCCCATACGCAGGATTTGCCAGGAAGCGCCTTTAGCGACTTAACTGCGAAGTCGGCAACCACATCATTGAACTGACCCACCAAACCCTGATCGGAGCCGAAAACGACTGCGCCAGTTGCCTTGCCGTCGTTCGCTCCCTGCAAGTCATCTTGCACTTCTCCACGAAAACACGCACCCAAACCAAGCTCCACCGTGCGATAGTAGTCAGCCAACGCTTTAACCGAATTTTCATACTGTCCAACACTGGAAGCAGCCACAGCTTTCATCGTACGCACCACCGCCTGCAAATCCTTGGCGCTATCTATTTTTCGGCGCAAGCTGCTTTCAGTATCACTCATGACTTTACCCCGGCCACTGGTTGCGCGACGAACGGCAGCAGTGCTTTGCGCGCAATTTCGATAATCATTTTTTTGTCGTCGTCAGCCAGCTTGGCTGCGCTGTCAAATCGCGCACACACGTCGGCGGGAATGTTAGCGGCAGCCTCAAGTACGGCGTGCTCAGCCTGGGTCATTTTTTCAATCGGCACCAGATCGAAAAGATTCGCGGTCAACGCCAGCAAAATTGTCAGCTGCGCTTGCACCGATACTGGTGAAAACTCGGGCTGCTTCAGGCAGGCACGAATGCGCCTTCCGTGTTCAATGCTCTTACGGGTGTCATCATCCAGACGTGCCCCGAAGCGGGCGAAGGTCTCGAGCTCTTCGAACTGCGCATAGGCCAGCTTTAAATCGCCAGCTACCGCGCGATAGGCCGCCCGTTGGGCCTTACCGCCTACGCGTGACACCGATTGACCAACATCAACCGCGGGCAGCACGCCCAGCTCGAAAAGTGACGGCGACAGGTAAATCTGCCCATCCGTAATGGAAATCAAATTTGTGGGAATATACGCCGACATATTCTGGGCTTCTGTCTCAATGATAGGCAAAGCCGTTAGCGAGCCATGCCCGCGCTCGTCGCTCAGATGCGTTGAGCGCTCCAGCAGCCGCGAATGAATATAGAAGATATCGCCTGGAAAGGCTTCCCGACCGGGCGGGCGCCGAAGCAGAAGCGAAAGCTCACGATAGGCTCGAGCATGCTGTGTGAGGTCATCATATACGATCAGCACGTCGCGCCCGGCCTCCATAAAATGCTCCGCGATACTGGTGGCAGCATAAGGCGCAACGTACATAAGACCGGGCGAGTCGCTTCCCTCTGTCACGATCACGACGGTGTAATCCATAGCGCCCTTTTCGCGCAAAACGGCCACGGTCTTAGCCACCGCTGAGGCTCGCTGGCCGATAGCGCAATAGACGCACAGCACGTCCTTTCCGCGCTGGTTAAGAATGGTGTCGACGGCAATTGCGGTCTTTCCCGTTTGCCGGTCACCCAAAATCAATTCACGTTGGCCGCGTCCAATTGGAATTAGCGCATCGATGACCTTGAGTCCGGTCTGCAGCGGCACGGTAACCGGTGCACGCTCCATAATGGGCGCGGCCGAACGTTCAATAGGCAGTCGCTTATGGGTAGACACAGAGCCCTTGCCATCGAGTGCCCGGCCAAGTGGGTCAATGACTCGCCCCAGCAGCTCGTCTCCAACAGCCACGTCCATCACACGTCCCGTACGTCGAACTTCATCGCCTGCGTTTAGTTTCGAATACTCACCCAATAGAACAACACCAATTTCGTCGGCATCCACATTGAAAGCAATGCCTTGCACTCCGCCAGGGAAAAGGACCAGCTCATCATAGCCGACTCCAGGCAAGCCCGAAACTTTGGCAATGCCGGTGGCGATATTGATAATCCTGCCCACCTCAAGCGGTGTCAGCTGTGGCACAAATGCCTCGCGGGCCCGGCTTAGCTCGGCAAACGCACTGTCAAAAACACTTTTGAGACTTTCAGAGTCCATGTGCTTTGACCCCGTTTTCCAGTGCCCCCAGGTAGTCGGCGATGTTCCAGCCAAGCTTCTGGCCGCTTACCGTAAGCTCAATACCCGCCAGCAACTCCGGGCTGGTCTTGAATTGAACTTGAGCGTTCACGCCTAACGCGCTCTTAATGGCACCTGCGAGGGTAGAACGTTGCTCCGTCGAAAGTTCCGAGGTCGTACATACTGTCATGGGCTCGGTCGTGGCCTTGCCCCCCGCGACCAGCAGTTGCTTTTTCTCGGCGGTCAACTTACTCAGGCGCTGAACAAAAATATCAACCATGCGTTCTTCCAAATTCGCGCCTGCCAGATCGGTCAAGGCCTTGCGGGCAATGGAAAACACTTCCTGCTGCGTGCGGCTCACAATGGTCGTGTGCAAGGCCTGCTCCTCATTCTTAAGCGTTTCCTGCCGTTTTGCGGCGAGTGCGGCAGCCGCCTTTCGCGCGTCCTCGACAAGCCTTGCGCTTTCGGAATTTGCCTCGTCAGTTGCGTTTTTCAGCAACACGGCCCGCTGACCGTCAAACGCCTCATTCTTCTTCTGAAACTCGTCGCGTTCCTTCATCGCTTCAGCCTTTTTAGCGTCGGCAGCTTTGAGCTCGGCGGCGATTTTCGATTCCCGCTCGTCGACGGCATGAAGGATAGGCTTGTAAAGAAACCGCTTCAGCAGCCACACGAGAATCAGAAAGTTGAGCACCTGTGCGCTGACGGTAAACCAGTCAATGAGCATGCGTCACTTGCCCACGGTCTGCGCGATAGC
>JBBRLF010000316.1:0-5813 GCA_038231515.1 candidate division WWE3 bacterium
AAAAAAGAACCTGCCAAGAAAGAGGTTCCTAAAAAAGAGCCTCCTAAAAAAGAAGCTGCAAAGAAAGCTGCTGTCAAAAAAGCGGAGCCTCCAAAGCCCGAGCCGAAAAAGATTGAGGCCAAGAAGCCTGCGCCTGCGAAGCCCGAGAAGGCAAAGCCAGTTCCTGCCACAAAGCCCGTTGTCGAAAAAGCCGCTCCTCTCCCTCAAGGGCACAAGGAAGAGCAATCACATGCGGTGCCGACCTGGGATATTCTCCCGTCAACAGAACAACCGGAACCTCCTTCTGCAGCCGAGGCTTCTGCGGCTCCCGTTGCGGAAGATCATATTGAGGCTGCAAACAGTCCCGCGATTCCCGATGAACCGTCACGCGGGGGGTGGTTCACGCGTCTCAGGAGCGGGCTTTCAAAATCTTCACAATCGATCACGGGCTCGATCACGTCGATCTTCACCAAGCGCAAGCTTGACCGCGAGACGTTGCAGGAACTTGAGGACACTTTGATCCAGGCTGATCTTGGCGTCACGGTTTCTGAACGCATCATCGCAGCTGTTTCACAAGGCCGCTATGACAAGGAGATTGATCCTGAAGAAGTGAAGAGCATTCTTGCCGCGGAAGTTGCCAAGGTTCTCAAGCCCGTCGAAGTGCCCGGACGCATGGGGCTGGGTCTGGGCTGGATTCCCAACCGGTATTTTCGCGCCGACGTGACCACGTATCTGATTGGCGCCACTCGGAATACCGCATTGATTCGTGATGAAAGCATAACGGTGGGCGATCGTGCCACGGTACAGCCGCATCTGGGGCTGGCATATAATTTTTCCGACTTCCGGGAGTTCAAGGCCACGCTGTTTCTCGGAACCTATTATGAAGTGTCGCGGATTCAGGGGGTGCCCAGTCGGCTGCATAAAACCTGGGGCGTGGAGCTGCACCCGTGGCTGCTGACGATTGGCTGGGGTTTGGATACCGCCGACAGCTATCACAGCTATCTGGCCTCGATTGGGGTGGATCTCGTACGCGTTATGGCGAAGCTCGACCTCATTCCCAAATCCTGGCGTCCGCCCGAAGGTGGTTTTTTGCCGAATCCCTTTCAAACCAAAAGCGTGGGCCTGGCGCGTGCGCTTGATCCGGACTGGCAGCCGCGTGGTGAAGACATGAATCCGTTTAAGCTGGGCTGGGGCATTCCGGGCAAGCTGCGGTACGTGCCACAAAAGCTGCCGGAAAAGCTCATTGAGACGGGCACCGATTTGATGGACATGGGGCAGGGTTTACTCGATACGGTAGACGGACTGCCAATGCGCTTTAAAGAGCTGGTTTTACCGTCACATTGACAGCTTGGCCAGGAGCCGGTTGGCCGTGGCGATATCGGCCCGAAGCAGCTCGGTGCGAGCCTTGATTTTTTCGTCCTGAGGCGAAAGGGCTTGGAGCGCGCGCCACTCATCGCCCTCTTCCATCAGCAGCACCTCAAGGCGGTTACGATAAAGATCAATGGCGTGGTAGCCCATGTAGTCGCGAATGATGAACAGGATCTGCTCGGGCTTGACCAATACTTCGCCCTTTACGGTAAACCACTGCTCAAGCACCACGGGCAGGCTGGTGTAGTCGGGCAATTTTTTCAATAGCGCAATGAGCGCCACGATGCCGGTCATCCGAGCGTCGCACTCTTCGCCTGGCGCAAGAAGATAGGCGGCTTCGAAAGCTTCGGCTGTTTCGTAGGCCAGCGGATTGGGCTCGCTGCGCAGATCAAAGCGCACGAAATGGGTCAGCTCATGAATAAAGCTCTCATAGGTTTGGCGCAGGGTTTCACCGCGAGCCAGATAGACCGTTGGATTTGAGAAGGCATAAACGCGCAGATTCACGCTGCGGTTAACGGCATAGATGAAATAGGCACCCAGGCGGACGCGGATTGCTTCAATTTGCGAGCGGTAAGGTTCGATCGTCTCAAGAGCCACGCCAGAGAACTGGTCTTCTGCGCGAATGGGCAGCGTTTCGACTTCGAGTTCGCCGTGGTGGGTTTCGCCGCCGCGACGGCTGCCCACTGAGGCGCCTTCGCGTGGCCCTGGCGAATCGACGATGAAAAGTTTAAGGAACTCTTTTAGGTCCACGGCGCCGTAGCGGGTCATGGCTGCCTTGACGATCGCGTCGCTTTGCGTGTCGAGGGCAGCCCAGTCGACGAGTTTTTTTAACTTGGCCACTGTCAGGGGCTCTTTATTGTCGAGCCAGCCGTTCAGCATTTCGGTTTGGGTGGGACGGTGTACCTTTTTTGGGGGCAGCGGCGCTGAGTTTGCGTTCGTCAGGCAAAACAGGCTCAAAACGAAGCATGAAAGTACGATCATGGCAGAGCTATAGCACGGCGTAGTCCTATATGCAACCTATATGCTCAGGTATAGTTTTTGGTGAATGTCGGTTTTGAACTGCGGAAAATCTGATCTGCGATAGGCTTTTGGAAACATGAACTTTCCTTTGGGTTACATGAAAGTGCCGATGATGTTTTTGGAGGCGGAATCGCCGGCCAAAATCGGTATTTTCATCTTCATGCCGGTCAATGACAAGGTTATCCCTTTTCGCAAAAAGGGTGACAATCTGTCGCTCGACGATCTGATGACCTTGCGTGCCCAGGGCGGCACCCAGGCGGTCATGCCCGAGGCGGATTACGACGGTGCAATGCTGGTGCTGTCACAGGCCGTGACCAATGAATTAAATCCGGAAGAAGAGCTCAATAAGTACGCGCAGACCACCGCGCGCGTGATCATCTCGACGATTGCCGATCCCAAAGCAAACCAAATGCAGCGCAAAGAGGCGCTCGACAGTGCCGCCGATCTTGCCCGCTTCATGCTGGCTACAGTGCGCGGGCAGCCCAAATCCAAATACTACGAGATGATTCTAAAAGAACTGAAGAATGACGACATCTATGCCACTCATAACCGGCATGTCGGCGCGTTCGCCGCCATGTTGATGATGGCTGTGGGTGGCTATCGGCAGTTGGACCTCAATGATCTGACGTTCGCGGGTTTCTTTCACGACCTGTTTTTGAAGGACCTACCCAAAACCTACTCGGACATTCATCTGAACGCCGAGGATCTGACCCTGGCCGCGCTTAAAGCGCCGGCGGTACAATACTACCGCCATATCGAGCTGGTTTTAAAAAAGTTTGAGTATGAGCAGATTTGTCCGAGCGCCGCGGCCATGCGCACGATCGTGCAGCATCACGAAAATTTTGATGGCTCGGGCCTGCGCGGAGCCCGAGGCGAAGGAATCTATGCGCCGGCGCGTATTTTACGAATTGCCGATGATGCGATCTGCCTGATGAATCGCGAGCTCGAGCCCTTGGACCTGCAGGCCGCTTTCGAGGTGCTTTGCGGGCTCAATAGCGGCGGCGGCCGCCTGGTTTATGATCCTGAGCTGCTTGCGGCGCTCAAGCCGTTGTTTGTGCCTGCCGAAAAGGTGGCTGGAGAAGTCCAGGTAGGCGTCTAAATCGGGTTCGTGTTCTGAGGCGCGTTCAGATTTGGATTCCGAGTCCAAAAATATAATTGCGGCCCCCGCCGATGAAGTCCACGGCTAAAGAAGGGACGAGCGTCACTACGCCAAGGGGCACGGGCACGCGGGTGCCGACTCTGGCGCCGACCTGGGTGGTGCGTCCTGAGCCGAATTGTACGATGGGAGAGGCGCTGAGCCACCAGTCACCGGCCAGTGGATGAAAGTAGAAAACCGGTGCTCCGAGTAAAGCGACGCTGGGATCTGAGAAAACATAATTTCCGAGGGCACCCACGCCAAACAGGGGCTGAAAGTGGTACTCATACTCCGCGCCGATTTCAAAATCAGTCTCGGAGGGGTTGCTCAGATGCACAAGACCGACACCAATCGACAGTCGGTGCTCAAGAAGTTCGGCATGAACGGTTGAAGAGGTGCTTGAGTGCGTGATGAGGGCCAGAAAAGTGAGGCTGAGGTTCTTCATAATGAAGTCAGCGTAGCATGTCTGAGCGAAGGAATAGAAATTTGATGTTTGTATGCTTGTATCCTGAGGAAGTTACCGATAAGATATTTGTAAAGGGGGATCTCACATGGCAGCTAAAAAGAAAGCAGCAAAGAAGAAAGCCAAGAAAAAGTAAGTATTCCTCGGTAGCAACGGGTCAGGTTATTTGGACTGTCCCGTTGCTAACGAACTCTCCCTTCCTCTTCAAAACCCCGCTAAATCCGCTAAAAAATCGCTTAAAACTCTTCCACTAAAATCTGAATTTAAAATTAAAATAATTTGTTTTGCGGGTTCAAATTTTGATTTTTTGAATCCCTGATTGGCGTTTGTCGGGTTTGATTTCGGTCCTCGGAGCAAGCGCATTGAGTCGACGTCCAGACCCTGAAGTGGGCGAGGGATGGCGAAAATTTATGTTCGAATGGGGAATTCTTGCCGGGGTTGGGTGTTTTTCGGTGTCCGCTGGTCAGTGGTGGGCCACGACCCGGTCGAGAAACTTCAGGACATGCCACTCATAGCGCGCGCGCTCGACGTTCCAGTTAAACTCATGTTCGCCGCCATGAACCACCCAGAGCTCGGCCGAGGTTTTGAGTAGGTCGCGAAGCTCTTCCGATTGGTGCACGGATACGATCGAGTCCTCATCACCGTGAATGAGCAGCACCGGCCGGTTGCCCAGTCGGTCGGCGAAGGCTCGCGCATCAAGCTCGCCAAGAGAGTGCCCCAGATAGGCTGAGAGCAGCACCAGTGCTCCTTCTTTCATGAATTTCGGTTCCCAGGCCATCAGCGGCAGCTCGCGCAGAAGGCGCTTCACCGAGAAATAAGAATTTTCAGCCACCACGGCGTCTATCAATGGGGAATCGGACATGGCCAGCAGCGAGGCAAATGCCCCCTGCGAGGTGCCCATGGCGATCAAGGGTCGCGCGCGCGCGCCGGGAATATTCTTTTTGGCCCATTGCGCGGCGGCAATCACGCTTTGGGCTTCCCAAAGTCCAAGGCTGATCCCGCGCCCATCACGGCCGCTCAACCCGTGATTGTGGCAGTCGATCAGCACCGCATGAAACCCATTGGCGTGCAGATACTTTACGTGCTTGAGCATCGCCCGGCGATCTGCTCCGCCGCCGTGCACCAACACGACCGTACCGCGTGGAGCTACGGTGGGCGACGCGGGTACGAGCCAGCCCGAGGTCAATATCGGGCGGTCCTCATGCCCCTTGATTCCCGGCGACTCGATCGTAAATTCCGTATAGTCCAAATCCAGGCTTCCCTTGGGATCAGAGCAGTAGACATAGACCCGCTGCATATAGGGGCTGCAACTGGGAAGCTTGCCACTCAAAGGCACGGTCCGCTTATACCAGCCCGGAAATACCGCCAGATGAGCTGTAAAAACCGCAAACCCGGCATAGATCAGCGCAATTCCTAAAAAAGTGCTGACGACAATCCGGGACACCCGACGAATCAACATGCCTCAATAATACAACAACTTGACGATGGCGTCCTCATTGGATAACTATTTGCGCTACCCAAGTTTTACTCCTGATGCCGGAGTGGCGGAATTGGTAGACGCGCACGACTCAAAATCGTGTACTCGCAAGGGTGTGTCGGTTCGATTCCGACCTTCGGCACCACAATCTAACCTTCGACCAAAATCAAAACATAATTAGAACCCTAAGGCGTCGCAGACCGGTCGGAATCGAACGGGTTTATGCGACCTGCGTGGAGTCGCGCTTAAAGCGCGACTCCACGCAGGTCGCATAAACCCGTTCGATTCCGACCGGTCTGCGACGCCTTAGGGTTCTCATTATGTTTTGATTTTGGTCGAAGGTTAGATTGTGGTGCCGAAGGTCGGAATCG
>JBBRLF010000317.1:0-5794 GCA_038231515.1 candidate division WWE3 bacterium
AAGGTCGGGGGTTTTCCCCGGGGTACCCGTAACCACATCACCGATGTTCCGGGGGGGCTCGGCGTGGCCCATCGGTCCTTTCGTGACGCCAAGGCTGGCGTCTGCACGGGCTTCACTGTTATTCAGGTGGGTGCCCGGTTGAATCAGCGTTGCGCGGCCGCCATTTTCGCGCTCAACGGCGCGGGTGAGCTGACGAACTCGCATTCGATCAAGGAATGGGGTTATCTCGACACGCCGGTAGTGCTTACGAATACGCCTGGCGTCGGTCGGGCCTATGATGGGGTTTCGGAATGGATGATGGACCGGCTACCCTTGATTGGCGAAAGTGAGAGCGTCGTGATTCCGGTGGTGGGCGAGTGCGACGATAGCGTGTGCCACGATCCGCGAGCTCGCGCGTGGACGGCAGCCGATCTGAACGGAGCGCTCGATGATGCGCTGCTGATGGCCGAGGGACGCTCACAGCCCACGCCTGAAACGCTGGCACAGGGCGATGTTGGTGGCGGCACCGGCATGATTTCGTTTGAGCTCAAGGCTGGTATGGGAAGTGCGTCGCGGAAAATCAAAATCGGTTCGCACGAATACGTGGTTGGTGTGCTGCTACAGACGAATTTTGGAACCCGCGATCAGCTCGTGGTGCTGGGGCACCCCATGGGCCCCAAGCTCAAGCAGCCGCTGCCGCAGAGCCATCGCGAAGGCAGCTGCATCGGAGTGCTGGCCACCGACGCGCCGCTTGGGCCGCTGGGGTTAGAGCGGCTGGCCAAGCGTATGGGGTTGGGTCTGGCCCGAACGGGTAGTCACGCCCACCATGGCAGCGGCGAAATTTTTCTCGCCATCTCGACGGCCAAAGCCCCGGGGCACGCGCTGGAATGGGACCGGGAAGAGTGGAATCCGTTGCTGCAGGCAGCGGTGGAGGCGTCTGAGGAGGCCGTTTATAATTCGCTGCTGGCCGCGCGCCCGGTAGTAAATTCCCGCGCGACCGTAGCGACGCTTGGCGTGGACGACCTTCGACCGTTGATCGATTAGCGGCAAAGTTTGCCTTGCGCAAACCTTCAACCCCTTCTGCGCTGCATTCCGATACGTAACTCATGCGTAGCGCTTCTCTTTTGGTTGCCTGGATGGCTCTGTTCGGAGCATTGTCCGCGCCCTGCGCAGTGGCCGAAGACACAAGCTGTACGCCTGGCTTCGTCGAGCGCCTTTTAACCGGGGCAGGCCTGGGAAAGCAGAACACGCGAGCGCTTCTGCGCGAGTCGCTGCTCAATCAGCTTGGACCGCTCGAAAACGACGCAGACAGTGACCGGGAAGTCGTCGCACAAATTAATCAGCTGGTGCTGCAGCTTAAGCCTTTGGCGGCAAAGCGTCTGACCCGCATGCTCGCCACCCTGCCCAAGCCGGTCGACACTGCGGCCTTTCCTGCCTTGCGAAAGGCGGCGTTGCGGGCCTTGCGGTTTTCGAACGAAAATCGCCTGGCGTACTATCTTGAGGTCTATACCAACCAGGGTGGCGTCGGCCGGTGGGGCGCAGCCGTAGTCGATGGTGCCTATGAGCGAGTTCAGGAAGCCGCTGATCCCTACTCCACCGCTTTTTACCTCGATAAAGGCCACGCCGGCGTGCGCGCCCCGTTGACTGGCGAACTTTTGAGCTTTGAGAGTCTGGTGCAGAGCAGGAAAAGTCGCGCTCAGCTTGCGAAGGGGGCCGAGGACTGGGTGAAGTCCAACGAGCATGCGCTTTATCTGTTTCAACATCTGGCAGAGTTTGGGCCGGCCCGCGACTCGGTGCTGGAATATCTCAGATTGAAAACCGAATATTTCAAAGATGTCGGCCGAATTCGGGGCCCGCCCTATACGGCGGTTACCTACGCGTTCGAGAAGGAAACCCGCAATCCGGTCAGCACCTTGTTTTACAAGCTACCTCGATTTACCGACAAGGAATGGGGCGACCTGCCAGAGGAGGAGCGCGTTAGTCTGCTCAAGGCCGCGACAGGACTTAAAGAGAAGGTCTTCCTGCCCGCGTCGGTGGTGGCACCCACGGCGTTGAAGCCGAATTACCTGGGGGGCTACTCGCAAGAGTTCAGCGGTATACCCGGCACGCCTGGCTATCGCCTGGTGTGGGAGTTCGCGCATCGCAGTTACGAATTCAGCCGCGAAAAATTATTGGCCGAGATGCGGGATATCAGCGAGCTGCTCGGGAACTCCAAAAGCAGGAAAAAAGGCTCAGAGGCCAACTCGTTTCATGTTCACGTCGTCTTTGAGCTGCCGGTTCATTACGCAGGCTTTAAGAAATTTGTTGCCTGGTCCAAGCAGCTCAACGACTTTCTTTATCTGAGCGGGATCGAGGAAGGGCTGCATGCCACCAGCCTGACCCGCATTCCCAATTTTGGAAAGCGGCAGGGGTTTTTCTCGAAGGTGCTGCGCCTGATTTTTCCGAAGCTCATTCGTTCCGCGGGGCTTCCGGATTCGCTGGCCGAAATCAATGCCCGCAGCTTCAAGTTTTTTACGGCTGGCCTGAGACGGAATATCTATGGCGAAGCCTCTGATCCGGAATTTACCAAGGTCGGAATCGAGCTGCGTGACCCTACGCGCGACCTTGGGCAATGGTCGCGCCTCGTGACGGGAGTTGGCCGGGCGGTCGAAAATCAAATTTGGGAATCCGGAAATTTCGCAGCGGGGCACGAGCCGGGGCTCCTTTATCTTCGCTCTGGCGAAAGCAGTGACCGAGGGCGGCTCGTCGCGCTTGGAATTGACGTCGATGTCGCGGCAAAGATGCTGAGCGCCGAGCCAAACTTGCTGATCGGCCTGGAGCGGTTCGAGACCGCAAAATATTATGATTACACTGACGGGCAATATTCCGCGCCCGACGAAGCGATGGCTGGTCAGATTATCAAGGCCCGTGAAGGCTATATCGAAAATCTGAAAGGTACCGCCCGTGAGATCACCGCGCTCCAGAAGAGCGGTGACCCGGCGTCGGCCGAGCTGATCGAGGCGGCCATCCGCATGAGTATTTCAGAATGGGCGGGACGCGCGAAAGTTTCGCGGCTGTTCGCGGGCGCGCTACCCAAGGCAAACGCGAGCCCCTAAAGCTGGGCCTGTGGCGCCATGGGCCTGAGGTCAGGTAAAATCCGGCGCGACGGGGAGTCTTCGATCTTTTTCAGAAAGCGGCCCGTTAGCGATTCCGCGCAGTCCATGATGTCTTGCGGCGTGCCAGCGGCCACGACCAGGCCGCCATGGGTGCCGCCGCCTGGACCCATGTCGATGACCCAGTCGGCCTGCGCGATCAGCTCCAGATTGTGTTCAATTACGATGACCGTATTTTTGTTGTCAACCAGGTCGTGCATCACGCCCAGCAGCCGTTTCACGTCGTCGACGTGCAGGCCCGTGGTGGGCTCGTCAAAGATGTAAACCATGTTCGAGTTCTTGCCCTCTTTGAGCACCGACGCCACTTTAAGACGCTGCGATTCGCCGCCCGAAAGCGTGGTCGAGCTCTGGCCCAGTTCGAGATAGCCCAGGCCCACGCTGCGCAAAATCTGCAGCTTCGAGGTGATTGCCGGATATTCGCGAAACAGCTCGGCGCATTCGTCGATCGTGGTGTGCAGGATGTCGTTGATGTTCTTGCGCTTGAACTCAACCTCGAGCACGTTTTTCTTGAACTTGCGGCCTTCGCATTCCTCGCACGGCAGCTTGATGTCGGCCATGAAATGCATATCGAGGGTGATTTCGCCTTCGCCTTTGCAGACCGGGCAGCGGCCACCGTCTACGTTGAACGAGAAAAAAGCGGGCGTGTAGCCGCGGCGCACGGCCAGCGACTGGTTGGACATCAACGTTCGAATGTCATCGTAGATCTTCAGATAGGTGGCGGGATTCGAGCGCGCGCTCTTGCCAATCGGGCGCTGGTCGAGCAGCACAACGTCGGCAATCTGGTCGGCGCCATAGAGCCGCTGAAACTTTCCAACCGTCACATTGTCTTTGTGAAACAGACGGGCCAGCGCATTGTAAAGCGTGTGATGCACAAGGGTGGTTTTGCCGCTGCCCGAAAGTCCGGTTACGGCCACCAGCTGGTGCAGCGGAAATTCCACGGAAACGTCCTGTAAGTTGTTTTCACAGGCGCCTTCGATCTTGAGCACCTTGCCCGTAAGTGTTCTGCGCCGCTCGCGCTTGGGGATGGAGAAAACGCCGGTGAGGTATTTCGCGGTAAGGCAGCCTTTGTCGTCGAGGATGGTTTCGAGAGGGCCTTGCGCGACAACTTCGCCACCCCGGTGTCCGGCATAGGGACCAATTTCGACAATGTGGTCGGCGGCAGCGATAACGTCCAGGTCATGTTCGACGACCACCAGCGTGTTGCCGTGGTCGCGCAGCTGGTGCAGCAGCTGAATCATCTTTTCGGTGTCGGCCGCGTGCAGCCCGATGCTGGGCTCATCAAGCACATACAGGGTTGAACACAGTTTGTTGCCCAGCTGGGTGGCCAGGTTGATGCGCTGGCATTCGCCGCCCGACAAGGTTTTGCCCAGGCGATTAAGCGTCAGGTAGCCTGTGCCGACGTCGACAAGAAAGTCGAGCCGGCCGTTGATCTGCTTGAGCGAATCCTTGGCGATGCCGGCTTCCTGCCGGGGCAGCTTGAGCTCGCGAAAATAAATCTGCGCCTTTTCCAGCGACATGGCCAGCACCTCGGCCAAATCGCGCGACTGTTCGCCGTGGCCCAGCTTTACCGCACGCGACTCCGCGCGCAGGCGCGAACCTTTGCATTCCATGCAGAGACGCTGGGTCTGGTAACGGCGGATAAAAACGCGCACATGCAGCTTGTATTTCCAGGCTTTGAGCTCGTCAAAACAGCCACGAATTCCCCGAAAGCCTTTTTTGGTGCCGTCGCCATCCCAGAGCAGCTTCTTCTCTTCGGCGCTCAGATCTTCGTAGCGCTTGCCGATGCCGATCTTATTCTTCTCGCAGAACCTGAGCATGTCAGCTTGCCAGTCGATGTAGGCGGGCTTGGTGAACGGATCGACCGCGCCGTTGCGCAGCGTTTTGCGGCGTTCGGGCACGATAAGGTCTTCGTCAAGTTCGAGATTGTAGCCAAAGCCACTGCAGCCGGGACAAGCGCCCAGCGGACTATTGAACGAAAAATGATTCGGCTCGGGCGAACGATAGTCGATGTCACAGGTGTCGCAGCGGAATTTGTTGGAAAAGTTTAAAAACTTCCACGGCTCTTCGGCCTTGCCCACCAGCGCAATGGCTACGCGACCTGCGCCGTGGCTGAACGCCTGGTCAAGGGCATCCATGAGACGTGAATCTTTTAGCGGGTCTTCGGGCAAACTCATGCGGTCGATGACGAGATAGGCGGCTTTTACTTTCGGGGGCAGCTTTTCGAGTTCGCTGAGCTCGTGAACCTCGTCGCCTTTCTTATCAATGGAAAGGGCGAGTCGCTGAAAACCCGAGGCCAGCAGCGCCTTGCGGGAATCCGGCCAGAGCTTTTTGGTAAGCCCTTCGATGCCGACCACGGCCAGCACATAAAAGCGTGTGCCCGCGTTTTGTAGCGCCAGGCTGTGCGCGATGGTGGCGGGTGAGTCGGCCTGCACCTCGCGTCCGCACTTCATGCACAGCGTATGACCAATCTTGGCGTAAAGCAGCCGAAAGTAATCATACAGCTCGCTCATCGTGGCTACGCTGGAGCGGCTATTGTTGATGTGGTTTTTCTGCTCCAGCGCGATGGCGGGCGAAACATTATCGAGCGAGTCGATGTCGGGCTTGGCCATCTTCTCCAGAAACTGCCGCGTATAGGTTGAAAGTGATTCCACGTAGCGGCGCTG
>JBBRLF010000318.1:0-5789 GCA_038231515.1 candidate division WWE3 bacterium
AACTCGGCAAGCTTGCCGCTCGCTTTGCCGTTGCCCGCCGCGTCTTCGGCCGCATCGGCCAACAGCGCAAGCTCGCGGGAACCCAGACTGTCGGCCACGGCAGCCAGATCGGCAGCCTGCAGACCCGTGGCCTCGAGCAGCTGCTCGGGTGACCCGATTTTTTCGCCGCGCAGTCTTTTCAGCGAGATCTCTGAGCGAACCTGATCCAGCGTGCGCGCCACGCGCACTGCCGCATTTTTAAGCCGCACGGACAAGGCCAGCCGCAACTTTGCGGCAGCCAGACGCCCGTTGGGACCGTCGAACAGCGCCAGGAAGTCTTTTTCACTCATGCCGTTTAACTTTGCGCCAAGGCGGCGCAGCAACGTGCGGGGCAGCTCAGGATTTTCGGCCGAGCGCTCGGCCAGCCACTGTTTGAGAGCAGCTATTTTATTCGGCGCAAAACGTACACCGCCGGCATTTTCGACCTCGGCCGCCTCGGCCATCTTGGCCGAAAATTCTTCGCTCGCATCTTGAACGTTGCCGCCACCTTTGCCGCCACTCTTTTTTCCAGACATAAATGCACCCATGACAAAACCTGCGACGAACTGCCTGACCTGTGGCTTGGGCTTGCCGGCGGCTAACGCCGACAGCGCGTTGGTATAGCTGTCAATTCCCTCCAGCACGGCACCAGCCGAGCCCCGATGGTAATCGTCCCAGGCGCCTTCGTTGTGGCGTGCCAGTAGATACGTCACGCCGTAATTCGCCCCGGTAAAAGCCAGCCCGGTTACGCCGCCAGTAATAATACCCTTTGGTGTGAACAGGGCTGTCAAGCCGCGCGAGGCAATGCTGTAGACAAACATTGCGTCAAGACCGGTCATTCCCACCTGAAACAAAAACTGCGGCAGCTCTTTTTCCTTTTTCCACTGCTCGGCTTCGCTCTGAAACTTGCAGCCGAGAAACTCCTTACGAGTACGGCAGTCGAGTTTCGAGTCGGAAACACCGGCGCCGCCCGCGCAGTAGTCAAAGTCGCCCAGAAACTCATGATTCAGCGCCGCCATATAGGCACTGCTCTGGGATTTCTTGGAGTAGTCGCCGCAGATACGGTGCAGATAGGTCAGCAGATCGTCTTGAATGGCGGGCAGCACACGTTCGGCCTCGGTATAGGCCAGGCCGGCTTTGGCAGCGGGCGTGCCGTTGAATAGCCGCACGCGCTCAAACAAGGGTGCGCCGGGTTTGCCTTTTACCATCTCGGCATGGGCGAGCGCGGGATAGAGGGAGACCAGCTCCTGCTCGACGCCCTTGAGTGCCTGCGCCGCCTCGGCGCGCATCTCGCACCAGTAACGCAGCTTGATCTTGTAGATGTTGGTGCTGGGATGGTCGATGTGAAACGCCGAAGTCGAAGTTTCTTCGAGGTACTTTTGAAAAAGGCCGGGATACTCACACTTGCCAGAGGGAGAGCAGAAAGCCGTCTTGCGAAACTCGTCGTCGGCCATGAGCTGGCGCACCTTGATGTCGGCCGGCGTGATCAAATCCGTGGTGTGCGGCACAAAGTCGTCGCCCGCCATGGTCGAAAACATATTGCACTGAAACTTACCGTAGTTGCCAAAGTCGATGGCGATATCAGAGCCCGCCATATAGTGCAGCACGGGCAGATAGCCCAGCCAGTCCGGAGCCTTGGTCGTACTGATCTCAGAAGCTCCAAAGTCCCAGTCCAGCAAACCCACGAGCTTGCGCAGCGCCTGGATGCGGCCGATGGCCGCGAGCATCATGGTGCCTTTGCCTTCGGACATGTCGTGCTGCTCGGCAAAGCGGGCGTCCCAGGCCCCGTCGGAAACATCTTCGTTAAAATATTCAAGCGACATGGCCTGCTCAAGACCGGCACGCAGGTCGGGCTGCTGGCACGCCTTGAGAAACTCGCGCAGATTATCATTATAAGCTTTGGGACTTTCCCAGCGGCGCTGAAAGGCGGCGACAATATAACCCTGGGCTAACAGCGCGGCCTGGCGGCGGCTGATCTCGTAGGTAAAGGGACGCCGTTCGCTTTCATAATCGGCCAGCACTTGCTTGGAGGTCAGGGTCGAGGGAAGACGCAGATAGCCCTGCTTGCCTTCCCAGGCCATCTTGCGGACGCAGGAATCTTCCGCACAGGCCCCGCCGTTTATCGGATCGCCGGGCAGGCAGATTTCCGGCGGGGGTCCGGCGTGTTTGGAGGTTGAGCTGGTGCCGTTGCTTTTTAGCTCGTGGTCGCCGACTCGGCTTGAGTGCGGTTTTTCTTTCTGTTTCGGTTTCTGTTTCGGTTCGGTCACGGACGGCGGTTGGGCTGGCGGTTGGGTCTTCGGTTCGGGCTTCTGGCCGACGTCTGGTTTCGGCTTCGGCTTGCCTTTACCGGGCTTGGGCTTTTTTCCGCTGAGGGGGGTTCCGTCGGGCGCGAGCTGGATGCTCTTCTCGATGTAACCGCGGATGCATTCCTTGAGGTCGGTGGTCATGGTTTTAGGTTTGCCGTTGCCGAAGCGATCGACGACGTACTTGCCGGTGTTGTAGTCGTACTCAAACAAGTTGAGCTGAAAAGCGTTCAGGCAGGTGAAGAGATCTTCAACGGAGTCTTCCACGTTTGCCGGATCATGCGACGCAACGCAGATCTCAGAGGCTCGGTTGGGAGAAACGGGCATCGAGGTTTTTTCGTCAAGCAGACCGCGTAGGCGGGCAACCGTACTGCGAAGTTCCAGTGGGCTATCGAGCTTGTACTCGGCCCAGGCGCGGGCCTCGTCGGCAAGGCCGCAGAGCTGTTTGGCCTGCTCATATTGCTTGGGCTGGTGCTCACGCGTGAGCCTTACGCTGGGACTCTCGCCGTCGCGAATCATGGCACAGTCACTCAAGAGCACCTTGGAAAAGCTTTCGATGAGCGACCAGCTGATGCCATGCTGGGCTGAGATATAGAGATCGAGAGTCACCGGCTTTTTTTCGAGCGCCTGATCGTCGCCAAGAATGCGCGCAAGCTCACTCAGGTTCTGCATGGCCCGCCCGATCACCTGATCGGTTTGCGAGATACCGCGAAACAGCTGTAGCTCTTCGGCAGACAGGCTCTTGCACGCTTGCATCACATCCGTGGCCTGCGCCGGACAGGCCGTCGCAAGTATGCTCAGTACGAAGGTGAATACAAATTTACACATTGAAAGCCCTGCCTTTACCTCTAACAAAGCAACGCCCATGCCAGGGCGCCCGACGGCGCCCCCCTCGGCCGCGCAGTCAAGCCGGGCGAGATTGCTGGTCATTCAAGGACTACTGAACTGGACAGATCACCAACGACTCAGCTGCCACCTTCGGCGCAGATGTGGCTCGAAAAATACACAGTGTCTAGATCCTGGTCTTTCGGTGCGCACACCCTCGTGAGCGGAATTTCGTCAGCCCCGGTTGATTATTTTCCTCCACTTCTGTAAAGTACGTCTCGTCCGAAACTAAATAATATGAATTTACTTAAACGCATCCTCACCATTCTACTTCTCTGCAGCGCTTCATCGACCAGCGTCCTGGCCGGCGACCAGACCCTGGACCAGTTGGGCATCTCCTTTCATGAGCATCCCCTGGCGGCAAACTATCGGCTCGCCTATCTTACGGCGGGCTACGATTATAGCGGAGCGGCGCGCGCCGACCGGGTGGTTCCAGCACGCCTTTTTATCGTGGCCCCAAGCAGCGAGCTGCGCACGACTCAGGATTTTCTAAAAGCCAGGTTTCGAAACTCGGCACGACTTGAGCGGCTTCAACCCCTCGAGGGCGACTCCCTGCTTGCGCGCCCCGAGCTGCAGGGCGCAACCGTATTCGAGATTACCGCGCTATTTCCTATAACCGTTTTGCGCCAGCTGGGGCGGCAGGGGGCCACTCTGCAGGGCAACGCCACGTGCGAGAATTGCCTGGGCACCGCGCGTTCGTTTCACACCGACGAGCCAGTGGGTTCGCTCGACACTCCGGAGTTTCAAGCCTACCTCGAAAAGCTGCAACGCGTGGATTCCGCGGCCGCGCCGCAGTTTGGCGAGGTTCTTCATTTTCCAAAAAACGAACACGCTGCCATCTATTTGTTTGATGGCCTGATTTTTCAGAAACCCACCTGGGGCGTTTTTCACCAGTACGAGATCGTCCGTTACGAAGACATGTTCGAGGCGTTCAACCGAACCGTGGGCTATTTCACTCATGGCGCACCGGCGGGCTCGGCAACGCCGTCTGCGTGGGACATTTTTGTTTCAGGACTCCAGGGGGCCAAACCCCTGGGCGCGCCGCGGCCCCTAACCGACCCGGAGTTTGTCGTGCGCTATCGTCCATTGGACTGTGCCGGTCTCTTGCTGGGCGAAACCCCCTAGCGAAGACTTTCTGCCCTTGGCAGGTATTGAAACCATTGAGATAAACTTGCATCCCAGCAGCGTGTTATAATGTTCGACGGGGGACTCAATGATCTATCGTGGTGTTTTCGCGATATCTTTTCTGCTGGTCTGCGCGCTTCCTGCCAGCGCCGACAATGCCTGTGTAAAGCATGAGCCCAAAGTAGTGCCGTGTGGAACCGGCAGAAGCGAAATGGATAAGCTCAAGGCGGCGGTCAATTTCAATCGAGTCAAGGGATGCAAAGAAGGACTGCAAAACTGCATCTGTGGGTTGGTTGGAACCGGCGGCTGCGATACCTTGAGTCAGGCCGAAAAAGTTGCCCTGTTTAACAACGGCACCGATCCCCGGCATCTGCTCAATACGAGTGACGACCAGATCGATGTCATTGCGGCCCACCACAACGCGCGAGACAAGGCCACCTGGGGCAAGGTCGAGACGTTCGAGCTGCCCTACAACGCCGTCCTGACCCGGCGAACTGCCGCGTTGGGCCTGGCCAGCGTACTCAATGACAAGAGTGCGGATTTCGGCACCGTGGCCGACGCCGTAAACATGTGCGAAGCAATTCGCGGTGACGACGGGCCAAGCGCTCCGCCACCACCGCCACCCGCCACCCAGCTACCGATTCGCCCCAGCTTCATGACCGACTTTGACATGGATGAGACTAAGCTTACGCCGGAAGAACGGGTAGCCTACACCGCCTACCGCGAACAGTACAAACGCCACTATGACGAAGAAGGCCAGTGGATGAACGCCATGGACAAATGGACGGCCGATGACCTGGCCAGCAAGGCGCCGGTAACGTCCAGCCGCCTGACCTGCATCTTTCGAATGGCCGACGCCCGCCACTTCAAAGGCTCGGTGCTGCTGGAAAACTGGCCGTCGGATTGCCGCTGTGGCACTGACTCCAAGGGCATCAAGCTCGACGGGGTCTGTCTCTATGGCTACACCGCCCAGGGCTTTGCAGACCTGCCCATCGACAAGCGGGTTCCAGAAGCGATGAAAAAATTCATCAACGCGTTTCGGGCCAAGTTGCCACCAGGCTTTACCATAAGTGAGGTGGGAATTAACGGCTGCACCAACTTGCGCTTCGTCAACGAGAAGCAAACGATGAAGAGTGCGGTGGACGAAAAGGGAAACAATCCTTCCATTGGCTTGAAGCACATCAGCGACCACGCTCGCGGCGTGGCCTGCGACGTCGGTTACATCGAGGTTAAAGGTCCGGGCGGCATCCAGCGGATGCAAATGAATCCACCCAAACCGCCGTACACCGCCGAAAACCCACCCTCCCCTTTCGGGCCCTATAGCTTTCCCGCAGCCCTTGATGCCTTTTATAAAGGCGTAGTGCCCTCACCCATCGGGCGAAGCCAGTCGTCCATCGAGTACCCAAAGCTTGAGAAGCTGGTGCGCGACGTACAGGCCGGAAGGATTCCGATTCCCAA
>JBBRLF010000319.1:0-5776 GCA_038231515.1 candidate division WWE3 bacterium
CCCAAAGTGCAGAAACCATGTTGGTCGACACCTTAAAGTTCCGACGATAAGCGAGTTCCGCGTACTTTACCGCGCCCACCGTATGCAGGTGCAAAAGCTCGACGAGACAAGTTGCCCGTGTGCCGGGCCATTTTGTCTCAAACGACAATGGGGCGGCAGCTGGTCCCTGTTCAAACAGTGGCTGGCCTGCCGGTTGCAATATGGAGTCAGTTATATGGAGATAAGCATGATCAATTATGACCCGCAGCTGGTGAAGTCGATGCAGGACTCACCGGACTCTGTTTTTCAGGATGGAAATCAGCGGCTGCTTCACGCGGCCTGCGATATCCGAGAGACAGAAACGGACTATGTGGTGTCGTTTCTGCCGGGCACCGGCAGAGCCGAAGAAGAGATCACCTTCGACTTCATGGGCTGTAACCTGTTCATCTCGGGTGGCGGCAATCCAGAGTTCTCCGTCGGTGTGCACTCGCGCTCGCAGCCGGTAGAGGCACGTTACAATAACGGTGTACTTCAGCTTCGTCTGCCGAAGTCGGCCATCCGGTCTTTGAGATAAGCAGGAGATAAGAGGATCCTATGCCACCATCGATTCAATTTTTAGGCGCAGCCGGAACAGTGACGGGCTCAAAATTTCTGTTTCGAGCTGACAATTACAAGATTCTTGTCGACTGCGGGCTTTTTCAGGGACTGAAAGCGTTACGACTGCAGAACTGGGAAAAGCTGCCAGTGGAGGCAGCATCGATTGATGCGTTGATCCTCACTCACGCGCACCTCGATCACACCGGCTACGTTCCGCTGCTCGTTCGAAATGGCTTCAAGGGAAAGATCTTCTGTACCGCGCCGACGCGGGAGCTGGCCAAAATAATTCTGACCGATAGCGCCCACATTCAGGAAGAGGACGCCAAATTTGCCAATGAGCAGGGCTACTCGAAGCATAATCCGGCGGTACCATTATATACGAGCGGCGATGTGGTACGCGCTCTGAAGCTTTTTTCAACCGAACCCGCCGACAAATGGGTCAAGCTATCCAAGGACATCAAGTTCCGTTTTTCACCGAGCGGCCATATCCTGGGGTCCGCCTTCATTGAGCTCGATTATCAGGGCACGCGCGTGGTTTTCAGTGGCGATCTCGGCCGCAAGGCACCGTTGATGTTGCACCCGCCAACGCAAATCACGACCGCCGATTACCTCGTGGTGGAGTCTACTTATGGCGATCGCGTTCATGCCTCGGAGTCGCCCATAAATGTTTTGAAGCGAGTCATTAACGAGACAGTGGCGCGCAAGGGGCACGTCATTATTCCGAGTTTCGCGGTGGGCCGGGTTCAGGACGTTCTATATCTCATCAGCAAGTTGAAGCGACAGAAGAGCATTCCGAATATCCCGGTCTATCTGGACAGCCCCATGGGCATTCACGCCACTGAAGTGCTGCTCGATTATCCGGAATGGCACAAGCTTGGCGCAAGGGAGGTTCAAGCCTTCTGTCAGGACGTCATCATGGTGCAAAATCAGCAGCAGTCGCATGAAATAGCGCGCGCCAAAAAAAGTACGATTGTCGTGGCCGGTAGCGGGATGCTGACGGGCGGGCGGGTGCTGCACCATCTTCAAGTTCGCCTCGCCGATCCACGTAACACGATTTTGCTCGTCGGCTTCCAGGCCGCCGGTACCCGGGGCCGCCTGCTGCGAGATGGAATACCAGAGCTCAAGATGTTCGGGCAGTACGTTGCCGTAAAAGCGCACGTCGAGGAACTTTCATCGCTCTCAGCACACGCCGACCAAAAGGAGATCCTCGCCTGGCTTGCTGGGTTTCGGTCAGCGCCCAAAATGACTTTTATCGTACATGGTGAACCACAGGCCGCCGATGCCCTGCGCGTTCGGATCAGGGATTCCCTGAATTGGCCAGTCGAGGTTCCTGCGCAGTTCGAAGAAAAAATATTGAATTTTAAACGTCGATAATAAAGGAGCTCTAATGACTTCATATGTGATTTGGATGGATTCTAAAGAAGGTAAAGTGTTTGGTCTGGTTCCAGAGGGTAGCAAGGTCAAGCATTTGCATACTCACGGCCATCAGACCCATCCGCAGCATGGTGGTGACAACAACCGGGAGCACAACCACGGACTGGACCCTTTCTTCAAAGAAATGGCGGAGTCAATCAAAGACGCCAAAGAGGTGATCGTCCTTGGCCCCTCAGATGCAAAGCTGCATTTCAAGACTTATCTCGACAAGCATTTCGCACACACGATTGCCAAGGCCGTGGTGGCGGTTGAAGCCTCGGATCATCCGACGGACAACCAGATCCTGGCGCATGCGCGGAAGTTCTTCAAGACGTTTGACGCCTTTCAGGCGTGAGAAAAGAGGACGTTATGATCCGATACTCGCGAATTGTATTCACCGGTCTGGCTGTTTTCAGTTTAATGGCGTCGGTTCGGTCGGTGCATGCCCAGGATGGCGCAGATCTCAAAGCCACGATGAAAAAGAATTTCGACTCCTTGATGAACTTGCAGCCTTACATCGCTGACCCCAAGGCGTTTTCAGATCCAAAGAATCGGGATGAGATTCAGAAAAATCTCGACTCGCTTTCCGGGCTGGGGCATATCTTGCCGAAAAACATTGCCGATCAGGAGCCTGGTCTGGCGGCGATATCGAATCTCTTTTCGGGCTATCTGAAGGATGTTCAGAATACCTTCAAGGGTGGTGCAAACGGCGCCTATGTCAGAAACCAGGTTCGTACGATGACTGGCTACTGCATGAGCTGCCACACTCGAGTGGCAACCAGCCAGTCCTTCGCCGACCTGGGAAGCAAAGTCGACGCCACGTCGCTCACTGACTTCCAGCGAGCTGAGTTTTATGCGGCCACCAGACAGTTCGACAAAGCCATCAAGGCCTTTGATACGATAATTTCAACCACGCCAGCAGGCGAGTTCGGGTACATCGAGTTGGGACGTGCCGTGCGGGAAACGCTCAGTATCACGATTCGCGTCAAGCAGGACCCCAAGGCCACTTTTTACATTCTTGAGAAGCTCGCCCTGCGCGAAGATTTGCCGGAGTTCTTTCAACGCTATGTGGCCCAATGGAAGGCCGACGTGACGAAGTGGATGCAGGAACGAAAACGTCCGCAGGTGATGACCGCCGCCGAGATGATGAGCAAGGCGACCGCGCTGGTTGACCAAGCCAGCAAGCGTCAGCTCTATCCCGTAGACCCCGCCGGCGACGTGAACTACCTGCGCGCAACAAATCTTATTCACGAGGCGCTGCAGAAAGAACCCAAGGGCAAGTTTAGGGGTGATGCCCTTTACCTTTTGGGTTCCTGCTACGACTCTTTGCAAGATCCAATGCTTTGGGCGCTGGACAGTCTCTATTTCGAAGCCTGTGTCCGCGAGTTTCCGCATTCGGCCGTCTCGAAGAAATGTTATCATCGTTACGCCTCCAAGCTCTATTTCGGCTACAGCGGCAGTGGCGGAACCTTTATTCCGGAAGAAGAACTCAAAAAGCTTACGGCCCTTAAAAAGCTGTCTCAATAGGAGGTTGACGTGAAAAATTTCAAAAAAATCATCTGGGCCGCCGATCCTCTCGAAGACAAGCAGCTTCGAAATCACAGTATTCAGGTTCTGCGCGACCTTTCGAAGCGGACGGGTGCGACGATTGAGCCGGTTTATGTTTTGAGTGATGGGCTGCTCAGCCTGTCCGTGTCGAAGGTCGATTTGGAAAAACATTTCAAGGCTGGCTCGCAGCGAGCACTAAATCAGCTGGTCAGCCAAGCCAAGTTGGCAAAGGCCGCGAAAGCGACGGTACTGGTTTCAGCCCCCTCTTCGCGTGGCGCGGCGGCTGACGCACTCGACCGCTATGCCCGTAGCCGGAAGGCAGACCTGATTCTGGTCAATTCCCACGGCCGCCATGGCCTGAAACGCGTCATGATGGGTAGTTTTGCCGAAACTCTGACGCTTCATGCGAAGACGCCGGTTCTAATCTCAGGGCCGAAGAACAAGCATAGTTCGAAGCTCGACCACATCCTGTTTCCCACGGATTTTTCCCGGGAGTCCAAAAAGGCTTTCGTGAGGGTTCAGGGTTTCGCGGAGAAGCTGGGTGCCAGGATCACGATTTTTTACGTGGTCTTAAATCCTGTCGAACTTTTCGTGCAATCAGGCGTTGGGCTTCTTGGTGGTGGTTTTGTCACTACCCAGGGCTATGTCAAGCAGGTCCACGTTCGCCAGAAAAAGCAGGCTGCGGAATGGGCGGCTTCTGCGGTGGCAAAGGGTTTGGTGGTTGATACCGCTTTTGATCTCGATAGCAGCAGCGTGATTCTTTCTATTTTGGAATATGCGCGGAAGAAGAAACCAGGAATGATCGCGATGGCTTCGGAGTCCAGTGCGGTAACGGCTGCGTTGCTTGGAAGCATCGGCCGGGGGGTGGCGCGCGAGGCATCTTGTCCGGTTTTGTTCTTAAGGTATTAAGAACAAGGTATTAAGAACAAGCTCCCTTTCGCCGATAAGGTGGGGAAACCTTTGCCGAGGAGCTAACAATTATGGTCTTGAGAACAGTCGCCATCCTGATCCTGCTGCCCCTGTCGTTGCATGCCGCTGACAAGCGGTCGTATACCGGCGGGCGGTTCATGCTGGGCCTCGATAAGGCGGCCGTGGGCATCGTGACTTCAGATGATATCGGTGGCACGGCCACCGGGGTTGTGGTGTCTGACCCTTCCGGTGGCGAGCATCTTGTCAAGAAGCACATCTCCAACGTCAAGTGGGTCGATATACCGATCAGCATGGGTCTGGGCATGAGCAATGACTTCTACCAATGGATTGCTGATTCGTTTTCGGATAAAGCGAATGCCAGCCGTAAGAGCGGCTCAGTCATTTATCTGGATAGAAAAGACAGTGACCCCGCTGATTTCGAATTCACCAATGGGTATGTGGCCGAACTGGGAATGCCCGCACTTGATGCCGCCTCAAAAGACGCGGCGAAGATGAGCATCAAGGTTAAGCCAGAGTATAGCCGACGTCAGGATCAGTTTGGCCACGCCAATGGCGGGAAGACCTTGCCGGCAGTTAACGACAATGGCTGGCAGGTTGGCGACTTTCGCCTCAAAATCGATGGCCTTGAGGGCGCTACCGCCCGCGTCAACAAGATCGACGGTTTTACCATCAAGCAGTCCTTCGTCGACAAGGCCGGTGAAGTGGACGGCTACGAGGTTTCTGATCTTGCAATCACCTTTCCCGACACCGCTTCAAAACCGTTCTATGACTGGCTGGAGGACTTCGTCGTCAAAGGCAACAATAGCGATAAGGCCGAGCGCGGCGGAACGCTCGAGTACCTGGCTCGTGATGGCAAGACGGTGCTTTTTACTTTGACGTTCAAGGGGCTTGGTATTTTCAAACTTTCGCAGGACAAGCAGGAGGCGGGCTCGGATACACTTCGCCGCATTAAGGCAGAGATGTATTGTGAGAGTGTCACCTTTGGGTTTAATCCGATTGCGGCTACTTATGCCTGGAAGGCTGTTGGCAAGCGTGGTGGGCGTGGGATTGCTTCTGGGCGGCAGTCGCACTGAATTTAGGCGCTGCTGAGATTTGACGGAAACCCGCGTCTTTGGATCAGGTGGATTCGCCCTTCAGCAGGGCGTCGACCAAAGACTGCGGAAACTTCAAGCATAGGCAGTTGAAAGCCCCTGGCCTGTCTCTGGGGCCGACCGCAGTCAGCTTACGCAGTTATCTTTTGCGCCCTGGATATAGGTACCAACCAGTTTTGGCGGCTTATTAGGCGGGGTCGATGAGCGCGCTACGCGCG
>JBBRLF010000320.1:0-5771 GCA_038231515.1 candidate division WWE3 bacterium
GATCGATGCCCTTCTTGTACTGGCCCCAGGCCAGTTCGCGTAGTGCGACGCCATCGTCTTCGGTAGAGAAGCTGCCTTCAGCTGGTCTCTTGCCGTTATACATCCAGACTTCCTTGCCTGCAGCTTTCTGGGCGTCGTAAGCATTCTGCCAGGTGGCAGTATCGCCCACGTCGGTCCAGCTTGCGCTGATGTCCAGGCTTGGAACGTTTGCCTTTGCCTGTGGCAGTCCTGCCGTTGCGAAAGACTTGAGGGTTTTGCCAGCGCCTGGGTTGGCTTTGATCGAAGCGGCCCAGCCCTGCGTTTGTGCGTAGTTGAGCGATTCATCGATCAGGTACAGAAAGTGCTCAACACCTGGAAAGTTTGTGTTGAACCAGGTTTGCCACGCATCTGTATTCGTGTTCATTCCCGCCTGACCAGCAGTAGACCAGTTCCAGCTGCTGTAGGTGCCGATGGAGTAAAGGCCGTTACCCGTCCCGGTGCCTGGGCCAGCGTAGCCATTGGCAGCAGTGAACAAGGTTCCGTCGAGCCGTGGGATCCACTGCGGACGTGGGGCGTCTGTGCTCCAGGCCGAAGCACCATCGTTGGAGTCGATCATCGACAGCTTGTGGCGATGCGCGATCTGGAAGTGGCGATTGCGCACCAGCTGACTCATCGTATCCTGTGCCGTACCGGCGTTTGGATAACTTGTGCCGGTGTAGCGCATGTTGATGTCCTGGTAACCCAGGAAGACCATCGTCTTCGAGGTAGGGCTGTCCGGCAACGTGAAGTTGCGAACGGTCAGCTGTACCGGAATCTGGTAAGAGACGTGTCCGGCTTCCGCGACCGTCACCGTGCCGGTGTAGATTCCGGCTGGTGCAGTTTTAGGAATATAGATGTCGCTCCAGATGCTTTGGTTCTGAGCGGCAGCCACCGTGAAGCTCGGTACGGCTTCGAGTGGTACTGCGATGTCGGGATAGTACTTGTCGTGGTCGGGGCGGCTGGTCCAGTTACCTGATGCCACTCCCGAGCCAGTCCATGGGCGGCGGAATCTGTTAGGAACATGGCGTTCGTCGTACGAAGTATCGTAGGCGATGCCGCCGATACCTTTGATTTGCAGATAGCGCACGAAGAAGTTCTCAATGTTTCGTTGTGTCCAGTCGAACACACCGTTGCCGGTGGCAGCGACCGAACCGATCACTGCGCCGCCGGGGCCGGTGAGCTGGTTGAATGTGACAGACACGTTCGGTGCGCTGACATTGGCCGCTTCAAGGACCAGATTGAAATTCACGACTTCGTTTTTTGCACCGAAGACCGAGATCTGTGCACCGTTCCAGACACGGCTGATGATGGATGCGAGCTTACGGTTCTGGCGTAGCTCGTCGCGACTTACTTTGTCGCCGCCGTCGTTAGCCCAGGCGCCCGTGAGGTTGACGGGATTGCCAGCTACTGGTGTTGGAGTAGGCGTAGGCGTTGGCGTCGGCGTCGGCGTAGGCGTTGGCGTCGGCGTTGGCGTTGGAGTCGGCGTTGGTGTTGGCGTCGGCGTCGGCGTTGGCGTTGGCGTCGGGCCAGGAGGGCCAACTGGAGTCGTCGCAGGCAGCGTCATTACCGCGGTAACATCGTCGGCCGTAAAACTTACAGCAGATCCACTGTTGAGGTTGAATCGAAAATTGATTGTGCTGATGGCGAGCGTTGGGTCGAGTGTCTGAGTGGCAGTGGTATTCACGACCTGTCCGACATTATTCGTAGTTGACTTGCATGTTCTTACGATCGTGCCATTCACGTAATGGACCTCGGCGCAAACCTGAAAGTCGCTGGTAGAGGTTGTCGAACTGGGCCGTACATTGGCGCTTACGGTAAATGCGGTGCCGTATTGCAGCGAGGTGCTATTTACAACTTTAGTCCACCACACAGCGTTGCCCCAGGTATGCATGCCTATTTGCAGGCTCGCTCCGTTTGAGATTGGCGAAGCTGTCGAGCGAACGGCCGTGACCGTGGAGTCGTAAACGGTGAAACTGCTCGTGCCCAGTTCAAAGCCAGGGTCGAGAATCAGATTCCCGGAGGTGGCAACTGTGGGGGCCGTGGCTGTAATTGAAAACGCGGAACTCAGTGCAGTCGTGGTTCCTGCTGCGGAAGCTACCAGCGTATAGCCCGTGCCGGCCGCGTTGAGGTTCAAGTTTGAGAAAGTGGCCACCCCAGCGACTGCCGCTTGGGTCAGTGTGCCCGCCAGTGTTCCAGCGCCTGCGTTGGTGCCGATGGCAATGGTGATCGGCGTGGTTGCAGCGGCGACGGGGTTTCCGGCGACGTCATAAACGGAAACTTGCACGGCAGGGCTGAGGCCTTCGCTCACGTTTACCGAGGCAGGTTGAGTTGTGAAGGCGAGGGTAGCAGGGCTACCGGCTTGCACGGCAATCACCTGCGAAGTTGCTCCCGCCAATGAGCTGCTCGTAGCCGCCAATGTGTAGCCCGTTCCGACTTTGTTGATGCTCAGATTTAAGAAAGTTGCGACGCCATTAACCGCAGCTTGAGTAAGCGTGCCGCTCAGTACGCCAGACGCCGGGTTTGCTGCGAAAGCGAGAGTTACCGGTGCAGTGCTGCTCGAAGCCAGGTTGCCCGAGCTATCGAGTACGGCAACCTGCACGGCCGGAGCGAGTGGAGCCCCTGCAATGCCCTGGGCTGGAGGTTGACTCGAAAAAGCGAGCTGTGTGCCGGGGCCTGATTGAATGGCAAAGACCGGGGTAGTTGCACTGGCGAGGCCTGCCGAGGACACGACCAGTGAATATCCTGCGCCCGAGGAACTGATGCTCAGGTCAGAAAAAGTCGCAATACCGCCAACGGCGGCCTGTGCCAATGTACCACTGACAGTTCCGCTGCCGGTGGCTACGGCAACTGAGATCTGCGTGGTTGCCGTCAAAACCGGGTTGCCGAAGGTGTCGAGCACACCAACTTTGATGGCTGGCGCAAGAGTGGCTCCAGCTGCCGTCTGTGCAGGCAGTGCTGTCAACAAGGCGAGCTTGCTTGGAGCGCCAGGCTGAATAGCAAAACCCTGCGAGGTTGCGCTGGTCAGCGTGCCCGAGGATGCAATCAGAGTGTAGCCACTTCCGGACGTGTTGATGCTCAGGTCTGAAAAAGTCGACACGCCACCTGTTGCAGTATAGGTGAGCGTGCCGTTGAGCGTACCTACGCTCGGATTGTTTCCGATCGACAGCGTGACGGGTATTGGTGTGTTCACCGAGTTGCCGTAAGTATCGTAGATCGAAACTTGAACAGCTGGGGCGAAGAGGCTTCCAGCCGAGGCCACCGCGGGGGGCTGCGCCGTGAACGCAAGCTTTGCGGCGCTGCCGGCGGTTACAGTGAAGGATTTCGAGATTGCGCCGGACAGTCCGCTCGAAGACGCAATCAAAGTGTAGCCTGCGCCAGCACCAGTGATGCTCAGATTTGAAAAAGTAGCGACGCCCGCCACTGCTGCTTGAGTGAGTGTGCCATTGAGCGTGCTTGCGGACGGGTTCGTTCCCAGTGCAACGGTGACAGAGGCTCCAGAGCCAGTGGCTGCGTTTCCAAAGCTGTCAAAAAGAGAAACCGACAAGCCGATCACGCCGCCTGCCGCGACCGTCGATACAGGTTGGGTTGAAATCGCGAGAGTCGAGGGCGCGCCAGCATTGACGGTGATTCCCTGTGACGTTACGCCAGCAAGGCCTTTTGCGGAAGCAACGATTGTATAACCCGTGCCTGCTGCGTTAATGTTCAGATTCGAAAAGGTCGCGACGCCACCGACGGTAGTCTGAGCGAGTGTGCCGTTCAAGGAGGTGCCAGATGGATTTGCGCCAAGGGCGACGGTAACCGAGTTAGCGGCACCCGTGACTGGATTTCCAAAGCTGTCATAGACTGAAACATTCAAGCCGATTGCGCCGCCTGCGACAACAGTGGCGACCGGCTGGCTTGAGATTGCAAGTTTGGCGGCTGCGCCCGGAATCACGGAAATGGCTTGCGAGGCGACGCCGGTCAAACCAGCTGAAGAGGCAGCCAGTGTATAGCCCGCGCCGGCTTTATTGATGCTCAGATTCGAAAACGTTGCGATACCGCCGACGGCGGCCTGAGTGAGTGTACCGTTGAGCGTGGCGCCAGTAGGGTTCGTTCCAAGTGAAAGAGTTACCGGGGCAGTGCTGGTCTTGACGAGATTGCCAGCGCTGTCGAGAATCGAAACGCTGATGCTGTTGGCAGCACCGGCAGCAGACTGCGCCGAGGGCTGACTTGCGACATTAAGCTTCGCGGGAGCGCCAGCCAGGATGGTTGCTACTTGCGTGGCTGAAATGAGGCCAGGCGATGAAGTCGTGATCGTTGGCGTGCCCACGGTGTTGGAGCGAAAGTAAAAAAGTTTTTTATAATACCAAATTCCGATGACGTAATTGGTAATGACCTGGGTGCAGGCAGCGTCAGCGTAAAACGTTACGCCGGGGCCCGAGAAAGTAATAGTGGTGGTGCTGTTGACGGCCTGGGGCTGCTGCCAGTAGTCGACGCGCTGAACAGTGGTGCCGGGTGAGCACTTGCCCGCCGCCACAGACTGGGGCGACGTCGTATAATTCAATTGCGTGACCACGCTGGCGTGAGCTTCTGATGAGATTCCAAAGAACATGGCCAACATCAGACTGAAACGGCCAAGGAAACTCAGGACATAGTTCTGCGCTACCTGTTTCGAGGTCTTCATTCACAGCTCCTAAAATCGTGGTGTGGGTACGACTGCTGCCGCGCGTAATGCAGAGCGCGATAAATGCCGTACCAGTCTTGTCGGACATTTTGTCCAATACTTGACTCGCCGCGTATTTTTTATATAACGCACTGCGTATAGTCATTTTCGCAGAAAATTGGAATAAGTTAAGAAAATTTTATAATTAATTTAAACAATTGAAAATAAAGAGATTATTTATGCGTCAAACGTGAAAAATGGAGGGGTTTTACATTTTTGGGCGGGGTGGATGGAAAAATCTAGCCGGGTAATATTGCCGGAATAAAAATGCAATTCGTCCCGGCCAGCCGCAAAAATCGGGCTGGCGAGACGAATTACAGCGGTTTTGAGTTCTTAGAGTCCTTCGATAATGTCAGCGAGCTGCGAGCGGGCGGTTTCCCAGTCGTCTGGATTGATGGACCAGCCGATCTCACAGCGCTGCCAGGTTGGGTCGTTCAGATCGGCCACGCCGTTTTCCCAGATCGCCTTTGGAACCACGGCCTGAATGATCTGATTGGTACGAGTTGGATTGATCGCCATGGCTTGGGCGATATAGTCCACGTCCTGGATACCGCGGCGCCAGTGCTTCAGACGCAAGCTGGCGATAGGGCCCGCCAGGCCATAGCTGCTGGCTGGGTATACCGTATCGGTACCGGGATAGATGAGCAGGCCTTCGCCGTTGGTTGAGTTGCTGCCGACCATGCCGGTTGACGCGTTCATCGAGGTTGAACCACCGAACGACTCGGCGTTGTTGAACACATCCGTCTGGCCACGACCGCCCTGGGTATCGTTATAGTAGGTGCTCTCCCAGGCAAACCAACGGTCGACGCCCTTCTTGTACTGGCCCCAGGCCAGCTCGCGCAAGGCAACACCGTCGTCTTCGGTTGCGAAAGAACCCTCGGCCGGACGCTTGCCGTTGTACATCCACACTTCATGGCCCGCAGTCTTGGCGGAGTCGTGAGCATTTTGCCAGGTCGTCGTGTCGCCCACGTCAATCCAGCTTGCCGTGATGTCCACGCTTGGTGCACTCGTGCGCATCGCGGGCAGATTGGCTGTGGCGAATGACTTCAAC
>JBBRLF010000321.1:0-5755 GCA_038231515.1 candidate division WWE3 bacterium
GGCACCGATCGCATGCAAGGGCCAGCACTTGGCAAATACCGCACGCCCGAGCTGATTCTCGATCTGGTGCTTAGCAAATCGCACACCAGCTACTTTCAGCGTTTTCGCCATACGGGCACCGAGCTCTACGCCAGCTCGACGAGCTTTCTGCTCACCGCCGGTGGCATCTGGATCGATATGCACAATGATTTTTGGACGTGGCAAAACGCCGGCTGGGCCGTGCCCACTACGCTGATGCCCACGGTCAGCGGCCTTGATGCGGCAAACTTTATTCAGATCAAAGGGCATACGGATCTCAAAAAGCGCATCAATACCTGCCTGGCTCCGGGCTTTGCCTGCGGCCTCAACCCCACCGTTCCCGACTTCATCCCCGCACAATGCATTGACAGCACCCATGCCGGCTGGCAGTTCGTCGACTTTACCGCCCAGGAATGTCCACTGCACTATGGCTTCTTTGCCGCCATCCACACCGCGGCCTGCGATACGAAACGCTGCAAGAATGGCGGCGGCACCTTCGGCTTTTTTGAAGCGGCCGAACCCCTGCACGGTTTGGAATTCGCCACGTTTCGCGACCGAATTCTGGCCAACAACCCAGCGCTCAAGCTGCGCGCGCAACATGAGAACACCTACGTCGCGAGTGACGGCCGTAAAATTGTCTTCGTGCCGCTGCCCAAAAACAAATGGACCTGGGGCATTCACGCCATCGATGGTGTTAAACAGCAAACTGATCTTCATGCCTGGCCACTGGCCCAGGGCGAGGTCATGAATGCCGACGGCTCGGGGCTCGTCACCATCACCAACCCGTTTCTTCGCAAACGGCTTACGCTCGACATGAGAGATGCCCTGAATCCCAAGCGCGACCTTAGCGACTACTAGGCTGGAAATGCGGCTGGAGTCACCGGGCACGGGCTGATCTTCGCCGAAGCAGCTCTCAAATTATAAACAATAAAAATTTACTTTTTCGACACTTCATGATGTAGTGCGCCAATGCAAAAGTTCCTCTCTCTGCTCGCGCTGGTAACGCTTCTCACCTGCCCTGCACTGGCCACGGTTGGCAGTGCCGCGATGATTGCCGAAGGCACCGCCGAATGCCCCAGCTTGCCGAACTTGAGCGCGCCCGATGGCGTCACTCTTATTCGCAATCGTTACAACACGGGCTCGTCTTGCGCCTACCTTCAACGAGAGCAGCTGAGGCTTTGGCTCCAGATCGCTCCGGCTGTCAGCAATGCCGAAAATGCACCGTGGTTGGTTTTCCTCAACGGCGGTCCCGGAATCGCCGATGGCTTTCAAGACGCCCAGTTTCTGAAGCTCAGGGATAAATACAACCTGGTCTGGTACAACCAGCGGGGAACAGGGTTGTCGCATCTGACGCTGGCCCAGTCGTCAGACTGCAAGGTTGCGAGCCTGAGCCAAAACGTGGCCGACCTGCGTGCGCTCCAAAGCGCGGTATCGCCGAACCGCCCCATTGTCCTGCTCGCTCATTCCTGGGGTGGCCTGATTGCCCAGATGTACGCGGCAAGGTATCCAGCTGCCGTGCTGGCCATGATTTCATCGGGAACCGGGCTGGGTTTCGAGTTTGCCCGCCACGCTTTTATCAATGGCAACCAAAGCCTCTTCCCTTATCACGATTACCTGGTCACGCTGCTGGGCCATGCGCCCCCCGAAACTATCGCACGCTACAATGCCGCGGAACTCGCCATTGCCGCGAAGCTACCGACTGGGTTGCCCGTCCAGCTGGCACCCGACAATCGGAGCGATCGCATGTATGCGCCTCAGTTCATCGTCGGCATCAAGAACTACTTGGGCAAAACCGGCTTTGACCTCGACTCTGCGCTCAAACTCGTGGAAGGAATCGCCAGCGGGCAAGTCAACCCCAGTGGTCTGGCTGAGCTGAGCATTGAAACCGCCGGAATAAATCACGTGATCAACAATACGATCCTGTGCGGCGATGCTTTACAGGGCATGCTGCCCGCTCTTCCAAAAGACCTGGCCGAAGCCATGACTCGGGGCTGCCGCGAAATTTCGCCCGGCTGTCAGAATGAGCCAGTGGATTTTGAGGCTTTGCCACGCCGTATTCGTGCACCAACCCTGATTCTGGCCGGTGCCAACGACCAGGTTTCGCCGCTCGCAGATCAACGTCGGCTCGCGCAGCTCATCACGAATGCCAGCTTCATCGAGCTGCCCGCGGCGGAGCACGGCGAAATCATGAATCTGAACTTTACCGCATTTCCCGCGATTCTCGCCTTTTTGGGAGTGCCTTCGAACTGGACCCCAGCAACCTGGAAGAACGAACTGCGCTGACAACCAGGGCAAGCCGTTGAACAAGTTTGGAGCTTAAACCCTTCAGCTTGGTGCCGTTGATGAAACCAAAGCGAGCAGCTCGGGCAGCGCGGCCAGCGGCGCATTGATGTGGCCCAGCTTGCGGCCCGCGCGCGGCGCTTTGCCATAGTCGTAGAGGCGCGCGCCACGCACGGCCGCCACTCGCGTGGCATCCGGCATGGTGCCAATGAGATTGACCATTACCGTGTGATCGCGCAGCGTGGTCCCACCCAGTGGCTTGCCGGCGATAGCCAGCAGATGATTCGTAAACTGACTCGTCTCTGCGCCATCCATCGTCCAATGCCCCGAGTTGTGTACGCGCGTGGCAACCTCGTTGACGAGTAAAACCTTGCCGTATTGAAAAAACTCAACCGTCAGCACTCCGACATAAGAGAAGGCCTGCATGATCTGGCCTGCCGCCAGCTCGGCCTGCGCTTGCTGCGCAGGAGTAAGCCCCGGCGCCGGTACCACGGACACCCGCAAGATGCCGTCGCGATGTTCGTTGGCCGCCACCCGGTAAAATGCCGTCTCACCTGTGCGCCCGCGCGCGGCCACAATCGAAAGCTCGCGCTCGAACGGAATAAATCCTTCAAGAATCAGCGGCACCTCGCCCAGCCGCTCCCACGCCCCTGCAACCTCGGCGGGATTTTTCAAAACAAGCTGACCTTTGCCGTCGTAACCCATGCGGCGGGTTTTCAGCACGGCAGGCAACCCAAGGGCCTGCACCGCGGCCGCAAGTTCCGCCTCGCTGCCCACGGCTACAAAAGGCGCGGTAGCGATACCCAGCTTTTTCAAGAAGTTCTTCTGCGCAAGCCTATCTTGAACGACCTCAAGCGCGGCCACTGGCGGATAAAAATCGGGCACGCGTGCGGCTCCCGCGCGCGCGGTGGCCAGCGGAATATTCTCCCACTCATAAGTGGCAACATCCAGACCCGTTAAAAACTCTTCGAGCACCAACGAATCTTCAAAGCTTCCGACGACCAGCTCGCACACCCGGGCACAAGGAGCGTCGGCTGTCGTGTCCAGCGCGCGAAACTGCATTCCCAGCGCGGCCCCTGCCTGCACAAGCATCTGGCCCAGCTGTCCACCGCCCAGAATACCGATCTTCATCAACGTTTACTCTTACTCTTGAGCTTGTGCTTGTGCCTGGGGTCGGGATTCTCGAGTACCGTGGAAGTCTGCAGCTTACGAAAACGATGCAGCGCTTTGCGATACTGCGGGTACTTCGCGCCCAGCATGGCCACCGCCAGCAGCGCCGCATTGGCCGCGCCGGCTGGTCCACGAGCCAGTGTTCCAACGGGAATTCCGCGCGGCATCTGCACGATCGAGAGCAGCGAATCCATGCCCTTCAATGCTTTGGACTCCACGGGCACGCCCAATACGGGAAGTACGGTCTTGCTTGCCGCCATACCCGGCAGATGAGCCGCGCCACCTGCACCGGCGATCAGCACTTCGATTCCTCGCGACTCCGCTGTCGAAGCATACTCAAACAGCAAATCCGGCGTGCGATGAGCGGAAACAACTTTGGCTTCGTACGGCACGCCCATGGCTTCCAGCGTCTTGGCCGCATGCTCCATCGTGTCCCAGTCTGACTGCGAACCCATGATCAGCCCGACGATTGGTTTCATAGCTTGGGTCTTACCACATCTGACACGGATTGCGGCACTCCACTCTCACCAATCGAAAAGAACTTCTGCATGGCGCCAGACCCGTCAGAATTCGGAAACTGCAAAAGATGTCCTTTATGGGCACCGGCTTCAGGCGCCATCCCATTGTCGATCTTGATGATTCTGCCGCCATCAGTCGAAGCCAGCTTGCCCTTCGCACCAAGCGCGCCCGGCTGATGGCCAAACACGACGCCGGTCATCCCCTGGGCTTCCAGGCGGGCTTCCAGCTCGCTGCGCATCTCGTCGTCGCTCCACCAGTCTTTGGCCTCGAGCAAAGAGTCGTCTGCGCTGAAAAAATCATTCTGATAATCGCCCGCTTTCAATAAAGCAGTGGCTTGCGCCGTAAAATTTTTCCACGAAAGCTTGGGAAAAAGGCCGGCGTGACAGAAAAACCACTTACCGATGCGCGCCGCCACGGGCAGACTTCGAAGAAAACGCGCACGAGGAAATTTCCTATCGGTCAGCTCTCGCAGCTCGACATGTTTACGCTGAAGCTCGTCGTAAAGTGCCGCAGCCTTTTTATCATTTTCGGGATCCGCCAAAAACTCAGCCTCGTGATTTCCCAGCAGCACGACGACGCGCCCACTTACGGCAGCAGCCTGAGTGGTGAGGCGCATCCAGAGATCCAGCACGTCCAGACTGTCGGGCCCCTTGTCGATGGAGTCGCCAACCACTACGAGCAGCGTGTTGCCCGCGGCCCAATTTCCGTTTCGGTCGATCACCTTGGCACCAGTAAGCAGATGCAGCAGCGGCTGCGCCATGCCATGCACGTCGCTGAGGGCCAATATCTCACGATAGGCCGCTGGGTTCGCGATCTCGACAACACCATCGGCGCGCGCCGAACCGGCCAGAGCCAGCAGCAAGAGAAACGAAAGGGTTTTCAGTTTCATGGCACCCAGCATAGAACAAGCCGAGGCCCTCGTCGAGCGGCGTTAGGACGCCTTTTTCTCTTCTTTGCCAAAATCGAGCATGACCGTACTGTCCCCCGGCCCATTGCCTTGCGGTGCCGCTGCTGGCTTTTCGGCATTTTCCTGGCCTGGTTCCGGTTCAATCCCCTGGTTATTATCGTCCATGGCATGCACCTCTGGATCGTCTTTCTTTTTTTTCTTTAACATGTCATTAAAATTCATAGCTGATAGTGCCAATCAAGTATCCTGCCATTAGCGTAAAGCCGACAACGTGTCAGTAATAATTGAATAAAGCGGAATTGTTTGCAGTTGGCAGGGTCGGTTGGCAGTTTCCGGAAGGCAGTAGCAATTTGAAAATAAAAAGGCCTTGATAAGCAAACTGCAAACTAATCACTGCAAACTGACTAACCTATAGTCACATCCTCCAACACCTTACCGTTCTCGCATTTGATGATGCGCGACGGGAATGTGCGGATAATATGATAATCATGCGTAGCGATGATAACCGCTGTGCCGGATTGCTGGCCAATTTGTTTAAGCAGCATTACAATTTCTTCGGAGGTGTCCGGATCCAGGTTACCGGTGGGCTCATCCGCCAATATAATTTCGGGGTCATTTAACAAAGCACGGGCAATAACTACACGCTGCTGTTCGCCGCCGGAAAGCTCATGCGGCATTTTTTTTAACTTGGAACGAAGTCCGACTTTTTCAAGTACATCAAGCGTACGTTCGGCAATCAGCTGTTTGTCTTTCCAGCCGGTGGCGCGCATAACAAATTGCAGATTTTGTTCAATAGAACGGTCAGTAAGCAATTGAAAATCCTGGAAAACTATACCCAGCTTACGTCTTAAAAAGGGAACA
>JBBRLF010000322.1:0-5730 GCA_038231515.1 candidate division WWE3 bacterium
AGGCCTCTCTGTCGGGCTCTGAGATCAGTTTGGACCTGGCCAAGCAGCTCATGAAGAACATCATCAAGGAGCCCTCCACTTCGATTACCGCAGATGCGATTCAAGATGCGGTGGCACGTCATTTCTCGATCAAAGTTTCTGACATCAAAAGCAAGGAACGAAGTCGGCGTGTCTCGATGCCAAGACAGATCACGATGTATCTCATTCGAAAATACTGCCAACGCTCCTATCCCGAGATTGGAATATTACTTGGCGGCAAAGACCATTCAACTATTTTGCACGGCGTTAAGTCTATCGCCTCCGATATTGAGAAAGATCCTGAAATTCGTCGTCACGTCGAAGAAATCCAGAACTCCCTCTAATCGGTCCACAGTATGCGCGGTACTTTTCCACAGGCGTGCCCCTACGTTTATGAATTTCTGCATGTCTGATGATATCTCTGTTGAAGACCTGTCGGAAAGAGTCCACAGGACTGACTGCTCGTGCGATTATCCACAGATTATCCACAAGGTTATCCACATGAAACAGTCTCAAATAACAGGTAGTTAGAAAGATATCCCCATAATCCACACGCATACTCATCCACCGCTCGTTGATGGAATCGAGAAAATAATCAACAGCATGGGATAACTCCCCCGACCGGCCGACAATCAGGCTCGATATCTGGACTTATAAACATGCCGCGACGCAGCTGTGGACATCTTGAAATTCTTGTCAACAGATTGCTGTTGATATCCCGCTTATAAGGTGGTTAATAACTTTGGATTAGGGGATGTCCACAGCTTGGGGACTTAAGTCCACAGTCCTTTCCACAGGGTTCGGATAGGAAAAAGCGCCATGGCTCTGTGGGGTTAGACTGGTTATTCACAGTATCAACACCCTTATTACGACTACTGTATTTATATATGTATAAATACTTAAGAAGGGGATGCCGCCCATGAGATTCACGGTAGGAAAAGACACGTTCCTAGAAGCGCTTCACAAGATCCAGAACGTGGTGGAAAAAAAGAACACCGTTCAGATCCTGTCGAACGTCCTTCTCGCATCTGACAAAGACTCTTTATATCTGACGGCCACAGATCTTGAAGTCGGCATCAATGTCACGATCCCAATCGAAAAGGGCCTTGAAGGGAAAGTCGCTGTATCAGCGAAGAACCTTCTCGAGATCGTAAAAGAGCTACCGAACAAGCCGGTCACGTTGTCGAAGAAAGAAAACAACTGGGTCGAGATCTCCTGCGCAAAGCGCACGTTCAATCTGGTTGGTCTCGGCGCAGAAGAATTTCCCCCCCTTCCCTCTTTTGAAAACAAATCCTTTCTCAGTGTGAACTCAGCGGCTGCGCGTGAAATGATTGATCGCACCCTGTTTGCCGTTTCGACCGACGAAACGCGCTATCATCTGAACGGTGTTTACTTTGAAGCCGTCGAAAACAATCTGATGAGAATGGTTTCAACCGATGGCCATCGGCTTGCCTTCATTGATAAAGAGCTTTTTCTCAACGCGTCTGATCAGTTCAAGCGCGGCATTATTATTCCCAAGAAGGGCCTGGCTGAGTTGCGCCGTCTTCTGGATGACAAGGCCGAAAGCTTTTCCCTCGTGCTCGATAAGGGCAATTTGCTGGTCAAGCACAACAAGACCTTGTTGTTCGTGCGTTTGATCGAAGGCGATTACCCGGATTATGAACAAGTTATCCCCAAAAAGAACGACAAGCGGGTAACTGTTGATCGCGAAGAGCTTCTTGGAAGCCTGCGATCGGTATCTCTGCTGGCCAACGAGAAAAGCCGTGGCGTGAAGATGTCGCTTCGCGAGAACGAAATAATCATTACCTCGAGCAATCCTGACCTTGGCGACGCTAAAGCAGAGCTTGATGCTGAATATAAGGACGAGCCGGTGGAAATCGGTTTTAACGCCCGGTATATCATCGAATGTCTGTCCATACTCGATAGCGAAAAAGTGACGTTCGATATCAATGACAAGCTCAGCCCGGGCTTGCTGCGTCCGGTTGGCCGAAGCGACTATACGTATATCGTAATGCCAATGCGAATCTAGTAATCGTGATTCTTGAGCAGTTAAGGCTCTACAATTTCAGATGCTACGACAACGCTGAGTTTCATCCCGATCCACGCTTTAATGTGATTGTAGGACTAAACGGTCAGGGGAAGACCAGCATTCTCGAGGCGATAGGTCTAATCGCGTTCCTTCGCAGTTTTCGCAATGCAAAAAACTCCGAGCTTACCCGTTTTGATGAGTCCGAAAGCGCCGTGACGGCGATGGTAAGAAATCGTGACCTCAGGGCCCAGCTGGCGGTTAAGATCTGGTCTAATCGCAAGCAGGCTACGTTTAATGGCAAAACGTGCAAGTACCTCAGCGAGTACGTCGGAAAAATTTCCGCCGTAAGCTTCAGCCCTACCGATCTAGACATTATACGCGGGGCACCAGAGAACCGCCGTATCTGGTGTGACAAGATCTCTCAAACCTTTGACCCAGGCCATTCCGATATCGCCGCCCGCTACCAAAAGGTGCTTGAACAACGAAATCGCCAACTCAAGATGATTGCGGATGGGCGGGTTAGCCGGCTTCCGGACGACTTTGAGGTTTGGACCGAGGAGCTTTGCAGCTGGGGCGCAAAAATGATCCACAATCGTATCCACAGTGTGGATAAAACTGTGGATAGAATCGGCAAATATTATCGGGAAATTTCACACGAAAATACTGAGATAAATATTCGATATATCTCAGATATTTTTGCTGAAGTTCCCTATGGACAACAGCGCCAGTCTTCATTAGAACTTATAGCTCAGCTTTTAAGGAAAAAGTTAGACTCCTCCAGCGCCAAAGAAAGAGTCTTGGGCACCACCACGGTGGGCCCACATCGAGATGATCTCGAGATGACGCTGGGTGGGCACCTTGCACGGGCGTTTGCTTCGCAAGGTGAAGTTCGATCGCTCGTTTTGGCATTACGGCTGACTGAGGTCGAAATTTATAAAACTTATCAGGGTTTAAGTCCGATTTTGCTCATCGATGACTTCTCTTCAGAACTCGATGCAAGACGCCGGAAGTTCTTGTTGGATTATTTGGCGGAGAGCGACTCCCAGGTATTTTTAAGTACGACAGAAGAGCTTCAAATCGGAAAGACGTTTGTAGTTAGAGAAGGGAAGATCTCTTCTTCGGAGACAATTGCTAATGGATACAACTTCACGGACGGATGTCAGTAATTACAACGCGGATAAGATCAAGGTCCTGGAAGGACTTGAGGCTGTTCGCAAGCGCCCCGGCATGTATATCGGCGACACCGGCGCGCGCGGCCTTCATCACATGGTTTATGAAGTTGTGGATAACAGTGTGGATGAAGCCATGGCCAACTACTGTAAAAATATCTCCGTGGTGGTGCACGCCGACAACTCGGTAACCGTTAAAGACGACGGCCGCGGCATTCCCGTAGACATGCATTCATCGGGTATCTCGGCTGCTGAGGTTGTGCTGACAAAGCTGCACGCTGGCGGCAAATTCAACGAAGAGGGCGGCGCTTACAAGGTATCGGGCGGCTTGCACGGCGTAGGCGTATCGGTAGTGAACGCGCTGAGCGAAACCCTTAAAGTGGAAGTCTTGCGCGAGGGCAAAGTTTATCAGCAGACTTATAAACAGGGTGGACCAGTTGGTCCCATGAAGCAGACTGGCGTCGCCGAGGGGCGTGGCACGACCATTACCTTCAAGCCGGACCCTGAAATTTTTGAAGTGTTGGAGTTCAATCACGACACCCTGGCCGGCCGACTGAGAGAACTGGCCTTTTTGAATCGCGGCTTGAACATCGAGTTCAACGACGAGCGTACCGAGAAGAAGCATATTTTCTGCTTTGAAGGCGGGATTGTCAGCTTCGTCGAATACATGAACAAGAGCAAAGAAAAGCTCCACGACAAGGTTGTGTATTTCAGCCAGGAAAAAAACTTGGTGCACGTCGAGCTGGCCATGCAGTGGAACGACGGCTACAGCGAAACCATCTCGTCATACGTCAATAATATCAATACCATCGAAGGCGGAACCCACGTTTCCGGGCTGAAAACCGCGCTTACCCGCGTTGTGAACAAGTACGCCGAAGCCAATGGCATGCTCAAAGACCTCAAAGAGGGTTTACAGGGCGAAGATATCCGCGAAGGCCTGGCCGCAGTAATCAGCGTCAAAATTCCAGAGCCACAATTTGAAGGCCAGACGAAAACCAAGCTCGGCAACAGCGAAGTCGAAGGCTTTGTTTCCTCGATCATCAATGAAAAGCTGAGCGCTTTTTTCGAGCTCACGCCCCATGTGGCGAAAAAGGTCATTCAAAAATCCATCGACTCGGCCACCGCCCGCATCGCGGCAAGAAAAGCCCGAGACCTCACTCGCCGCAAGACCGCCCTCGACTTTGGCGGACTGCCCGGAAAGATGGCCGACTGTCAGGAAAAGGATCCCGCCCTTTGCGAGCTCTTCCTGGTCGAAGGGGACAGCGCCGGCGGCTCGGCCAAGCAGGGCCGCGATCGTAAAAACCAGGCCATTCTTCCTCTCAAGGGCAAGATCCTGAATGTTGAAAAAGCGCGCTTCGACAAGATGCTCGCGTTTGAAGAAATCAAGATCCTTATCAAGGCGCTGGGCGCAGGTATCGGCAAGGACGATTTCGATATCGCCAAGCTTCGTTATCATAAAGTGGTGATCATGACGGATGCCGACGTCGACGGCAGCCATATTCGAACCCTGTTGCTCACGTTTTTCTACCGCATGATGCCACTTATCGTGGAACGCGGTTACCTCTACATTGCTCAGCCACCGCTGTATAAAGTGAAAAAGGGCAGTAAAGAACGCTATCTCAAGAACGAAAGCGAGCTGAACGACTACTTGCTGACGGCCGGGCTGGAAGGCCTGGTTGTAAAGAGCGCAACGGCGGTAATTCCGCAGTCTCAGCTCGTGTCGAGCATCAAGAATGGCCTCAAGTTTAAGAAGGCCATCGATAAGATGGCCAAGCGCTATGAGTCCACGGTGCTCAGACAGGTTATTGCCGCTAATCTTTCGATCGAATCCCTTTCGGATGGCGCCAAGCTGCGTAAAATTCTCGAGCGGGTCGAAAAGACATCGCGCGACAATAACATTGAGATCACCAAGGTGGTTTTCGAGTATCAGAAGGACGAAGCGCACAACTGTGAGCAGGTGAAGGTCGAAATAACGAAAAACAGCACCCGCTATTTCATGGTGCTCAATAACGAATTCCTTTCGTCGACCGAATATGAAGAGCTGCAGAAGATCTCGCTCGCCATGAATGTTTTGGGCGCAGGCCCTTTCACGGTTGCTCAGGGCGCCGACGGCGACCCAGAAGCCGCTCGCGACGTCGAAACGCTGGCCGTGAAGGTTCTCGAGGCCTCCAAGCGTGGAAACTATATCCAGCGCTATAAGGGCTTGGGCGAGATGAACCCCGAGCAGCTCTGGGAAACCACCATGGACCCCACGCGCCGCACGTTTCTAAAAGTAAACATCGAAGATGCGGTCGAAGCAGACAGCATCTTCTCGGTTCTCATGGGCGACCAGGTTGAGCCGCGCCGCCAGTTCATCGAAGAAAATGCGTTACGAGTGAGAAACCTTGATGTCTAGCCTGCGAAGCAAAATTCTCGGAGTTGGCTATTACGTTCCACCACGAGTTGTCACTAATGACGACCTGGTGAAAACATATGGCGTCGACACCTCTGATGAATGGATTCAGCAGCGCACTG
>JBBRLF010000323.1:0-5729 GCA_038231515.1 candidate division WWE3 bacterium
GGTGGTTTTCAATCGCGCGGCGGCGGTGGTTGCGCTTGCGGTATTGCCACCTGTTATGGGAGTGGGGCTTGCGGCGGGCTACCTTTTGCTTTGCAGCTACTCGACTGTGGTGTCTTACGAAAATTTTTTAATGAGCGAAAGTCCGATGGCGGGCTTTTTTATGCTGGCCTGGGTACTGGGTCTGCTGGCGGCACTTCGGGTAAGCCAGCGGCGCTACGAGGTTGCAGCACTGTGGGTTGCCGCTCAGCTGCTCTTGCTCAGCATTCTGAAGCCCGCTTTCAAGGCTTATAGTGTTTCTGAAATCTGTGTGCTCGCCGTGGGCTTGTGCTGGCTAGGGGTACCTCGGTTTAGCCGAATCGAGCGTAAGCGTGTGGGCCTGAGCCTGATTGGCTTGCTGGTATTTACGCTGCTGCTGGGCGAGGTCGTCTTTCACAATAGTGGTAGAGTACCCATGCTCTTGAATAAGGCGATAACACTGGTGCACGTCTTCCCTCGCTTGACACCCACCGAAGTCGCGGCTCTGCCGCCAAACGTACAGAAGACTTATGCGGTTTATCAAAAACTCTGGGTTCGTACGCCTGAGAATTACAATGGTATACCCGTTGAGGCCAAAGACGGTGCCGAGCTCTTTGATCATCTTTTGGTACCGCACTTTTTCACCTTTGCCGGGCTTTACGTCCGCAAGATGTGCAGCCTTGTTTACTATTCGAGCTGGAACCAGAACTTCGGCGCAATTGACATGAAGGCCGGTATTCCGTGGGGCTTTGGGTCGCTGGGTATTCTGCTCACGACTTGCGTGTTTGGCGCAGTTTTGGCGCTGGGGCTGGGGCACGGCGTAAAGCCGGATTTAAGGCCCCTGCTCGACACGGGTGCGAGTGCGACTTATGGCTTTTTAGTGCAGATGTTCATCGCGGCTAACGACGACTCACGCATCAGCATGATGTGGGTCTTGCCCTGCTTTGTCTTTTTCGTTCAGCTCTGGTGGCTGGCCTGGTGGCGGGCCTTGAGTTTTTTGGCCTGGTCACCGGCAAAGAGCTTGTAGTGCAACAGAATGGCGCTCATGGATTTGAGCTCGCCCCACAGGATACGCCGCAGGGAGCGTTTGCTTTCGCGCACGTCATTCCACACCACGCCCAGCTCGGTGACGCGTAACTTCAAGACGTTCGCGCGCAGTAAAATCTCGACATCGGTAAGCCCGTCGCCAGCCACCAGATCGTGATAAAGAGTTTTGGCCTGCGCATTCTTGAAAAACTTGAAGCCGCACTGGGTGTCGCGATATTTGGTGCCACCGCTAAAGATGAAAGCGCTTGTCATGTGGCTTAGGGCATTACCCAGCAGGTCTTTGAGCGCCGATTGCTGGCGAGTCACCTGGGAGTCGACATGCCGGCGCGATCCGATGAAGACATCAGTCTGGTCGGTGCTGATCTTGTCGAAGGCCGTAAGAATGTACGAAGGCGGCGTGGAAAGATCGGCATCCAAAAATCCGACGACCGCACCTCGGGCACGCTCAAACCCCCTGGCCAGTGAACGCCCCTTGCCCAGCGGCGGGGAGTTGCGCAGCACCTCTACCGAACGAAAGCCGGTTGAGGCTTTTACCTTGTTGACGACCTTGACGAGTCCGTCGGTGCCATCGTCGACCACCAATACTTCAGTCTTCTTGGCTAGAGTGGTGCCCAGTGCCGCCGCAATTTTGCGCAGCGTTTCCTCGATGATGTCCTCTTCATTATAGGTAGGGATCAGGAGCGATAATTCGAGTAAGGCCATAGTGCAGAATTAGCACGCCTCGACTTGAAAGACATGTGAAGATTCCCCGGAAATATGCTTAGATGGATGCGAGGTACGATCAATGAAACCCGTAAAGCCATTGACGATTGCAATCTATGCTGATGGAGCCGTGGCGGCCGACATGCTGAAACAATATCGCAGCGGCGTGCCGCGTGGTTTTACGACGAATCCGACGCTCATGGCCAAGGCGGGCATTACCGACTATAGTGCTTTTGCAAAAACAATTCTGGCTGAGATCAAAGACCTGCCTATTTCCTTTGAGGTTTTTGCCGACGATTTTTCCGAGATGGAGCGCCAGGCGCAAACCATTGGTTCGTGGGGCGAAAATGTTTACATCAAAATTCCCATCACCAATACCAAAGGCGCAACGGCGCTGCCATTAATTCGCCGCCTGCTGGACAAGGGTTTGAAACTGAATGTCACGGCCATCCTGACTGAGAGTCAGATTGATGGACTTCGGGAATTGATGAAGCCTGAGGACGACGTGATTGTGTCGATTTTTGCGGGCAGAATTGCCGACACGGGAGTGGACCCGGTACCGATCATGCGCCGCGCGGTTGAACGGTATCGCGAGCTGCCCAAGGCCAAGGTACTTTGGGCCAGCCCGCGGGAAGTTCTCAATATTTATCAAGCCGATGAGTGTGGCTGTCACGTGATCACCGTGACCGAAGAGCTGCTCAAGAAGCTCGCGCTGCGGAACAAGGATCTGGGAGAGTACTCGCTGGATACCGTAAAAATGTTTTATAACGACGCAACCAAAGCGGGATTTAAACTCTGATATGAGCTTTACAAAAGTATTTCTCGAAGAAAGTGTTCAGCTGTTAAAGGCGATCGATGAGGCCTCGATCGAGGCACTGGCCACGGGGCTGGCTTCAGTGCGTGAGCGCGGTGGCCGTCTTTTTATTCTGGGCGTGGGCGGCTCGGCCGGACATGCGGGGCATGCCGTTAACGACTTTCGCAAAATCTGCGGCTTTGAAGCTTATGCCCCCACCGATAATGTTTCTGAGCTGACGGCTCGTGTAAATGACGAAGGCTGGGATACCGTTTTTTCGGCTTGGCTGAAGGGGTCGCGAATCAACGCGAAGGATGGCGTACTGGTTTTTTCCGTCGGCGGTGGCAGTGTCGAAAAGAATGTGTCGGTCAGTCTCGTCAATGGGCTTAAGGTGGCCAAAGAAGTTAAAGCCTCAATCTTTGGCATCGTCGGGCGTGACGGCGGCTATACCAAGACTGTTTCTGATGCCTGCGTACTCATTCCAACCGTGAATGCCGAGCGCATTACGCCCCATACTGAGGGCTTTTGTGCGGTAGTTTGGCATTTACTCGTGAGTCATCCTAAATTGCTGCAAAGTACCACGAAGTGGGAATCTGTCGCCAAAGCGTAGTGGGGACGTCTTGCAAACGGCGCCGCTAACGGCCACACGAAAGTGAAACAAACTGTGACGTCGTGCAGGTGCTGGTGATCGAGCAGAGTCGTTGCCCGCCATTGGCCGGCGCGGGCTGTGAAGGAATGGGTGCCATGACGCTCGTTGAAAGATAGCCCCAGTCGACGGTAAGCGCGATGACGGCATTCTGGTAAATGGTCGGAGCACTGCCCATGGGTACGGCCGGACAGGTTACGGTGCCACGCAGATTCGCAAGCAGCGTAGCCAGGCAGCTGCCCGGCGAGTTTAATTTGTCATCGGCCAGCGGAACCTGCACGGTTATGTTTGGAATAATGAACGTGCCATCGGCGGCAAACGACGCCACGACCGAAACGGCCTCGGGCGACTCTATGGTCAGAACGCGGCCCAGGCAATTTGGCGTGATTTTAAGCGGCCCCACGAAGGCCCCCGTGGCCACATGGTAACGCGGGTCTTGTGATCCAGGGCCGGTGGCCGGGGGCAACGTACCGGGCAAGGACGTGCAAAATGCATTGAGGGCGATTGATTTTACGACGTTAACATTTCCCGCTGCGCCGTTTAACGCGGTCCCGCCCGGACAGGCCAGCTGATACTCCGCCTCATCCAGACCAGGCTGCGGCAAGGGCGCGGTGCGTGCCGTCGTTGCTGGCGAGTGCCGGGGACACTTGCTTAGACCCGCCAGTAGAAAGATTCCGCTCGCCAGCAGCAAAATGCGAAGAGTTGCCATAGCCGGGCATTTGCAAAATCAACGCCCGGCCCCCTTTACTGAGCTTCGGCCAGCTCTCGAAACCTGACCTCACAACGATAGCCATCCAGACGAAATGAGTTTTCGTTCCACGTCACGGTGCCAACAAGCGAAAGTACCAGCTGACCCAGGTCATCTTTTGCGCGAATCCAGATATTGTCGCCGGCGCGCAGATTGTGGCGTGTCGTCAGCTGGCAGCCCAGGCGCCAGATTCCTGTAATGAGGCCGCGTTGTGAAAAACCGGGGGCCCCTTGATCTGAAACCTTTCCCCAGCGTACATCGGTAAGACTTCTCTTTTCTTTTTCTGTGGTCACATCCGTTAAAGTTTTAATCAGCATACTGAGCGCACCTCGTTTCGTTCAAAGAGCACGTCTGAAAGGCATTGCGAGCAGACGAAGTTGCGGCTCCTGCCGTAAAAGTTTCCGTGCCTGCGCCACGCAGGGCGCTCGCACGAGCTGCAGCGGCTATTGGTTTTTCTGAAGCTGGTTTTCAAAAATCCTCCTTGGTAGTTGGTGTGTGTTTCTTGTTAATGCATGCACCGGGCCAGAGCGAGCAGTCGAAAATATCGGCTTTGTGAAGGTTGTTCGCTACAGGACGGTGTAGGAAATTTATCCGCATCGCCGCTCGCTTGGCGGGTCTCGGAGAGTTTTTTAGACACGAATTGGTAGTCACGAATTATTAGTGTTGGTAGTCTTACTAATCTGTCAGCAAGGAGGATTGCGAATGACCTCATGGTGGAGGTTGAGAACTCAAGCCTATCTGGTGCTTGGAGTGCTTTTGTTTCTGATCGTATTTCTGGGGGCCTTCGCCTTGAGCGAGGCTAAACGACATGCCATCGAAGCAGACGAGCTGCTGGGTTCGAACTTCAAAGCAACAGCCATTCTGCGTCAGGTTGAGACGGCACGGGCAGAAGAGCTGCGGGCCTCGGCAAAGTCGCGCGTCACGGGCGATGCCGCCTATGAGGCGCAGGCGCGCCGCGAACGCAAGGTGGTTTTTGACGCCTTGGAACATTTGCGGTCGAGCAACGTTGGCGACTCCACGGTGGCCGAGGCGATCGAACGGCTGATTAACGTGCGCCGAAGCGAAAGCGCGATGGGTGGTCGGGCGCTGCCCGCCTTTTCGCAGGTACTTCATGAGCTCGAGCAGCTGCTGCAAAACGCCAGAGCAGAGCATGCGGAAAGCCTGCGCATCGTTGCCAAGGATCTGGATAAGGTGATCTTCGTCACCTTTCTGTTCGCGATCGGCGTGACGACGTGGCTGGGCGTGCTGCTGTACTATGCGCTGCTTAAGCCGCTGGAAAGCATCAAGCACGCGGCCCGGCGTATCCGCGAAGGCGAGCTTTCGTATCGCATCAAGAAATTCCGGGGCTTTGCCGAGCTCAACGACCTGCGCTCTGAGTTCAATGCGATGGCCGCAAAGCTCGAAGAGCTCGACAGCATGAAGGGCGACTTTCTTTCAACCGTGTCGCATGAGCTACGCACACCGTTGACGTCGCTTAAGGAGGGGCTGAACTTTCTGGCTGAAAAACAGCCGGCGCTGCCTTCGCATGTCACTACCCGAACCATTGAAGTTTGTAATCAGTCGATGAAACGCCTCGAGACGATGATTCAAAATATTTTGAATCACGCCAAGATGGAGTCGGGCTTTTACTCCTTTGACGAGCGTCCAAAGGATTTCATCACGGTGCTCGAGGCCGCCATTACCGGCGTCAAGCCCATCGCCGAGCGGCGCGGGCGGACGATGGACCTCAAAGTCAATACGTCAAACTGCCTGGCTGCGTTCAGTACCGAGGGAATTAC
>JBBRLF010000324.1:0-5726 GCA_038231515.1 candidate division WWE3 bacterium
ATTTTACGGGTTTTGGCGCCAAAGCAGAAGCGTGAAGGTGTTCTTCGGACGCTTGGCTACGTCGTGCTGGAGCCGAAGCCGTAGGCTGGAGATTCCGCGCCCGCTCGAAGCCTATTCTCCAATAGACCAGAGCGGCCCGAGATCTTTTTTCACGGCCGGGCCGTTGTAAGTCGGAACCCAGATGCTGACCGGACCTCTGAGCGCCGCTTGCCCTTGCATGCGTGCTTTAACCTTGTCTTCAGCGTTGGCTTCGCGCAAAACAGTTTCGGCCTCGCGCACTTTCATGTCGGCAAAGGTTTGAAGCACGTCTTGAGTTGAGGCCAGCACGGCCTCGACGGTATGTCCGGGGTTGCCCTCGTCGCCCAGCGCGCTGAACGCCTCAGAGACCAGGGCGCTGTGTATTTCTTCGTGCTGCTTGACCTGTGCGGCCAGAGCCTGCACGGCGCTTGCGTTATTGTTTTGCACGTTGAGCGCATGGACTTCGCCGGTCGTCAGACTCGCGCTGACGCGTTCGTCACGGTTGATTTCAAGTTTCTGGCTCGAAACAAACCAAAGCCCGCTGAACGGCCCATTGTCTTCACCAAGCTGTTCGACTTCGTAGCCGCTACCCAGCCAGGTGGTGAGATTTTTGCTGTCGGAGTGGATCAGGTGGTCGTTGGCATCCGCGTCGTCGCCATGCATCGTATTTGCGCAGCGGTTGACACCGAAGAGCAGCTGCATCGAAAGCAGCCGCTGGGCCAGCGGCTTTCCTGCCTGGTGGCGAAAATGAGCTTTCCACTCTTCGCCGTCGCGGGCCTGCACTTTGAGCGCCGCCGTCGCGTGGTCGCCCGCGCCGGTCGAGTCTTTGATGGTCAGGTGCGCACGAAAATCGCAGAGTGCCCGAAAGCTGTGCTTGGGGCCTTTGAGCTCTAACATTGGATTTGCTGGCATGGCAGGCGCGCAGTTCTCGCCCAGATCAAAACGCCAGCTGTACTCCGTGATGTCGCCATACGAGCCCGACGCATCGAGCGTGACGGTGTCACCGCGTTTGAAAAAGCCGGGCGCCTTGATGATCGCCACAATTTTTGGAACCGCGCGAGTGAGTTTCCAGGAGAATTTAAGGATTAAACCGTCTTTTTCCGGAACGTCGCGTTGGCCTTCGAGCACTTGCGGCGGCAAGGTGCCGGCGTTGTCCTTGGCGTCGAGGGTGACGCCGGAGTCAGTGCCGGTGGAGCTGTGGCGGTGTTCAGTGCGATTCAACACCGGTGGCTTGCGGCAGCCCTCGAACATTTCGCGCATGGTATAGTCGGCCTCGCTCGTTTTGGTGCCGCGAATATTCCAGGTCGTATGAACACCGTACTTTCCATCGTCGCCGATGTAGACCCCAAACGTTGCTTTGGATTCCGTGGGAGTGTCGTTGGAAATTGTTTTTTCGTGAGTTTCGTAGTCGTGGTATTCGGCGCCGTTGCCCATCGTGCACGTGGTTTGGTACGAGGATTTGCGCAGATCGAGATCGTGCTCGTAAAAGCTGCCCGTGGTGATGCGGCGCTTACCGGGCAGATAGACGATGGTGCCGGACCAGGTCTTGTCGTGGGTGATCGTGCGGACGCCTGGGTAATAGGCATCGCCCTTTTTATAGACCTCGGTAGAGCTGGTGTGGAACTCCTGGTCGACGGTGAAGGTGCCGTACCAGTCTGGAAATTCGTCGCAGTGAGCGGTGGGGCTCAGGGCCGCGCTTAGGATAAGGGTGAGGAGAGCTGCTTTTAACATGGCTCTTCATGGCAAAAACGGGGGAGAATGGCTATGGGAAAGGGGCCGGGGGCATTATAGATCTGGCCTTGTCAGGCCTCGACTAGTTGGTGCGGTCGGAGAGACTCGAACTCTCACGTCTTTCGACATACGCCCCTCAAACGTACGTGTCTACCAATTCCACCACGACCGCATTACCAATAAGCCTGAATGAAGTTGGATTTTTAAAACCCCAGACCATTACAGTCAAGCCTTTTTAATGTTCAAACCGAAAGCCTACTCTCCACGTATTCTCAGACATGTTGAAGTCGCGCTTGCTCGTGTCATTGGAGACGGAATAGTACGCCGCCAGGTAGGTCTTGCGGATACCCCAGTTGGCGTCCATATCGGCGGCCGAGTTGGGCTCCAGGATGTTCAAGAAGAAGAGTGCTCCGATGTCGATGCGAGGCATGGTTTTGAAGCCCCCGACGTGCGCATTTTGGAAAGTGTAGGCGTAGCGCAGCAGCTCCAGACCTGCGCCTATCGTGGGCACAACCCATTGCTTGGGCAGAAAGGCGGCCTCGTATCTTACATTGGGCCGCAGCGACATGAAGCCGAACATCAGGCCGCTATAGGGGTCGTTTTGGGTGCTGGCGTAGATGCCCCCTTCGAGGCCAACCATGGCAATACCGGCGTGCCTAAAGACGGCGAGGTCGTACCCAAGCATGATGCCCAGTAGTCCTGGGTTGATCTGATCGGCTCCACCCTTGGTCGGGGCGCGCAGGTCGATCTTGCCAAAAGCGGCTGGTGCCAGTGTTAGATTGAAGCTGGAGCTCGTGATGGTGGTCTGGTGCAGCCGGTCTTTGCGTACCCGCTCGTATTCATCTATGGAGCGCGTGGGATTTTCCAAGACGTCGTCCACTTCGCTTGAGTCGGCCGGCTTTTTATTGGATTCCTGCGGCACGGTGAGCGGCACTTCGGCTGCGGGCGCCATTTCTGGCTCCACCGGACTCAGCGGGGATTCCGGCTCCATAACCGAAGGCGGCAGCTCAAGCTCATCAGAGAGTGGCGAGGCGGGCTTGGCCTTTGGCGAAGCGGCAAGCCCCGTTGTGGCAGGGCAGAGTAGGAATGCAAGGGCGACAATACTTAAAAGACTTCCATGTCTTTGAAATGTCGGAAATGTCACTTTTTGGCGTTCTCCCAATCCTTGAGAAAGGTCTGCAGACCACTCTCAGTTAACGGATGTTTGGTCAGCTGTTCGATGACCTTATAAGGCATTGTACTGCAGTCCGCCCCAATTTTGGCAGCCTGAAGTACATGGATCGGATGGCGAATGCTGGCGACCAGAATTTCGGTGGCAAACCCATAGTTGTCATAGATCTGGCGGATATCGCTAATGAGACCCATCCCATCTTGCGAGATGTCGTCTAAACGTCCCACGAAAGGCGAGATGAAGCTGGCGCCGGCCTTCGCGGCCAGCATGGCCTGAACGGCGCTAAAGCAAAGGGTGACATTGGTGCGAATGCCTTCGCCGGTAAAGGTCTTGGTTGCAACAAGCCCGTCGGGAGTGAGGGGAACCTTTACCACGATGTTGGAGTGAATCTTGACGAGCTCACGGCCTTCTTTAAGCATGCCGGCAGAGTCGGTCGAAACAACCTCGGCGCTGATGGGGCCATTTACAACTTCGCATATCCGGCGCAGTAGATCCTTAAAATCAACCCCCTGCTTAGCGACTAAAGATGGATTCGTAGTGACCCCATCAACCAGACCCATTGCCGAAGCTTTCTTAATCTCATCCAAGGAGGCCGAATCGATAAATATCTTCATTTTATTCCCCTAAATAGGCTTTGCGGATGTCTTCTGAGTGCAAAAGATCCGCGCTCAAGCCCTGCATTGCGATTTTACCCGTTTCCAATACCAAAGCGTAATGCGCCACTTCCAGCGCCAGCAACGCGTTTTGCTCGACGAGCAGCACGGTTGTCCCTTCCTGGTTCACTTTTACGATCGTTTCAAAAATCTTTTCGATGACTTGCGGCGCCAACCCTAATGAAGGTTCATCCAGCAGCAGCAGCTTGGGCCGCGACATCAGCGCGCGTGCAATGGCCAGCATCTGCTGCTCGCCACCCGAGAGCGTGCCGGCATTCTGCCACAAACGCTCTTTGACGCGCGGAAAGAGCTCAAACATATGCTCCATGTCTTTTTTGACTTCTTCTTTGTCCTTGCGAAGATACGCGCCAAGCTCCAAGTTTTCCTCGACCGTCATATTGGCGAAAATTCCGCGGCCTTCGGGGGCCTGGCTGATGCCCAGGGCCACGATATGATCGGTGCGCCGGCCGCCGATGGACTGGCCTTCGAAAAGCACCTCGCCCTGGCTGAGTGCGAGCAGTCCCGATATCGCGCGCAAGGTGGTGCTCTTGCCCGCGCCATTGGCGCCAATGAGCGTGACAATCTTGCCGGTCTCGACGGTAAAAGAAATGCCTTTGAGCGCATGGATGGCGCCGTAGTGCACGCTGACGTCGCGAAATTCGAGCATTTTGGCTGCGGGTGCGGTCATGCGTCCACCTTACTTGCCGGCTTGGCCTTGTCTTTGGCTTTGCCCAGGTAGGCCTCGATCACGCGCGGGTTTTTTTGAATCTCAGTGGGCAGCCCGTCGGCGATCTTGGTGCCATAGTCGAGAACGATAATTCTTTCGCTGATTCCCATCACAAGCTTCATGTCGTGCTCGATGAGAAAAATTGTCAGCCCGAACTCACGCTGGATGCGCTGAATCGTATTCATCAGATCGCGCGTTTCCTGATTGTTCATGCCGGCGGCGGGCTCATCCAAAAGCAAAAGGCGGGCGCCCGTGGCCAGCGCGCGGGCAATCTCCAGGCGGCGCTGGGCCCCATAGGGAAGATTGCGAGCCAGGTCGCCGGCGCGGGAATCGAGGTCAAAAATTTTCAACAGATCGAGCGCCTTGTGCACCACACGTTCTTCTGACTCGCGAAAGCTGGGCACTTGCACCACGCTGGTCAAAAGACCATGGGTTTTACGGATATCGCAGGCAACCCTGACGTTATCCAGCACGGTCAGATCCTTGAACAGCCGAATGTTTTGAAACGTGCGCGCAATGCCTTTGGCGGCGATTTGATAGGGACGCAGCCCCGTAATCGAGCCGCCCTCGGATAAGATCTGGCCTTCGGTGGGCAGATACACACCTGTCAGCATATTGAAAACCGTGGTCTTGCCCGCGCCATTCGGCCCAATCAACGCCGTGATGCTGCCACGATGAAGCTCGAAATCGAGCTGTGACACGGCCTTGATGCCGCCAAATCGCATCGTAAGATTGGTGGCGCTCAGTACGACGTCAGCCGGCATGGCTACCGCCCGGCGAAGGTGTGGGTTCATCCAGATCGGCCAGCTTCAGCGGATTGCGCTTGAAGCGCCGGAAGATCCAGAAGTCCACCAGCTCCTTGGTGCCAAACAAACCGTTCGGACGCGTGAGCATCAGTATGATCAGCATGAGCGAGTAGATCACCATGCGAAAATCAAGCTTCGTAATCTCTTGCAGGGGCCGCAGCAGCTCGCGAAGTCCGGTGAGGAATAGCGCGGCCACGATAGCGCCAGTCGTGGAGCCCATGCCGCCCAGCACGACCATGATGATGATCTCAAAGCTTCTGTTGAAGTCAAAAGCCTGAGGGCTGATGAAAGTCAGGAAGTGTGCGTACAAACCCCCGGCCACACCAGCGAAAAACGCACCGATCACGAAGGCGGTAACCTTATAACGGGTCGTGTTCACGCCCATGGCCTCGGCGGCAATTTCGTCCTCGCGCACGGCAAGCAGCGCGCGACCATGCGGGCTGGCCATGAGGCGCTTGACGCTCAAAATGCAGATGAACGCCACGGCGTAAACCCAGCCAAAGCTGGTCAGCGCCTTGGGCGACATTCCGCGCGCACCACCCACAGCGTCGATATTGAGAATGAGCACCCGGATAATTTCGCCAAAGCCCAGCGTGACGATGGCCAGGTAGTCGCCCTTG
>JBBRLF010000325.1:0-5716 GCA_038231515.1 candidate division WWE3 bacterium
CACTTTGGTTTACCATGCGCCGGGCAACCGTTAGAAAGGTTCCGTCGCCCCCAAGCACGAGCATCAGATCGGCCTTGCTGACTATTTCATCTTTGCTTTGCTCGGAGTCGAACAGCACACGCTTGCCCTTCTTCTCGAGAAAGGCGCCCGCTTTCCGGGCGAGCTTCTTCGCTTCAGGCACGTTGTGCTTAACGACGATTCCAACAGTTTTGATGTGACGAGGCATTCACTGTGTAAGTATGTTCCTACCCTGTCTTCGTCAATTCCTAATACTACTTAATGCGGTGCAAAGAACCACTACCGATAAACAATGTTGACCGGGTCGCGTCGTATACACTGTCTTCGCGCATATTGGCGATTTCGATCATGACGGCGGGACGCCGAATGATCTGGCCGGGCGCGATGGCATGATAAATTTCAGATTCTATTTCCTGCTGCACCCTGGAAGAAGCAGAAAGTACGTTGATTTCCAAAGTGGGGGTGCCATCCGAAATCAAGACGCGAAAGGGAATGCCTCGCAGGGTCAGAAACTTCGTGGTCGCGAAATAGAGCTCACTTGTAACCGCAAGCAGTTCGCTCTTTAGTCGTTTAAGCTGAAGCGTCGAATCCACAACGTCTTTGCCGTGGTCAACCTTTGAGGTATAAGCTTCAATCAGATTCTTCGTCAGCTGACTTTTCAGCAAGGCGGCTTCAAGGCCATTGGAGGCCCTTCTCAGCGCTTTGATCGCGTCCTGGTCCGAAAGCTGATCAAAGGCTTTGCCGGCATCATTTTGAATCGCGTCGATACGAAGGGACTCCAGGCCGGTGAGGATCCGAAATTTTGCGTTTTCTTGCAAAAGACGAATCATCTGATTGGCCTTTGCAGAGTCAAAGCTGGCTTCAGCGTGCCGGCCGATACGTGCCAGGTCTTCATTGGAGAAGTTTCCGTTTTCGCGCAGTACTTCGATGGCCCTTTCGCGGACTTCATTCGCGGTTAGCCCGGTCTTTTTGGCGACCACGGCGACAAAGCGTTCGATCGACAGCGGCGCGGGGCCAGCGGCAAACGTCTCGGCTGCGACAATGATCAAGAACAGAAACCCCATGAGGATCTTCAGAAACATGCGAGATAACTCCAATTAGTTTGCTATGCGTGGCGTCATACCATCTCCGACTTTATTCATCAAGTACTTCGGGATTTGACTTACTAGGTGCCTGAAATTAAAGACAGATCATGACCGAGCCCACCCTGTTTTCTGATCCACCCGCGCCTTCCGGGCAGCCCCAGGCTGCCAGGGGATCTGGAGTACCGCGTACGGGCCCGCTTGCCGAACGAATGCGCCCGCAGCGTCTGGAAGAGTTTCGAGGGCAAGAGGCGCTGGTTGGCGTGAACTCACCGCTACGTCGGTCTATCGAAGAAGATCGCGTTCACTCGTTCATCCTCTGGGGGCCGCCGGGCACCGGCAAGACCACCCTTGCCCGGATCGTCGCCGAGCACACCGAGCGGGAGTTTATCAGTCTTTCAGCGGTGATGTCGGGTGTGAAAGACATCAAAGAGTCGGTGGCGCGCGCCAAGGAGCTGCTGCGAATATCGGGCAGAAAGACGATTTTGTTCGTGGACGAGATTCATCGCTTTAATAAGGCGCAGCAGGACGCGCTTTTGCCCTTCGTTGAAGATGGCACGGTAACGCTGATCGGCGCGACGACTGAAAACCCCAGCTTTGAGCTGAATTCCGCGCTACTTTCCCGCGCACCGGTTTTTGTCTTACAGCAGCTGAGCAGCACTGACCTCCTAAACATCGTCGAGCGGGCCTTGTCCGACCCCGCCTATGGCCTTGGTGCCTTGGGTGTCACGTTGCCGCCGGAGTGGCTGCAGGAAATCGTTAAGCTCGCCAATGGCGATGCCCGGCGCGCTTTGACGTTGCTCGAACGCGTGGTCGATTACATTCATTCGCTCAAGGGCAAGGCCGAGATGACTGGCGAAAAAGGCCGCGAAACCCTCGAGCGTGCACTGGGCTCGCGCACGCTACGTTATGATTCCAGCGGCGAAGAACATTACAATACGATTTCAGCCTTCATAAAATCGCTGCGTGACAGCGACCCCGATGCGTCGCTTTACTACTTGGCGCGTATGCTGGAATCTGGTGAAGATCCGCTGTTTATCGCGCGCCGGATGGTGGTCTTTGCCTCGGAAGACATCAGCAATGCCGACCCGCGCGCGCTGCAGCTGGCGCTGAACGTGCGTGATGCGGTCGACTTCGTTGGCATGCCCGAGGCACGCATTGGTCTGGCGCAGGCGGTGACCTATCTGGCCTGTGCCCCAAAAAGCAATGCGTCCTATCTGGGCATTGAAGAGGCGCTGTCCGACGTGCGTGAGCACGGCAACCTCGAGGTGCCGCTGCATATTCGCAACGCCTCGACGGCGCTGATGAAAAACCTGGGTTATGGCAAAAGCTATAAGTATGCGCACGATTTTCCGGATGCCGTTACGGGTCAGACTAATCTGCCAGCCGAGCTCAAAGAGCGGCGCTACTATCAGCCGAAAGATTCAGGCCTTGAAAAGCAGATTCGCGAACGCCTTGAGTACCTGCGCGGAAAGCGCAAATAGGAGTCCAGTTCAATGTCGAAGAAGGAAGCCGTCGGTTACATGCATGGATATTCGTCGAAAGAGCAGCATAGGCTCTATTCCCAGGCCACGTTTCTGGAACCTTGGGTTTATGAGCACATCGATTTACGTCGCGTCACGAACCTGCTCGAGGTGGGCTGCGGCGTCGGTGCTCAAACTTCCGTGCTGCTCAGAAGATACCCGCATCTGCATATCACCGGCGTCGACGCGTCGACGCCGCAGATAAATCAGGCGCGGCGGTTTCTGGCACCCGAGGTACGACGCAAGAAAGTCGCGCTTCATCATGCTGATGCTTCCAATATGAAATTCCCCGACGGTACGTTTGATGGCGCTTTCATCTGCTGGCTGCTCGAGCACGTGCCCGATCCGGTAGCCATTCTGCACGAGACGTTGCGGACGCTCAAGTCAGGCTCGGTGCTTTACGCCACCGAGGTGCACAATGCGTCGTTGTTCATGGAGCCGTATAGTCCGGCTACCGTGAAATACTGGATGGAGTTCAATGACCACCAGTGGACGATGCGTGGCGACCCCTTTGTGGGAGCCAAGCTGGGGAACATCCTATTGCAGGCCGGCTTTCAAAACATAGAGACGCGTCTGATCCAGTTTCATTTTGACTCACGCACGCCCAAGCAGCGCGCCGAATTCATTCGCTACTGGACCGAGCTGCTGCTGAGCGGTGCACCCACGTTGCTGCGTTCAAAACGGGTTACCAAAGAGCTGGTCACCCAGATGACCAAAGAGCTGGCCCTGGTGGCCAAGTCACCCGAAAGCGTTTTCTTCTATACCGCGGTCCAGGCTCGCGCCCAGGCGTTATGACGCTCTGAAGTTGCGCAGCAGCGGAAAGATCTTCGACTTCCACTCATTCATGTTCTCGATGAGCTCTTTTTCGAGCAGATCGGCCATGTAGACGTAGTTGTTCTGGCGCTTGGCATCGAGCAGATCGTTCATCACGCTGATAAGTTCGGCTTCGGCCAGCGCGACCTGGGTATTCAGGCCCACACGCAGTGCCAGCTTTACGCCGCCAATCGTTTGCACAAAAAGATCGAGGCCATCGATCGATTTGGCGAAATAGGCATCGGCGCTGATCAGGTTTTTACCGCGGTAGTGCACGGCCGCGCGCTCGATACTGGTGATAAGGCGATCGACATATTGCTCGAGGGTATTGAGGGTCTGGTATGCGAGGTCTGCCGGATTCGCCGTTTCCACGTCGATTTCGCCCATTTGCTCGAGCGACATCGCGTTGAACTGCTTTTCGTCGGACTCCGAAATTTCCTGGCCGTTCACGCGAATGCTCGAGATTACCTTACGCTCTGAACTCAAAGTCTTGTTCAGGCCCGTAATGAACTCTTCGAAAACAATGGCCCCTTCTGGGATAGTCTGCTCGATACCATTAACGCGTACAGTTTTTGTCATCATACTCATACCCTCTCCTTGGATACATCAAATCGGTCTAATTCGGACGCTTTGGAAGCTGCTCTTTTCGGCTGAACATCTTTCACTTTCCCTTGGGCGGCCTCGACCGCCGTCTGCAAGAGTTGTTGAACGATATCCACGTTCTGGCCCAGCTCGCGATAACATCCTTCCGTCAATGCCAGGATTTCGTCCAGGCCGTTGGTCGGCGGGGTGTAGGCGACGTCCTTCGCCACCCTCCAAGTATCAATGAGCGGTTTCACTAATGGAACAGAATTCTGCAGCTTGGTAAGCATGCCTTCGATCTCGGCAAGTTTCTCCATTTGCTCTTTCAGCAGCGCCTTGTCGCCCGGATTCTCGAGCATCATCAAGCAGTGATGTTGGCCGAACTCCGAAAGTCGGCGTGTGGTGCACAGAGCATCATAGGCGTTGACCAGGCGGTCCAGGGCGGCAGTTTGTTCCGGGTCATCGAGCTTTGGAATGATGATGTCTTCCTGGCGGCCGCCGCAACGAAACTCGGCGAGCAGGTAGTAGACCTGCATGAAAAAATTACTCGTCGCTTCCTGGGTGAAGTTGTGCGGAATGATTTCGCTGCGTGGAATTCCAGTGGTGCAAGGCGTAAACTTCGTGACGGCCTCGGCCACGATGGTTTTGGCCTTTTCACCGCCAATTACCCGGGCGATCTCAAACGAGAGCTGTTCGCCGTCCGCGTTGGCAGCATAGATAATGTGGTGTCCGTCTCCATAAGGACCTGTTTCTTCCGGGCGCACGCCGCCCAGCGGAATTTCAATAACCTTGGCGCCACAGGCCGAGGCCAGATGCACCATTGCCGTATCCGGCGAAACGACGAAGTTACAGCTGCGCACCCAGGGAATGTTTTCCTGAAATTTAAGTCTGCCGGCAAGCACGGTAAAGCGATGGCTCATCAAGCCAGGCGCTGACCGGTGAACTTCCGTAAGCACGGCTATGATCGCATCGGCATCGTTGGCGCTGCCGAAGAAAACCAGCTCGGAGTTCTCATGCACGCTAAGGATGACTTTGCAGATCTGCGCCCAGACATTGTAGTTGAGCGTTTTGTCGTCGGTGCTGGCGGTAAGCTGTATTCCGATGCGCAGGCGGCCGGGCTCGACCGGGGTTGGTGGTTCAGCCAGTACTGGCTCATTTAGCTGCAGGGGCCACGCGCCGGCGCCCACGCCCGCAATTCGCATGAAGATGTCGTTGACGTGCAGGATGTTGAGGTTACGCTCCAGCACCTGTGCGAAAAAATACTGGCTCCAGGGGTCGTGAATCGCAATAGTGTCGCCACCTGGCGTAAGTGAAGCCATCACGCCGCGTCGGTCTTTGGCGCGCACCAGACTGGCGAGGTACGAACTGGCTGGCGTAAAAGTGAGATTTATTAACAAATCATATTCCACAGTCAGCAGCTCGTGGGCAACCCAGTGAATCAGGCGCGCAAGCGACTCGGCTTTATCATCGGCGTTCTCGAATACCGGCCCCAGGATGTCCTGCGTCGGAAATTCCACAAGCTTATCCACATGTGGAGAAATTCGGGCGGCATCGGCAAAGGTGCTGCGCACGACCATTGTGATCTCGCAGCCGGGATGCGCATGTTTCAGCCCCTGAACAGTAGGCAGAGTCTGGACAATGTCTCCCAGGCGGGCAAGCTGCAATATGATGATTTTCATCGTCACTCCTTATCGCCGG
>JBBRLF010000326.1:0-5687 GCA_038231515.1 candidate division WWE3 bacterium
TGCCATCGCAAAGGGGACTTTTCGCGAAGACCTCTATTATCGTTTGAATGTCATTAATATCAAAACACCCGCATTGCGCGACCGGAAAGACGATATTCCAGAGCTGATCGATCATTTTCTTCGGAAGTTCGCTTTGGGGATGGGTAAAAACGTAAGCGCCGTGTCCGAGGGTGCCATGACGGCCCTGATGACCTATGATTTTCCTGGTAATGTGCGGGAGCTCGAAAATACCATGGAGCGGGCAATGGCTTTGGAGGGTGGCGCCGAGATTAGTCGCGAAAGCCTGCCACCTTCGATGCAGAAAGTTCGTGAGGTCCCGGTTCCGGCAGTCGGTAGCGCCGGGGGAAGTCAGGCCGCACGCGGTAACGAGCGGCATTGGGAGAGCGCCGCCACCTCTCTTGAACGAGGCTCGGTAAATCTGGAGAAGCTTGTTGGTGACCTTGAACGGGAGTACATTTTAAAAGCCCTGGAGAAAACCAGCGGTGTGAAGAAAAAGGCGGCGGAGCTGCTTGGCATTACTTTTCGGAGCATCAGGTATCGAATAGCCAAATACGGCATTCACGATACTGAAGGAGACATTAACGAATGACCTGGGTCCCAGCTGGCCTGCGGAATTTGCTAGTGGGAGCGGCATTGCTGCTCGGCACCGGCGCCCTTCAGGATGTGATGCATGGGTTGTGTGTAGACGGTATTTCGTTCATTCCCGAAGCGCCACCGCTGCTGGGGCTGACTGTTAATCCGCTGGTAATCCAGCGCCTGCTCGGGACGCGGCTTTTGTTTGCGGATCTCATATGGCTCGATACTTTTATTAAGGCAGACACACTTCACGAGAGGCAACCCTTCACTGCCGTCTACCGTGCCTTCAAGACCGTGGTAAAGCTCGATCCGGACAACATCCTGGCGTATTACGTCGCCGGAACCTATTTGTCGGTAATCAAAGACGACATCAAAGGAGCCACGGCTATCTTGCGGGATGGTGCTCAGTACATTCAGACGCACCCCTACTCCTGGTCAGAAGCATGGCGCCTCCCATTTACATTGGGTTATAACCTACTGTGGGAGGAGCAAGAGGTCGAGGAAGGCGCAAAGTGGATACGCATGGCTGTGCTTCTGCCCCATGCGCCACTCTCGGCAAAGCGTCTGGCGGAAAAAGTCAGCACCGAGCGGGGGCGCCTCGAAGTCGCAGCACGGGTGCTAAATGAGATTTTCCGGACTACAAGTGGGAGTGAAGCCAAGGCGCGAGTGGAAGCAAAAATGCTTGATGTGGCCAGTCGTCAGGAATTGTTGGACCTCAATGAAAGCTTTGAGGTGTTCTTGCGCTCCAGTGGCGCGTATGCCTTTTCGAAGAAACGGCAGTTCGAGGCCTTTTTCCGATCAAATGGTCACAGTAAGTTCGACTTGCTGGGGCGTCCGCTCGGATTCGATCAGCTGGGAAAAATCATACCCATTTCAAAATAAGCGAGGCCGGCTTCCCCTTCCCGGGTGAAGTCGGCCTCGAAATTTACATGAGCTGGGCAGGCCTGGAATCAGTAGCCCACAGCCGTTTGTGAAAGGACTTTGCTCTCGTTGATGGTCCACTTGTCCACGGTGTTGGCGGACTGGTTGACGCGGCCCGAGGCACCCAAGATGAAGGTGGTCGAAGTAGCCGCGGTACCGGTGATGTCAGCAGCGGTTGCGTTGGTGCCACCATTGGGTGGAGTCGAAATCGAAGCCGAGTAGTAGGTCGGAGCGGCGAGACCACTGGCGCCATCGACGGACACGGCACATGCCGTATTGCCGTTACCCCAGGCGGCTTCGCAAGCCGAGCCCGCGTTCGGGCCGCAGCCACCCCCAGCTGTTAGGAGTGAGAACCCGACAGCATAGTAGCGCTTGGAGGTGTTCTGGTTGCCGATACCGAGGTCTGGCGCGTAACCCGCGTTGCCGAGGCAGCCGGTGTAGGATGAGTATTCAATGTAAAAGCTCTTCTGCGCAGTGTAAGCAGCGGCGAGTTGAATCTTGCCTTCTGACGTACGTGCCTTGGCTTGATACTTCTGATAGTTCGGAATCGCGATTGAGGCCAGAATACCGATGATCGCAACAACGATCATCAACTCCACGAGTGTAAAGCCTTCTTGGCCCGACTTAATTTGTTTATTAAAAAGCTTGTTCATATGGCCTCCCTAAGTTCCCTATGCAGATAGTAATTGCAACCTCGGGGCCAAGTGCTAACCCCCGTGTTTCATGAGTGAATGACAGGTGCTTGAAATCAAGCATGATTGCCACTGACAATTATTGTGTGCCCGCAGACTTTAAATTGTCAGCGGAATGCAAAATGTCCAATAGTTCATTGTATGCTGCTGAATATTCAGCCGCAAGATGAAGGTGCTGGTTTTTGAGATTGTAGGCAAGGTTTGCAGGAGGCGGCCGCAACCCGAACTCATTTAATACTCGTCGCTATTATAATGAGACGAAGGTCGCCCGGCTCCCTCGGCTTGCATTTTGATCCAGATGGGTGAAAATACAGGTATGCCTTCAGAAACATTGATTCAAATCGAAAATGTCAGCAAACATTATAGCACTAACCCGCTTAAAAGCGCGCTCGCGCTGGATAATGTCTCGCTTACCGTCGCCCGGGGTGACGTTTTCGGATTTCTGGGTCCCAACGGTGCTGGCAAAACCTCGTTGATCAAGATTCTGGTCGGTATCATGACCCCGGACACGGGTTCCGCGCGCATCGCCGGCCTCAATTCCAGCACCCGCGCGGCAAAGCTTCGGCTGGGCTACTTGCCGGAACGTCCATATTTTCACGATTTTCTCACTTCTGCCGAGTTTCTAAAGTTTCACGGACGCTTGGTTGGCCTGGACGACGATGTCATTGATGGTCGGATACCGGCACTGCTGGAAAAGGTTGGTTTGAAGCGCGCCCGCGACCAGCGTCTGAGAACTTTTTCGAAAGGAATGCTCCAACGAATCGGTCTGGCCCAGTCCATGCTTCATGAACCCGAGGTGCTGATTCTGGATGAGCCGATGAGCGGCCTTGATCCGGTGGGACGTCGCGAGGTACGTGACCTGATTACCGAGATTTCGATGACCGGCACGACCATTTTTTTCAGCACCCACATTATTCATGATGTGGAGGTGATCTGCACCTCTGTCGGATTCATCGACAAGGGCAAGCTCAAAGGGCTTGGCAATATCGAGGCGCTCTTGGGTAAGACCGTGAAGTCCATGGAGATCAGCTTTACGCTTCCCTTTGAGAAGGACCCGCACAAAGTTCAGACGCTCGAACGCGCGCGTCGCACCATGGAAGGTTGGGTTATCGATATTGAGTCGGCTGCTGATAAGCTGGAAGATGAAGTGAACGGCGTGTTAGGTATCATCCTTGGGGAAAAGGGAAAAGTTCGAGCGGTGATTCCGCGAAAAAGCACGCTCGAGGATCTTTTTTTTGGGCAGTCACGATGACGGGCCACTGGCGTATAGCGCGGCAGATCTGGGCCATCGCTTCGGTGACTTTTCATGAGCTTTTACGCGAGAAAATTCTTTGGAGCGCTTTCGTTTTTGCCATACTGTGCGTCGGTCTGGCCTTTGCCGCTTCACAGCTTTCCTTTGCAGACAATGCGCGTATCGCGCTTGATTTTGGTTTAACAGCGGTAGCGATTATAGGCGGCATGATTTCGATCATCATGGGAGCGGCCTTGATTGCAAAAGAGGTGCAGAATCGTACATTGTATCTCGTGCTGACAAAGGCCATTTGGCGGTGGCAATTCGTGCTTGGCCGCTTTTCGGGACTGCTGGCGATTTTGATTTTAAACTCAGTGCTTATGGTCATGGTATTAATCGTTGTCGTTAAAATCACTGGCGGCAGTGTCGATTCCACGCTGGTCAAGAGCCTTATTCTGCAATTTACGGAATTTGGAATGCTGGCAGCCATGGCTTGTATTTTTTCGGCATTTTCCACTACCACCTTAGCCGCTATTTTTGCCTCAGGGATTTGGGTTATCGGCCATGCGATGACCGATCTTAGAATGTTATCCCAGAAAATAGAGCCGGCGGCTATTCGGCCGATTCTCGGAGCGATTACCAGGGTGCTGCCTGATCTGACCCGTTTCGATATTAAGATTGAAGTGTCACACAGTCTTCCTGTTACCTGGGGATTTACCGGCATGAGCATCGCCTATGGCTTAGCCTATATGGCCTTCGCCCTCGTGGTAACTTGCTTGATCTTTCAAAGGCGAGATTTGTGATCGTTGCGAATGCGGTCAGGCCATTGGTCATGGCCTGGTTTGCGTTCGTGGGTGCGGTGGTGGGAAGCTTTCTAAATGTCGTGATCTATCGCTTGCCGCTGGGTTTTCACCTTACCTTGCCTTCGCGTTCCGCCTGTCGCATCTGTAAGAGAAAATTGGCCTGGTATGAAAATGTTCCAGTACTTAGCTACCTGGCCTTGCGGGCCCGTTGCCGCACCTGTGCCTCGCCAATCTCGCTTCGCTATCCGCTGGTCGAGGTCACGACCGCTGCCCTTTTCGTCGCGGTTTTCGGCTATCAGGGAGTGTCTTTTGCGGCGCTCTACTATTCCGCTTTTTGCGCTGCTCTGATTGCGATTACCTTCATCGATCTCGATCATCGCATCATTCCCGACCTGATCTCTTTGCCCTTCATTGCGATTGGGGTGCTGGGCAGCTTGGCTGTGCCATCCCTTGGATTGATCAACTCGTTGCTGGGAGCCGCTGGCGGGGGATTCGGGTTCTGGTTTATGGCCTGGGCCTATGAAAAAGTGTCTGGCCGCGAAGGGCTGGGCTTCGGCGACGTCAAACTGCTCGCCATGATCGGTGCATTCCTGGGCCCCAAGGGTGCTCTGGGGACGGTGCTTCTCAGTTCCGTTGTTGGGTCGGTGGTGGGAATCGTCATCATGATTGTCCAGAAAAAGAATCTCAAGCTGGCTTTGCCCTACGGCCCTTTTCTCGCACTGGGGGCCTTTGCCTATCTTTTTTGGGGTGACTACTTCCTGTTGAGAATTTATCCTCAGTTCTATGAGTAGAGCTATCGAGATCATTGATCCGGATGGAGAACGACGCCTCAAACGACGCCGGCGCGTCCTTTTTGTTGCGATACTCTTGAGTTTGGCCGTGTTCGGATATCCCGAGGGCAAAGAATATTTTACGAAATGGCGCGCACTCAAGGCTGGCCGGGAATTTGCGCAGTATCTTTCTCAGCTCAAGACGAGCGCGATTTTAAGAAAGGTGGCCATGGAAGCAAAGTTCAGGCTGCCAGACCAGATCGAGGTCTATGAGGTCTCGTCCTGCGGCCCTTTCGCGGAACGCACAAAAACCGCCAGTCTCAGTCTTTCTGAGTTTGCGCCAGGAGTGGAGTTCGCGGCTGAGCCCTGGGTTCGCGAAAACGTGGGTTCGCGTGAGCCGTATCTTCCGCGATTTTGTTATGACCCGGTCTATGGGTCGTCGGTTTTTGCAGATGGCTTGGTGCATGGCGGCATATTTCTCGCTGATCACTCAGACCTGACTGGAAAGCGCGGAGATCATATCGTCCAGGTTTCAGTTGAAGGTCCCGCGGGCGATATAGGTCTCGAATAAGGCAATAATTTCAGTAAAATGAATACTGGCGTCATATCCTAATTGACGCCCATTCCCGTCAAGTTATCATTAATATACAAGGATGTGGTTAAGGGATGGCGCTGTTTAGCACGCCGACTCAAA
>JBBRLF010000327.1:0-5676 GCA_038231515.1 candidate division WWE3 bacterium
GGCAACGACCATGTCGATCTGGTGGAACTATCTGCTGATCCAGAACCACCGCATTCTGGAAAAGATGACGGCCGCCGCTGAAAACAGCCAGTCCACCGCCCCGCTCGCGATTCTAATGATCTTCGGCCTGGCCAGCTCGCTGCTGATCGTGCTGGGGCTGCTCTATATGTTTCTACGCCTGATTCGCGCGGTACAGCTGAACCTGGCGCAGAGTCAGTTTATCTCGGCCGTCACCCACGAGCTGCGCTCGCCGGTAGCCTCGCTGCAGCTGATGCTCGACACAATTCGCGATCCAACCACGCCGCCCGAGCGCCGCCGGGAGTTCGAGCAGTTCATGCACACCGATCTGATGCGCCTGCGCGGGCTGGTCGATCAGGTGCTGGATACGGCCCGGCTTGAAACCTTTCTTTCGAAAGCTTCACGCGAAATCATCTCCGTCTCGAAGGTGCTGGGCCACTGCGCCGAGGCGCTCGACATGCGAGTCAAGATGGCCTCGGGCGTGCTCAAGGTGCCCGCGGTTTCAACCGAGCTGGTCGTCAACGCAAACTCGCGTCTACTCACCACGGTCATTACCAACGTGCTCGACAATGCGCTGAAATATTCACAGGGCGCAGCCGACATCACCATGAGTGTCACCGACACCGGCGGCTCGGTGCTGATCGACATTCAGGACAAAGGCATCGGCATCAGCCGGGCCGAGCAAAAGCGCGTGTTCGGCCGCTTTTATCGGGCACGCGACCCCCTGAGCCGCGATTTGCCGGGCACCGGCCTGGGCCTGTACTTCGCCCGCCTTGCGATTCGGGCGCAGGGCGGAGACATCTCCATTCACAGCGAAGGCCGCGGCCTGGGCACCACCGTTCGCATCGCGGTGCCGAAGCGATGAGCACCGCGACGTTACCGCGCATTCTGCTTGCCGAAGACGAGAAGCACCTGGCCAAGGGCATCTCGTACAACCTCGAAAAACGCGGATATGAAGTCGAGATTGCCGCGCGCGGCGACACGGCGCTCGAGCTGGGTTCGACCCAAGGGTTTGATCTCATCATCCTTGACGTCATGATGCCAGGCCTGGACGGCTTTGAAGTTTGCCGACAGCTGCGCGCTCGCCAAATTCTCACGCCCATTCTCATGCTGACCGCACGCCATGAAACTGAAAATCGCGTGCGCGGAATTCAGCTCGGAGCCGATGATTACCTGGGCAAGCCATTCAACCTCGACGAGCTGCTGGCAAGAACCGAAGCGCTCTTGAGGCGCCGGCGCTGGGACGAGCAGGCGCCGGCCGAGCCCACGCAGTTTGAGCTGGGGCAGGTGAAGTTCGATGCCAATCTGATGTCGCTCACGGGCGCCGCTGGGCAGAAAGTATCTCTCACCGTAATCGAAGCGCGCCTTCTGCAGCTCTTCATCGACGAATGGGGCCGCACCGTGGCCCGCACGCATATCTTGAAGAAAGTGTGGGGGTTTCACGAAGAAACCCAGACCCGCACCCTCGACAACTTCATCATGCGCCTGCGCGCACATTTGGTTACGGTAGGCGGCTCAAGCGACTGGATTGAGTCAGTTCGCGGGGTTGGCTACCGATTTAACCCAACTTTTACCAATCTTTGACGAAGCGCCCGGCCCAAAGACGTTAAAATAAGGGACATGAGAGCACTGTATAATGACGAGTTTAGCCGGCTGGCTCAGTCTGAATACGATCTGTTCATGTCCAAAGCCGAGACCGTGCGCTGGACCCCGGCCGCGATAAAATACGATCAGATCGATTACTCAAAGCTCACCCCGGCCGATCTGTTCGCGGTGTTCGTCACCCTGCACATCGAAAATTACAGCGACGTCTATACCCGACTGCTGCTCGAAAACTATGCCGACGTACCCCTGGTCACCTCGTTTATTCGCAACTGGGAACGTGAAGAAGAAAACCATGCGCGCACCCTTGAAAAATATCTGATGACCGTGGGCATCCCGCTTGATGAGCTGCGCGCCAACTATGCCAAGGTCGACAAGAACGACTTCCCGTTTCCGAGCAAGAATCAGACGGGTTTGAATGTTTTCGTGTTTTTTCAGGAACTCCTGACCCGCGAGATGTACACGAAGATGCTAAAGCAGTGCAAAGAGCCGGTCCTGGTCGACATTCTCAAACGTGTGGTGCGCGACGAAGAGCGCCACTACCGGTACTATCGGCACTCGCTGGCGCTACGCCTGAAGCTCGACCGCAAAGACACCTACAAGCAGTTTCGCAAGATCGTACGCCTCTTTGGCATGCCGCTGACCATGTTTCGTCAGCAGGCCATGACGGACAAGCTCATGGAGCACTTTCCTTACTCGCTGGGCGACATCATGAATATCGCCGACCCGGTCGTCAAATTTCTCGAAGACGCACCAAGCCCCTGGCTGGCCAGGCTGCCCAAGCTGCAACGGCTGTGGCAGCTCAAGCGCCCGCTAAGCTATGTGATTCAGTCGCCCTATCTTTGGGGCCACGTCGCCATCTCGCTCAAGACTAGGCTTGGGCTGGCGTCGGTACCTAAAGGCGACAAAGAGTATGTGCAGTCGGTGGAAGATCGCTTAAAGAACCTTTTAGAGGCTCGATTAGCTGAAGTCGCGGTCCATCACGGTCTTGCGGCCAGCCGACTTGGCGTTGGCAATGGCCTGGTCGCAAAGCACGCGCACGCGATCTGACAAAGTTTCCATCACATTGCCGGCCGTGTTCATGCCTGACGATGCCTTGATGTAATTTTTGAGTTTGGAAGCGACGATAAGGACTTCCTTCTCGGTCGCGCCAGCTTCGGTGGTCTGAGCTACTTCGGTCTGTTCAGTGTTTTCCATAGGAGTCTCCTTGTTGTGGGTGGTGGGTGTGGGGGCCAACTCTTGAGCGTACTGCTCGCGCGATGGCGATGTGCGTTCTTCGGCCCAGGCCTCTTTATGATTCATCATGGGAACATGGGCATCCCAGCACGATACCGTGCAGAAGGCCAGCCCGGTACGCTTGCGATTGCACGTCGAAACGTTGCAAACCCAGTATTTCGTTCGAAATGAGATCGGCTTTTTACAGCTCGAGCACTTTTTCCAGAAATCCATTACCTGTTCCATCACGCCTTTAAGTTCCTCGGGTTGGCGGCAATAGTCAAGTTCGTCAATTGCGTAGTTTTGACGCGTACTATATAAATTAAGAATGTCGAATAATACCAGTATTGAAACGCAGCAAGACCATGACGCGGCTGATCTGAAAAAAATGGGTTACGCTCAGGAGCTCTTTAGGCAGATGGGCGGCTTCTCAAATTTTGCCATCAGCTTTTCTGTCATATCAATATTGACCGGCGCAATTCAACTCTATGGTTATGGACTGAATCATGGCGGTCCACTTGTTTTGAGCGTGGGCTGGTGGCTCGTTTCGGTGTTCACCATGACCGTGGCGCTGTCGATGGCCGAGCTGGCCAGCGCCTATCCCACGGCCGGCGCGCTTTATCATTGGAGCTCTATTTTAGGCGGCAGGGCTTTGGGCTGGTTTACCGCGTGTTTCAATACGATAGGTCAGTTTGCGATTCTGGCCGGCATTGATTATGGGCTGGCGCTGCTTTTGCGCGGCCTGCTGGGTTTGCCCGATTCTCCAGTCCTAATGATGAGCCTTTATTTTGTTTTATTGTTCTCGCACGCGGTGCTCAATCATTTTGGCATTCGCCTGGTGGCGTGGCTCAATAACTTTTCAGCCTGGTACCATATTGCCGTGGTGGCGCTGCTCATCATTGCGCTGCTTTCAAAGGGCTTGCTGCAAAAGCCCGCGTTTCTACTTACCCCGTACAGCACCGACACGGGCTTTCAGTATGGTTATAGCTTTCTGATCGGGCTGCTGCTGGCTCAGTGGACCTTAACTGGCTACGACGCGTCGGCACACCTTTGCGAAGAGACGATTGACCCGCGCCGCCGCGCGCCTTGGGGAATCTTTCTTTCGGTCGTGGTTTCGGTCATTGCCGGGGCGGCGATGATTTCGGTCATCACCCTTTCGATTCCGAATCTGCAAGTGGCCGCAAGCTTCGGCGACAATGCGTTTACCGAAATTTTGCGCATGCGGCTGGGCAAAGGGCTGGGCAATACCATGGTGGCGTTGGTGCTGGGTGCGATGTGGCTGTGTGGCCTGGCTTGCATGACGTCGGCCTCGCGCATGATCTACGCCTTTGCGCGCGACGGTGGCATCATCTGGGCCAAAGGCCTGGCGCGCGTGAGCCCCACGCATCGGACGCCGTCTAACGCAATTTGGCTGCTTGCGGCCATTGCGCTGCTGCTGGGTGTTTCGATGACCCTCTATAGTGCCGTGGTTTCGATTGCCACGATTGCGCTATATATCTCGTATGGCTTGCCGATTGCCGCCGGACTTTATGCTCGTACGCGTGGGGCCTGGAGCACGAAGGGGCCTTGGAATCTGGGCCGCTTCAGCACGATCTGTTCGGTGGTGGCGATGCTTTGGATTATTTTCATTATTGGGGTTTTTGTGCTGCCGCCTAATGAGCAGGCGGGTTATGTGCTGCTGGGGTTGATCGGGGTACTCTGTGTCGCGTGGTTTGCGCGCGTGCGGTATCGGTTTGAGGGGCCTAAGGTTAAGCTGCAGCATTATGAAGAGCAGATTCCAGCGCCGGGACTGATGTAGGACGCTAGCTCGGTGAATGCCGGGGCTTATGGCGCGGGCCGTGGTCGTGCGCGGGTTTTGGCTTACGGCTGGCCCGGTGGTACCCGCCTTCGGGCGTACTTGCTTGGTGCGGGGTTGGGTGGAACGTGAGTTCGCTTGCACCGGTTGGGGGCGATGTTCGGTGTCTCCTGGTAGCAGGCGAGCCAGATGCCATCATAGGTTCAGGTGCTCTATCTGATGATGAGCCCTGCAAAGTGTGGTTAGATTTTCGAGCGTGTTGCTACCGCCATCTTTAACAGCAATGATGTGATGGATATCGAGCCACCGGGTGCTATTGCATCTGTCATTTTGAGTATCGTGATGCGTGCAGCGGCGCCCATCACGAAGATCGACCGACTGCTTTAGCTCTGCCGGACAAGATTTGCGTCGCTTGTTTCTCTGTCCACTTTGCTCACCTTCTACACGTCTTAAGACGGGACGCAGTGCATCGACTTTGGTATTCTTCACCGGAAGTCGCTGGGCCTTCTTGACGTTGATTCGCTGCGCCTTCTTCACGGGGTCACACTTTTCGAGATAAACATCTAAAGCTGCTGAAAGCGTGCCTTCGAAATCCACGGCCTTCTGCAATCTTTGCGACTCCAGATCCTGCACCCGCTTTAACTTCTGCATGCACTCTTCTGAAATTCCAAGCTCAAGCTTCAATCGATCCCAGGCAATGTACGTCGCTTTATCGTCAACAGAAGCTTTGGGATTTTCCCGGGCTATCTCACGCTCAAGCGCCTTTGAAGTTACGGTTTTAGCAAAGTCGAGCCACTTGGCTTGATTGTCAGGGGTAATGACCGAACACAGTTTGCGAGCCTTAGTCAGCGAAAGCTGCCCGCTCTTAATCTCTTCCTTGAGCGCAGGAAGCTCCACTGACTTTCGAGCCACCGCAATAAGATTGAAAGCCGAGTCTTCAGACAGCTTTAAAAACTTCACCGCATACTGATAAAGACTCGTGCATTCATAGCTGCGAAAAGTTTTCTGCGCATCGAGCGTCTGTAAGATATCGAGCAGCTCGCCCA
>JBBRLF010000328.1:0-5635 GCA_038231515.1 candidate division WWE3 bacterium
AGGAAGTCGTACCGGCTGATCATTGTACTGATGTTGCTGACAGCGGTTGCGGCGGGCGCGCTGCAGGCCCATCTCGAGCACGATCGGGCTGCAAGCGAGCTGCGCGTTCGGCTGCTTTCAGTCAGCCTGGGCCTGCGCGAGGCGGTGGCCGTGAATCTGCTCACGGGGCGCACCGATAAGCTGGTGCGCACGCTGCGCGAGTTTGGCAATCGCGAATCGACGGCTGGTGCCGTGGTGTGCTCGCAGGGGCACACCGTGGCAATTGACTCGTCGGCGCAGCCCTGGTTTGCGTTGTGCAGCGACGCCGAGGTTTTGCTGACCGAAGCAACGGGCGCCAGCCAGTCGCGCGACCGCCGAGCGGCGGGTAAGGACTACCTTATTCTGGTTCAGCGCATCGAGGCCGACGGGGTGTTGCTCCAGCCTTACTCGCTTCTCTTGATCCGGTCACTGGCCGACGTCGACGACAGCGCGCGTGCGGCATTCTTTCGCGTAAGCTTCACCGCGCTGGCAGGCGCGGCGCTGGCCCTGGTGTTGATTCAGCTGCTGACGCGGTGGCTGCTGCGCCGCTCGTTACAGTATCTTGTCGAGTGGACACGCAGCATTTTTCGCGCCTCGGTAGTTAATCCCATGTTGCGCAATCCCGACCATCGGCTGCCACCGGAATTCCGCGAGCTTACCCGCGAACTTAGCGGCCTGGCACTGCGCATGCGGCAGGAACGGCTGCGGTTGCTGTGGAGTGCCGCGGAACCGGCCCTGGTAGCTAACCTCGGTGCTGGCGAGATCAGGGATAGGAAGGATATCGTAGAGCCGGATCGCTGGGCCCATCTGCGAGAAAAGGTCGAAAACGTATTAAAGGGCCGTCGCCTGGTGGTAGTGGCCAATCGCGAGCCCTATGTGCATGAAAGAAAGGACGGGCATATTCGTGTCGTACGGCCGGCCAGCGGCGTGGTTAGCGCGCTTGAGCCCATCATGCGCATGTGCGGCGGCGGAGTGTGGGTGGGACATGGCAGCGGCAGCGCGGATCGCGAGGTCGTGGACGCCAATGACGAGGTTCGGGTGCCCCCGGAAAATCCGACCTACACCGTACGTCGCGTGTGGCTCACGCGCGAAGAGGAGGACGGCTACTATTACGGCTTCGCCAACGAGGGACTTTGGCCGCTTTGTCATCTGGCCTACACGCGGCCCACCTTTCGGCTTTCGGACTGGGAAATGTACAAGGCCGTCAATCAGAAGTTTGCCGAGACCACCTTGCGCGGCCTGAACGCGGCCAACGCCGTTATTCTGGTGCAGGACTATCACTATGCCCTGTTGCCGCGCATTCTGCGCGAGAGTGCACCGCTGGCCTCGATCGAGCTTTTCTGGCACATTCCCTGGCCCAATCCCGAAGCCTTCGGCATCTGCCCACAGTACAAGGAGCTGCTCGAGGGTATGCTGGGTGCCGACGTGGTCGGGTTTCACACTCAGTTCCACTGCAATAACTTTCTCGAAACCTGTGATCGCTACCTGGAATGCCGGGTCGACTGGGAACGTTTTTCGGTTACGGTGGGCAATCGCGAAACCCTGGTGCGCTCGTATCCGATTAGCATTGCCACCGAGCCGGTGCGGCGCTTGACTCCCGTGCGGCGTGCCGAGCTGCGGGCACGCTACGGCATTACCAGCGAGCTGGTCGCTCTTGGCGTGGACCGTCTCGATTACACAAAGGGGTTGGTCGAACGCATGAACGGCATTGAGCGATTTCTTGAAAAATATCCGCAGTACGTCGGACGCTTCTCGTTTGTTGAGATGGGTACGCCCAGCCGCACGAACATTGCCAGCTATCGTCTGCTGATTTCCGAAGTGGAGCAGGCCATAGCGCGAGTTAACGCGCGCTTTGGCTCGAAGGACTATCAGCCCATTGTTTTGCTTAAAGGCCACTTTGACTGGAACGAGGTGGCCGACTTCTACCAGCTGGGGGCGGCCTGTCTGGTAACTTCGTTGCATGATGGCATGAATCTGGTTGCCAAGGAATATGTCTGGTCGCAGGACTCCGAACACGGTGCGCTGATTTTGAGCCGGTTTACCGGGGCGGCCCGTGAGCTATCCGAGGCCCTGATCGTGAATCCTTACTCGACCGAGGAAATTGCCGATGCGTTGTTCGAGGCCCTTAACCAGAGCCCCGAAGAGCGCCGTACCCGTATGGAAAGGATGAAAGAGCAGGTGCGGGGACACAATGCCTTTCACTGGGCCACCGATTTACTTGCCGGCGTGAACGCCAAGGCATAAAGTCGCGCTTGGAGGCTTAGGTCCATGTCCACGATTCGCGTGCTGACGAACAAGAATCTGGTGCCGTTTCTGCGGCGCCACATGCAGATGGTGGCGGCCGAGCCCGAGCTCAGGCTCGATACGTTTTTGCGGCTGGCCCTGGCCAAAGCCGACGAGTTCGTGCCTTCGGAGTCCGGCTCAATCTTTCTCGACGACCCCGCAATCAAGATGATGCAAACCGCCCGGCTCGAGCCGCTGCAGCTTGCAGTGGTTGCGTGCTTCGGACCCAAGACCGGCAAGCTGCTGGGCAAGCGAATCGCCGCGGGTCGGGGCATTGTCGGCCGGGTTTATATGAGTGGGCAGGCCTATTACAGCCGCAACGTGAAAACCGACCGCCACTTCGCCGAGGAGTTCGATAAGCTGTCGGGCCATCACACGCGGTCGGTGCTGTGCGTGCCTATTCAGATTCGCGACAGCACCATTGGCGTGCTGGAGCTGATTAACAAGAAGGGTCGCAAGCCCTACTCGTTGGCTGACTTTGATCTGCTCAAAATATTTGCCGACTATATTTCGGCTTCGATTCAAAACTTTCTCGATGCCAAGCGCAATGCCGAACGTGCCAAGCGCGACAATCTGACCGGTCTGTCCAACGATCGACAGCTTTTTGAAAGTCTGCGCACCGAAGTGGCGCGGGCCCGGCGTGCAAAAAAAGATCTGGGACTGATCTTCATGGATCTGGATGGTTTCAAAGAGGTCAACGACGAGCACGGGCACCTGGCCGGCAGCCGCGTTCTGACCGAGGTTGCCGAGGTATTGCGGCAGGCCGTGCGGGCACCGCGCGCCGAACTTGCGCGTTACGGCGGTGACGAATATGTGGTGCTGCTGCCCGGCGCTGGCGTGGCCGAAACTGTCGAAGTCGCCGATCGCATTCGGCGTTCCATTGAGCGCACGGTTTTTCTCGCAGAAGCTTCGGGCGAGCTGCCCGCGCTGCATATCTCCGAGCAGATCACGACGAGTATCGGAGTTGCCTGTTTGAAAAACCATCTCGGATTGACGGTGCGCGGCCAGGACGGTCGCGTGCAAACTGCCAAGGCCGTGGCCACACTCATAAGAGCCGCCGACGAGGCGATGTATCGTGCCAAGCGCGCGGGCAAGAACCGGGTCGTGGTGGCCGAAGCGCCTCGCGCAAAACGCGGCTCAAGCCCCGAGGTCACCCAATGAATTCACTATCACTTGATTTATATTACTGGAGAAAGCCATGTCCGTACAAATAGCTCTCGACCGTTATCTGGAACGCAAGAACGTCCATCTTGATGATCTTAAAAATCTGGTCCGCATTCCCAGTGTAAGTTTCGATGGCTTCCCACCCGAGCAGGTGCGCAGATCGGCAGAAGCTGTGGCGGCGCTGATGCGCGAACGCGGCCTCGAAAACGTCGAGATTCTCGAGCTGCCAGGGGCGCATCCCTATGTCTATGCGGACTGGCTGCATGCCCCAGGCAAGCCCACGCTGCTCTTGTACGCACATCATGATGTGCAGCCGCCGGGGCGACTTGAGCTGTGGAAGACGTCTCCCTTCGAGCCGACGGAAAAAAATGGTCGACTTTACGGACGCGGTACCGCCGATGACAAAGCCGGCGTGATCGTGCACACCGCTGCCATTGCCAGCTATCTTGAAACCGTGGGCAAGCTGCCCGTGAACGTGAAGCTCATCATCGAAGGCGAAGAAGAGTGCGGCTCGTCACACCTGCCGCAGTTTTTAGCCAAGTACAAAAGCAAGCTCCGGGCCGATGCCATGGTGCTGACCGACACGCAGAACTATGACGAAGGCTTGCCCGCGCTAACCGTTTCGCTGCGCGGCCTGGTAGCCTTTGAAGTCGAGGTACGTGCGCATGAACATTCGATGCACTCCGGAATGTGGGGCGGCCCCGTGCCCGATCCGGTCATGGCCCTGGTAAAGATGTTGGCTACCTTGACCGATACTCAGGGCAGGCTGAGTGTACCCGGTCTTTGGGATGAAGTTCGTCCGATCACCGCCAAAGAAGAAGCGGCCATCAGTGAGCTGCCGTTTGATCTGATGGAGTTTCGCCGGCAGGCGGCGCTGCTGCCACATACGCATCTGACTCCCGGACGCGACGGAACGGTGCATCCGCTGGCGCAGATGTGGCGTGAGCCCAGCGTGGCCATTAATGCGATCGAGGCCAGTCAACGCAAAGGCGCGGCCAATATCATCTGTGATACGGCGTGGGCGAAGGTTGGGATTCGCATTGTGCCAGACATGGATCCGGTGCGCACGTTGCAGCTCGTGAGCGAGCATCTCACGCGCATCGCCCCGTGGGGTGTGGAGGTGCGCATCACGGCCGATGCCGGCACGCGGGCCTGGGGTACGATCGCGGCAGGCAGCACCTTTGAGCTGGCCATGAAAGCACTGGAAAAGGGCTACGGCCGTAAACCCGTGCAGATGGGTTGTGGGGGCACGATTCCGTTTGTCGAGCCGCTCTCAAACGCGCTGGGTGGCGTGCCTGCGATTTTGATCGGCGTCGAAGATCCCTTCACGAATGCCCATTCTGAAAATGAGAGCATGCTCCTCACTGATTTTGAAAAAGCGATCAAGAGCATGATTCATTTCTATGCCGATCTTGGAGCTTGAGCTTCAGCGGCGATTTTTCTTTGGCGGCACGCAGTAAGCTTTAAGCGCGTGGTTGATATCAACCAGATCGCCGTCGTAGTCTTCGTGCGGAAGAATTTCGTCGCCTTTATAACGCAGCGTTTTATCGCCATAGGCGTAGGGAATGGTAATGACCGTCATGGGATAGTTGGAGTCGACGATTTTCAGCTCGTAGCCGGTGCGCGTGAGTGACGCAAAGCGATTGCGGAAACGTGGTGCCGCCCGGGTCGGAATCATGTCCACGAGCAGCCACGCATGGGAGTCGGTGATGCCGAAGGACTTTCCGTAAAGACGCAGAAAAAGCATTTGCGCGCGGTCGAACATGCGTTCGTAGAGGTGGTCCATGCGAGCGCGCATGGCCTGGGGATTTTCGCTCGAAGCATCAAAGGCCCGATGCGCGCAGTCGCCGCTAAACAGGCAGCGCCTGTACCAGGCACCCAAGGCAGCGGTAATCTTGGCTTCATAGACCATCGAAAACCGGTCCACGTTTTCAAAGCCCGGAATGGTGACAACCTTGTTCATCGACACCAGCTGGCTGACGATTTTGTCGGCTTGCGCGTCGGAGGGCCGAGGCTTTTCAGGGTGAAAATCCGCCAGGTAGCTGATCGATCGTTGAAAGCGGGAATGCGCCCAGCAGACGCCGGTGTGGAACGGGCCCTGGGGGTTTAGAAAGGTCAGTGCCCCCTGGCTATAGGCATGATTGAGCAGCGGATCGATGATCTGGCGATC
>JBBRLF010000329.1:0-5620 GCA_038231515.1 candidate division WWE3 bacterium
CAGTCCCGCTTCGTCGAACGCCTGCCGGGCGATCCCATTGCCGACAATTACACCCGCGCAGTAAACGCCGTGAGCTACTCCGAGGTGAAGCCCACCGCAGTGCGCAGCCCTTCGCTTCTGGCCTGGTCCGAAGATCTGGCCACCGAGCTTGGAATTGCACGGCCTGCGTCCCTTGAGTCCGAAGACGGCGAGTCGCTCCAACTTCTGTCGGGAAATCTGGTGCTGCCCGCGATGCGGCCATATGCCGCCCGCTATGGCGGCCATCAGTTTGGCAACTGGGCAGGTCAGCTGGGTGATGGCCGCGCGATTACCTTGGGCGAAGTCGTCACGCCGGGTCTGGGTGCCCTGGAGTTTCAGCTCAAAGGCGCAGGCCCGACACCCTATTCCCGAAGGGCCGATGGCCGCGCGGTGCTGCGCTCGTCGATACGGGAATTTCTTTGCAGTGAAGCCATGCATTTTTTAGGTGTGCCCACCACCCGGGCACTGAGCCTGGTTTTGACGGGCGATACCGTGGAGCGCGATCTTTTCTATGATGGCCATCCTCGTGACGAGCCAGGTGCCATTGTGTGCCGGGTAAGTCCGTCGTTTCTGCGCTTTGGCAACTTTGAAATCCTGGCCGCAAGCCGCGAGCCGCAACTATTAAAAGAGCTCACCGCACTTCTGCTTCACGATCACTTTCCAGAACTCAACCCGGCCGCTGCCGATGTCTACGGGCAGCTGCTTGACGAAATCGGGCGACGCACAGCCATCATGATTACGCACTGGCTACGCGTTGGCTTTGTTCATGGAGTGATGAACACCGATAATATGTCGGCGCTGGGCCTGACCATCGACTACGGGCCTTATGGCTGGCTGGAGTCTTATGACCCGGGCTGGACGCCGAACACGACCGACGCCGAAGGACGCCGTTATTGCTTCGGCAATCAGGCCGGTATCGGACACTGGAACTTCGCGCGGCTTTGCGAAGCCTTTATCCCACTCGTACCTGACCACGAGCGCCTCAAGCAGAGCCTGGCTGTTTACAAAACCACCTTTGAGGCGGCTTACACCCGCATGCTGTCCGACAAGCTGGGCCTGCGCACGGTTGAACCCGACTGCGATCAAAAACTCGTGACCGACATGTTTGCGCTGCTGGAAAAAGTCGAGACGGATTTCACCTTGTTCTTTCGCGCCCTGTGCGACTGGACTGACGGTGGCGATTTCCTAAAGCTCATCTCCTCTGCCTTCTACTCGGCCGAGCCGCCGCCCCACGCCCTGCGCGAGGGCTGGCTGGAATGGGCACGTCGTTATTCGGACCGACTGCTGCGCGAACCCGCCGCCGCCGGCCAAAGAGGTCTGGCGATGAAGCGTGTGAATCCCAAGTTCGTGCTGCGCAACTATCTGGCCCAGAATGCCATAGTGGCCGCAACCGCGGGCGACCTGTCGGCACTCGAGCGCCTGCTGCGAGTCTTGAAAACGCCCTACGACGAACATGCCGGCGACGAAGACCTGGCCGGCAAGCGCCCCGAATGGGCGCGCAATGCGCCGGGCTGCTCGGCGCTGTCGTGCTCATCTTGATCGACGGTTAGTGCTGATCGACGGTTTGCGCTGATCTGCTGTTAGCGTTTTATAGCGCGACCTCGAGGCCCGCCAAGGCTCCGTATTGCATGGTGCGACTGCTGGGTTCAAAACCTGCCGCCACAGTCTTGCTATTTTGGGTTACCGCAAAATACTCACTCTGCCCAATAGCGGAATATTCAAACCAGGGAGCCAGCACCACTGCCCAGCCCGCCGCAACCTGACAGGTCAGCGGTACTTCGAGATGGTAGCCGATTCGTGAGCCAAGCCTCGCCAGCGGATTATTAAAACCCGAATCCAGCTCGCTCAAATTCACCCGAATCAGACCACCGAACATAAAACGCGCCGAGGCATCGAGTCCAAGACGGAAATCCCGACCCAGACCCAGCTGCAGCCGCAAGCCAAGCGGCAGGTAGAACCACGAGTATTCCTCACTGTAGCTGCCCCCGCGCCGCCAGTAACGACCGCCCAGCCCTGAATAGAGGGCCACCCCGGAGAACGCAATCCAGCCGACCGTGCCATCCAGATTGACCAGCAGATGAGGATTGTCCTCGACGAGGGGCTTGCCCGCTTGAGTCGAGCCATCGTACTTGGCCTGAGCCGACGCAAAGTCAAACGAGCCGCGCAAAAACCAGTGGCCGGCCCGCGGCTCTAGAGCGAGGCGCGCGCTTACGCCAGGCAGCAGCCCTTTCTCGGTACTCTTCAACGGTAAAGTGAGCAGCTCCTGATAATCAAACTGGTAGTAACTCAGCCCCACCCGCAGCGAGCTGCCGGGGGCGTCTGCGGTTGCCGCCGGACCACTGACGGCCAACACGCAGGCAAGCAGAACACTTCGGCAGGCCACACGGCCTTTAGATATCCAAAACATGCAGCTTTCAATTTCTGCAAGGTTTCGGCCATGCCGCTTATTTTGTTTTCACAAGCTGCGCGGCCTTCAGCGTGGTTTGCTTCTTGCCGGATTTGAGCTGCAGCTTATCCCAATCAGGCGTCTGGCCTTCGAGCGCGCCATGCAGGGTGGCCGTCTCCACGCGCGTCTGCGGCGGCGTCACTTCAGCCGTCACGGGCAAAACGAATTTGCCGGTATTCAGGTTTTTAGTTTCGTCCTCGCACTTGAAAACGAGTCGCTGGGCCTCGCTGCGAAAACTCTCGAAGCTCGGACACGCGACCTCACCGACAAGAGTCCATTTGCGCAATCTTAGGTCGTAGACGTAGAGCGTTGGGTTATCGCCCTCGCCGGTGGTCCATTGCGTGAGCGCGAAAATTTCGCTGGCCGAGGCCAGCACGGCACGAATCTCGCGACTCGCCATCTCGGGTGACAGCGGAACGTTTCGGCTCTTGAAACTGCCGGCATCGATCTGCACCAGCCGCGAGGTCAGGCCGTAGCCTTTCTTTTCCTGCTTAAGAGCGGCATACAGGTACTTGCTCTGATCGCTACCCAGTGCCGTGAACGTCGCAGCTGAGGAAGTCGCCGCAAAGGCCGGCGCAAAAAATAGAACGGCCAGCACGGAACTCAGCATCTTACTTGCCCTCACTTTCACACGTACGCGCTACTTGCTGACCATTGGCCAAAAAAGCGCGCAGACTGCCCGTGCCGTTATCGGCAGAGCCACAGCTTTCGGTGGCCTGGCCATCGGGCGCAACTTTTACAAAATATTCCAGCGGCACCATCTTGTGTCCCAGGCACTCCATGGCGGTCAGCCACTCATCCAGATGAGCGGCAGTGTTTTTTTGAATATCATGCATCAGCACCACGCCCCCACCCACTTTGCAGACCTGCTTGAGGGTGTACGCCAGAATGCCGGGGTCTTTCTGACGAGCCGAATCCCAGTCCCAGCTTGCGACATCCCAGCCGATATGCTGAAACCCCGCCTCTTTGAGCACCTTCATGAGCAGCGCGTTCTTTGCGGATTTTGATTTTGCATTGATCCAGCCATCACCATAAGGCAGACGAAACACTGGCGAAAGATAGTCGCCCAGCGGCTGGCCGTCGACGACTTCCGAACGGCCGACACTCCGGCTGCGTTTGATGTAATCGCGAATCTGCTCTTCGCTAAGCTTCGTGTGAAAATCATGATGGTAGCTGTGGCTGCCCAGCAGATGGCCTTCGGCGCGAATACGACGAATCATGCGGAAGTGTTCCAGCGGCGCTCCATGTTCCAGCCGGTCGCCCACGACAAAAAAAGTGGCTTTGACGTTGTGCTTTTTAAGCGCATCGAGAATCGCGGCGGTGGTGCCCACACGCGGGCCATCGTCAAACGTCAGGTGAATCGGATAGGTCTTGCCCCCTGGACAAGCGAGTTTCCGATACTGCTCACAGCTGACAGCGCCGTCGCCAAGGGCGGCGCCGGTCCAGAACAAGGCCAGGAGCAAGCTGGTGCATTGAATCCGCTTCACGCTTCCAAGTATAATCGGAAACCGGAATCTTTCCAGCCCCTAGTCGGCCAGTGCTGCCCGAATTGCCTGGAGCATGCCGTTTACGTCGTCTTCAGTCGTATCCCACGAAGCCATCCAGCGAACTTCACAGGTGGCCTCCTGCCAGACGTAAAAATGGTATTTGGCCTGAATCAGCGGCACAGCCGTACGGGGTACCTCGGCAAAAATAGCATTAGCCTGGGTTTTTTGCGTAACCTTGATCTTGGGAAAGGCCCCAAGCTGCGAGGCCAGCTTCTGCGCCATGGCATTGGAATGCCGGGCGTTGCGGAGCCAAAGGTCATTGGACAGCAGCGCCTCGAACTGCGCGGCGATGAAACGCATCTTGGAGCTGAGCTGCATGCCCTGCTTGCGAATGAATTTGAACTCCTTTGCAAGCACGGGCTCAAAGAACACCACGGCCTCGCCCGCCAGCAGCCCATTTTTGGTGCCGCCAAAAGAGAGCACGTCCACGCCGGCGTCACGCGTCACGGCACGCAGACTGACACCCAGGCTGGCGGCTGCATTCGAGATTCGCGCCCCATCCATATGCAGAACCATCTCATGGGCATGAGCAAAATCAGCCAGCTCGCGAATCTCCTTAATGGAATAGACGGTACCCATCTCGGTGGTCTGGGATATCGATATCACCTGCGGCTGTACGTGGTGCTGATCGCCAATGCCCTTTAGCTGCCCCTGGAGCAGCTCAGGCGTAAGTTTGCCGTCAGGCGTATCAATGGTGATGAGCTTGCACCCCGTGAACTTTTCGGGAGCCCCGCACTCGTCGTTCTCGATATGCGCGCTGGCCGCGCAAAGCACCGCTGCGAAGGACGACGTGAGCGCCTGCAGACCCAGCACATTGGCGCCAGTACCGTTAAACACGAAAAATACCTCGGCATCCGCGCCCAGGTGCTCGCGAAATTTTGCCACCGCCCGAGCAGTGATCGGATCGTCGCCATAAGCGGGGACATGCCCCACGTTGACATTGGCGATGGCCTTAAGAATATCAGGATGAATCCCCGCGTTATTGTCGCTCGCAAAACCTCTTGTGCTCATGAGCCCTGACTACAGCACTTTCTTGTTGTTGGCTTGGAAAAATGCTTCAATGAGCCCCATCATGAAACTTGGCACCGCCATAAAGGCTATCGAAAAACATGGCATGCTTTTGGTCTTCCCGATCAAGAACAGCGCCGACCCCCGCTCGCTTTGGTCCATAGCCTACCCCAAAAGCCCCATGCGCTGGGAATGGGACGAAAACGGCGACAACCGCGTGGGCAAACTCTGGCATCTGCGCGAAAAACTCTCCAGCTCGGGCCAGGTGGTTTACACGAAATGGTACCAGGGCCGCGCGACTTTTTTTTCTCGCGCAGTGTTCACCGACATGCTGGCCGCGGCGCAAGCGCATCGCCCAACCCGCTACCTGAGTCGCGACGCCCATCGACTCCTGGAGGCGCTTGAGATGGACTCTCCGCTTTCGACGAAAATCCTAAAATCAACAGCCGAACTCAGCGGCAAGTTAAACGAGCCCAGCTACGAGCGCGCAATGCGCGAGCTCTGGCGCAATCTTTTGATTGTCAGCTTTGGCGAGGTGGCCGAAGGCGCATTTCCATCACTGGCGCTGGGGGCAACGCGGCTTTTGTTTGAAGATCTTTGG
>JBBRLF010000330.1:0-5579 GCA_038231515.1 candidate division WWE3 bacterium
AACAAGAGCGCGTTGTCCGTGGCCGCCTCGCTTGCCTTTGTTTTTGCCAGCACCTATGGAGTCGTGCGCATGATGTCGGGGGCCAAAGGCCGCGAGCCGGCCAACGCGACGGCTGAAGTGGCCAAGCCCGCTGCAGTCCTGCCCCAGATCGCTACCTCATTCGCTGCGCCGTCTTCGGCCATAGACGATCAGTTGGGTTCGGGCCGCAATCGCATCAAGCGGCACAGTGGAGCAGTATCGAATGCCCGGATGGCCGAGAGCTCTTATCCCCGCGTCGTGCCTTCGATGCCGATCAACAACACGCCCCGGTCTGAAGCGCCTCGTGATACGGCGCAATATTACAATAGCGCCGAACAGCAAGGGGTTGCCCCCGCCACTCCTCCGGCTGACTACAACGGCAATCAAGTCAATACCGACCCAAACTCGGGCGTCGTAAATCCTCCGGCCAATGGCTTCCAGGGCGATCAGCCCCAGAACGCGGGCGAAGCCCCGCCCACTCAGACCCAATAGCCGTTGCGTTTGCCCCCCGGGAGCGCTAAATATTTTTCATGGCCAGCTTCATCACTATTGAGGGCAGCGACGGCTCGGGCAAGTCCACGCTCATTGGGCGCATCGAGTCGCATCTGCGCGGGCTTGGAGTGCAGTTCCAGCTGACGCGCGAGCCCGGTGGCACGCCCATCGCCGAAGAAATTCGCGAGATCATTCTCAAGCCCAATCGCAAGCTCTCGCCACTCTGCGAGCTGCTGTTGTTCGAGGCGGCGCGTGCTGAACATGTGGCGACCTTTATTCGTCCCGCGCTGCAATCCGGCTGCTCGGTGATCTGTGATCGCTTCACCCACTCGTCGCTGGCCTATCAGGGCATTGCCCGGGGACTGGGCGAGGAGATGGTAGCCGGCTTAAATGATCTGGCCACGGGCGGTCTGAAACCAACTGCGGTCATCTGGCTCAAGCTTGATCCCAAAATCGCCTGGGACCGCATTGAAAGTCGCGGTGGCGAAAAAAGCCGACTCGACTCCGAAACCATGGCCTTTCATCGCCGGGTGTTCGAGGCCTTTGAACACCTGGCCCAGCGCGACCCGGAACACTTCATCGTACTGGATGCCGCGCGTTCGCCCGAAGAAGTTTTTCAGCAGCTCCTCGGTCACCCCAACTGGAGCTGGAGATGAGCGAGCCCGTCCTCAACCACAGCTTGAAGCCGCGCGCGCAAGACCAGGCCTGGCAAACGCTTGTCACGATTTCCAAAGCGCTGCCCCAGGGTCTGATTCTCGTAGGCCCGGCAGGCGTAGGCAAACGCCGGTCGGTCAAAGCCCTGTTTCAGCTTCTCCACTGCACCAGCCAGGGCAACTCCGACACTGGCGAAGATTCCCTCTTCGGCGCACCGGCGCCCCAGACGCTGGAAGCTCCGGTTCTGACTGAGCCATGCGGCAGCTGTGTTTCCTGTCGTAAAATCGCAGAAGGCAGGCACGCCGACCTCCTCGAAATCGCACCCAAGGGCGACAATATCGCGGTCGATGACCTGCGTGAGATGAAGAAGACGCTCTTCTTCGCGCCCCTCGAAGGCCGATACCGATTTGTCATCATTGACGAGGCTCACAAGCTCAACGCCTCTTCGGCCAATACCTTGCTGAAGACTCTGGAGGAGCCACCGGCGCACACCCGCTTTTTTCTCATCACCCATGAACGCGGCCTGCTGCTGCCCACGATTACCAGCCGCTGCCAGTTCGTCCATTTTTCGCCGTTAAACGACGCCACTTTAAAAGAGCTGCTTGAAGGCCTGCACCTCGAAATTCCAGACCGGTTGCTTGGCGTTACCCTGGCCCTACTGGCCGGGGGTTTGCAGCGCGCAGCGCTTTTGACCGATGAAAAAACCATCACCTTCATAGAAACCGTGCAGCGTCATCTGGTACAGCCTGCGCAACGCTGGGAAGAGATTACACAGCTGGCAGACCAGCTGGCCAGCGCCGGCGGCAGTGACGACTGGCGGCTCGAAATCCTGCTTGATTTACTGGTCCTGGGCGGGCATCGCGGCGCGCTGGCCAGCCGCAACCCCAGTGAGGCCCGGCATTTTGCCGAGCGCGCCCTGAATGCCGCCTATCTGCGCCGCAGACTTGACCGCCATGCCAATAAAAAACTGGTAGCCCTGGCTGCGGCAGAACTGACAGCCCCAAAACTATCATGATACGATAGGAGCCACGATGATCTCCGTACGTGGTGTCTCCAAACGGTTTTATACCCAGTCCATCCTCAACCGCGTCAGCTTTGAGGTCGCAAAAGGCAAGTCGTTCGTCGTGTTGGGACAAAGCGGCGTGGGCAAGTCGGTGCTGCTCAAGATTCTGGCCAAACTTATCGCGCCCGACCAGGGCGAGGTGCGCATCGACACCCGCAATATCGGCATGCTTTTTCAGAAGAATGCGCTGTTTGACTCACTTTCGGTAGCGGACAATCTGGAGTTCCCGCTGCGGGAGCGCACCACCCTTTCCCGCGCAGACCGCAAAAAGAAAGCACTCCAGTTTTTGGACTGGGTGGGCCTGCCCAATACCGGCCATCAGTTTCCCGACGAGCTTTCAGGGGGGATGCAGAAACGCCTGGGTATTGCGCGCGCCTTGATTGTCGAACCCGAAGTCCTTTTCTACGACGAGCCTACGGCTGGCCTGGACCCGATCACCTCGCGCGTGATCGCAGAGCTGATGTTGCGACTCCAGAAGGAATTCGGCACGACGATTGTCGTTGTAACGAGCGACGTCATGCGAGCCTATCAGCTGGCCGATCATATCGGAGTACTCATCAACAAGCCGGAAGGCGCCACCCTGAGTCTGGCGGGCTCGCCGGCCGAGGCCCGCAACTCCAAAGACCCCGCGATTCAGCAATTTCTGCAAGGTCTGACCCACGGCCCCCTGACCGAGCACCCAGAGGTGCTGCGTCCCCTGCCCGATGCCCTGGGCGAATGTGATATCGGCCGAAGCATCACGGAGCGTTTCGATGTCGATTATTTTTAGGGACGTCTACAAGGCTTTCGGTCCGAAAAAAATTCTCGACGGTGTAAGTTTCACCGTCGATACGGGCGAGATCATGTTCATCCTGGGTAAATCCGGCATGGGCAAGTCGGTTACCCTCAAAAACATAGTCGGCCTGCTCAGGCCCGATCAAGGCAGCGTGCAGGTCGACACGATGACGATCAACGAGCTCGACGAAGACGGCCTGGAAAAGGCGCGCAAAATCTGCGGCATGGTTTTTCAGCACCCCGCGCTGCTCGACTCCCTGAACGTTTATCAGAATGTCGCGTTTGGCCTGCGGGGCATTCCCGAAGAGCGAATCCGCGAACGCGTCCTGGAATGCCTGAAGCTCGTGCACCTCGATGAGTCCATCTTCAAGCGCAAGCCCCCCGAGATCAGCTATGGGATGCAGAAGCGCGTGAGTCTGGCCCGTACGTTGGCACCTGGCCCCCGCTATCTGCTGTTTGACGAGCCCACTACGGGCCTTGATCCGATTACGACAAACGCGGTTAATGAGCTGATCTTCGAGCTCTCGCGCAAGCTTAAAGTAACCAGCGTGGTGGTGAGCCACGACATGGGCTGCGCGCTGCGCATCGCCGATCGCATTCTGGTTCTGGATCAGGGCAAAGTTCTGGCCTTGGGCAGCGTGGACGAGATCAAAAACAATCCTGATCCTTTGATTCGTGACTTTCTGATGGAGGCCATCTGATGGGTGTTTTGACCAATTTCTTTCATCAAGTGGGCGGCATGTTTCTTTTTTCCCGCCAAGTCAAACGCACCTGGCTCAGAACCTTGGGCAGCAACACTCCACTAGTGATCGAGCAGATCGGCTCGGTCGGTATTCGTTCCATTTCGACGGTGTGCTTTGCAGGTTTTTTCGTCGGCGCCATTCTCGTCATTCAGCTGCAGCTGATGCTGGCGCAGTACGACGCCTCGGCTATGCTGGGCGGCCTCAACACGTCGGCCTGCATTCGCGAAGTAGGCCCGCTCATCATCTCGTTTCTGCTCGCCGGCAAGGTGGGCGCCTATACCACGGCAGAGCTGGGCACCATGCGCGTGACCGAGCAGATCGACGCCATTCGCTGTCTGGGCACCAATCCGTTGCAGTACCTGGTCGTGCCCCGGTTCGTCGCCATCGTGGTGAGCTCGCTCTTGCTACTCGTCTTTGGATTGCTCGTCGGACTTTTTGGCAGCATGATCGTGGCCAACTGGCTCTACAATATCAATCCGCTGCAATACCTACAGAGCGTGCCGCGCTTTTGCGGGGGCTGGACCGTGTTTTGTGGTGTTGCCAAGTCGGCAGTGTACGGCACGATCGTCGCTGCGGTGAGTACCTATAAGGGCTACAACGCGTCGGGTGGCGCCAAAGGCGTGGGTATCGCCGTAACCGAATGCGCGGTCTATACGAATCTGCTGATCGTCTTCGCCAATACCTTTATGTCCATCCTGCTCGATGGAATGCATGAGATTTTCGTGATGGTGGTGGGCTGATGGCGCTCAAATTTTACCTGCTTAATCCGCTCATCACGTTTCTGCTCAGTGCCCGCGAAATCGGCTTTATTTTCTTCAAGACGCTCATGACCTGCCTGAAGGGACCCCATCGCGTGCGCGAGGTCATTCAGTACATGCACTCGATTGGAGTGGGCTCGCTGCCCATTATTACGATTTCGACAGCCTTTGCCGGCTTTGTCGTGACCAGCGAGCTGGCCCACCAGATGGACACGGCCCTGCATACCGTCGAGATGCTGCCCGGGTTTTCGGGCCAGTTCATCTTTCGCGAGCTGGGAATCGTGATTCCGGCCTTGCTGCTCGTCTCCAAGGTCGGGGCCGCCACCACGGCCGAAGTGGGCAGCATGAAGGTGACCGAGCAGATCGATGCGCTCAGGTTGCTCCAAATCGACCCCATTGAGTATCTGGTCTACCCCCGTTTCGTCGCCAGCATTATTGTCATTACCTGTCTGACTTTGATTTCCATCTTCGTCACCCTGGCGGTGGCCATTGCCGTGGCCGTGTTGAAGTATAACTTTGCGGTCTTGGAATATACCAACGCCCTGACTCATTTTGTGAACAACAAGGACCTGATCTGCGCGCTGGTCAAAGGCATGGTTTTCGGGGCCGTGGTGCCCATTATCAGCTGCTACTATGGGTTCAACTGCAGCGGCGGGGCCGAAGGCGTGGGGAATGCCACGACCAACTCGGTGGTGACCTCGACGATCATTGTCATCATTCTCGATTTTGTACTGACGTTTGCATTTTCGCTGGTATTATAAAGTCCATGAAACTGAGTAACGAGGCCAAGGTCGGATTTCTGCTTTTCGCAACCCTGATGCTCACTGGCGTCTTCGCCTGGTTGCTGGGCGCGAGCAATCCCTTCAAACGCACGGTTACCTTTTACGTGAACTACAATTTCGCCGGCGGCATCGAAGTCGGCAGCCCCGTGCGGGTGGCCGGCATCAAAGTGGGTAAGGTCGAGAAGATCAGCTTTTTTGTCGCCGACAAGGATTTTCCGGCGGGCGACGCCAAGCCCACTGAAGTGCTCACCCCACTTCGCCTTAAAGTTTCGGTCTCCACCGAAGCCGCCGAGGG
>JBBRLF010000331.1:0-5572 GCA_038231515.1 candidate division WWE3 bacterium
AAAAGCTCAAGATGTGTCAGTGGAGCTACAGGGGGAAAAAGGGGGTGCGCGGCGTCCCGGAGAGAGAGAGAGAGAGAGGTGGGACGCCGCGCTTTGGAAATACTGCTATCGACTGAACCAGACGGGTGCCAGGGCACTGTAGGTGGTCGGGTAACTTTGGTAATAAGGCGTCGGATAGTACTGCTGCATCCACGCGCCGGGAAAAATCGTATTCTGATTTGAAATCTGCTGTTGAGGCAAAAGTGGCCCCTGGGCAGCTGCGGCCAGAGCACTGGCCTGGGCCTGGGCGGCCGAATTCACGGTCGCGGCCACATTTGAAACATTGGGAACGTAGTTGTTCACGGCATTGCCGTTCACGAACCCGGTAACCGTGTGCAGCGACAGCTTGGCGTTGATATTGCCAACCACATCGACCAGCTTGGAGCTCGGATTATCGAGGGGAAAGGTGACTTGCTTCGAAGCCGCGCACTCGGCGCAGTCGCCGAACTGTTTTGAAATCGCGGCCATCGAAAGCTGGGCCAAAATGCTGCCGATCATGATGAAATAAACTTTTCGCTTCAACAACATACTGGTTCTACTGCTCCTGACCATTACCTAGAGCAACGGATGTGCCAGTTTTTAAGCGGCCCCAGGGTGCTTAAAACCCTGCAGCCGATAGCCAGTGGGCCAGGCAGGTGTCAATTCGTTTGACACCAGCCCGTAGCCTCCTGGTGGTAGTGCTGCACCAGCAGAAACCAGTTCCGCATCCAGGTGGTCGTCTGAATACCCGTTACGTTGCCGGCGCACTGAGCCCTGAGACGCAGCGCAGCATCAAGCTCGGGCATGGAGATCATGAAAAACCCATGCGCCGTGTCTTCGGCGCGAATGCGATGACCTGGTCCCCGGCCCATATCGGAAATCGACGTGCTCTGAATCACCGCGCAGCCATTCAAGAACAGGAGCAAGACGAGCAGCACCGGAGTGCCCCGCCGCAGACCTGAAATAAGACGATAAAATGTTCCCACCGATTCTCCCTGTGCTAAAATTATCTCTACCTTTATGAAATGGCACGGACGCTATCTTCAATCACGCAATCTGGCACGCAATCTGGCACGCAATCAGGCACGCAAACTCGGGCAGATCAGCATTCTGATGGTGTTCAGCCTGATTCCGATGTTCACGCTTTTTGCCTTCGTCATCAACATCGGAATGCTGGTGAACGCGAAAATCGCGTTGCAAAACGCCGTGGACGCCGCCGCCTACGCCGGCGCCGCCACCCAGGCACGTCAGATGACGGATATCTCGCACCTGAACTACTACATGCGTCAGGTCTATAAGAAGTTCATTTTCAAGTACTACGTACTCGGGAATATCTCGCAGAAATGCTTTCCGAAGTCTGGCGCTGGCAAGATGGCGCCTCAGTGCGGTGACATTCATCCAGATCAACAGAAGGACTTCGACTGGAAGAATCGCGACTCCGCCGGCGGTCATCCTCACGACTTCCCCGGTGTTCCAGTCGTCTGTATCAGCCTTTCAAAGGAATCCAACCCCTGTCAGGTGGAAAAGGCCGTTCCGGTGGTGACCAAGCCCAAATGCGGTATCGTCGACCCCGCCTGCGGAGCTTTACAGAACGCCGCTGATGGCATCGCAAGTATTCAAAAGGCGTCCTGCACCAAAAGCTCGATCGTAAATCAAGAAGTCCTGGGTCTTTGGCTTTACGCCACCGATTACGATCGCACACTCGGCACCAACGCCAATCTTCAGGGACTGGTCAGCGATGACATCGGCCTGATGCCCGAAGAGCTGATGACCCTCGAGCGCATCAACAACATCGTGGACATCATCAACACACCACCTGTGCAGCGCGTAACGACGGCTTCGATGGCGGCGATAAAAACGGGCCGCAATACCCTGTCCCATGCCCGCACCATTCTGGCCTTCGATACCATGGTCAATAACCTGAACACGAATATTTTTCCGAACGACTCCATCGAGATGGCTGAGCTGATTCAGACACCGCTGCTGCTCATCAAACCTATCGAGATCAAGAATCTCGATGTCGGCGTAACCTATATGGAGGTTCAGGGAGAAAGTTGCGGAATGAACCTCTCTTTCTTCACGGCTGACGTCTTCACGGGCGTGTCTAAAAGCAAGTTCTCCCACGTTTACTACGCGGTAAAAGGCACGGCCAAAGCACGGTTGCTATTTAATCCGTTTCCCTTTGGCGCGCCGGCAGACTCCATAACACTGACCGCTTATGCCGCCGCAAAGCCTTTTGGCTCCCGAATCGGGCCGGACCTGTCGGACCAGGCCAAAGCCGATGCGGAATATTCCCATGTTGGTATTGCGCACAGAGCACCAGACTTTACCGACGAATCACACAAATATCCCTCGGTCAAAATAGATGACGCAAACCATGACAGCGCAAGCAGTGACGTGCTGGCAGGCTATTTCAATGCTTTGGCTACGGACGACACCACAAAAGACGGCGGCAACTCGGTAGGCAGTGGCAATGTGGGTCAGGCCTCACTTGCTTTGGGTATCCACGCCGCAATGATCCCCGACGAGTACGAACTGGGCCTCTACAACATTCCTGTCGACAGTGACACGATCGGCAATAAGGCCGGATTTGCACCCTACTTCATCAACGGTACCGCTCGCGGCGACGAAAGAGCCACTTACTCAATATGGGCACCTTTTATCGCCGAGGGTAAACCCGACGTGTTTGCCGATAAGATGACCCAAGAGATTGAAAATATCACGAATCTGGCGACAGCAGCCACGGCCGACCCAAACGACCCCATCAGTAAAGGCAAAGCGGCTCTGAAAGCAAATCTTCAGGGTGGTCAGGCTGCGCTGAGAAAAGAGCTCCTTGATAAAAACGCCTATAACGTATTTCAAATGCCCGACCCTCTAGGTACAGCATTTTACCAGAACCATCCCCCCCCGAATATTCCGGGCAAGGTGAGCGTCAAATGGTCCACAAAGGCCACCGGCGCAGGCCCCTTTCTGGCGACCTCCTGGGTTACCGACCGCGATGCGGGCTACTTCAGCAACGGGCGTGACGGATATTCCGTGAAACTGATTGCTCTCAAGTCTTTACTGTCGGCGCCAGGCAAGATTACGAATGACCCAAGTGGCCAGGCAAACTGGATTCCGCTTTCAGGTGCCTTCAATGGTGAGCGTGAGGATATGCAAAAGGTCGCACACTGAATTTATCTTGATTTTATTTGCCAACTCTCCGAACGTATGTGAATAAATTAACAAACCTTTGAAAATTAACGGAGACAGACAACATGGCAAAAAAGAAGGCAAAGAAGCCTGCGAAAAAAGCTGCAAAAAAGGCCGGAAAAGCGAAAAAAGCCGCTCCGAAGAAAGCTGCTCCTAAAAAAGCTGCTGCCAAGAAGAAGCCCGCCAAGAAAGCGGCTCCAAAGAAAGCGGCTGCAAAAAAAGCCGCCCCTCGTAAAGGCGCTCCAGCTCAGCAAGGTTCCTCAACGTCACCCGTACTTGCCGGCCTCGCTGGCGGTGCTGCTGGTCTGGCGATCGGTAGCGCATTCGGCGGCAGCGGCCATTCCTTCAACCACGGTTCGTCGGAAGAAGAGTAAAAAGCAGGCCGGAACCCGCTTTCGGGTAGCCAACATCTGCCCGCAGGACTGCTTTTGCACGTGATGCGCAAAAGGCAGAACAAGTTAAGAAAAAAGCCGGCCGGAGAAATCCGACCGGCTTTTTTATTTCGAAACCCGCTTGAGGTATTCCGCCTGTAACAAGCCGTATAGCTTCTCGCGCTTGTCGTAGAGCCGCTTGAGTTTGCGGGGCTTGTGCGCCTCAAGCGCATAGGCCGTCATCAACGGTAAAGCGATCGTGGAATCGCAGTAGCAAACAACCGTATCCGGCAACTTGTCCGGATCAACCTTGCCCCAGCTCACGGCTTCGCTTGGAGTAGCACCAGACAAGCCACCAGTATCCGGGCGGGCATCAGTAATCTGCAGAAAAAAGTCATGGCCATTCTCGTCCAGTCCCAGCACTTCCTGAATCTGAGGTTCAGTCTGAAGAAGGAAGTTTTTTGGTGACCCGCCGCCAACGATGAAAACACCGCTCTTGCCTTTTTTTCCGCCAAAACCCTTCTTGGCGCCGTAGACGAGCGCGGCGGTTTCATTCACGTCACGAGAGACATCCAGGGAAAGCTTCGAGCCTCGAAGCGCCATAGCCGCCACGTTCATGCCAATGGAGCTGTCGCCTGGCGAGCTGGTATAGATGGGCACACCACAGCGATAGGCCGCGGTAAGCACGCAGGAGTCGCCCAGATGGTCGATGCCCAGAGCTTTCTCGCGCTCGGCCAGGTATTTGCCGCACAGCCAGTGAAACTCGGCAGTCGACATGGGCTTTTGAAAATCGTCCTGCTGAATCACTTCACGAAAAAAAGCATCGGTCGAAAGTAGCACGTCATAGTCGAAAAGAACGTCGTAGATACGAATGACGCCTTCTTTGCGCAGAATGCGATCGTCAATATTCGGGCTGCCCTGCACAAGCCGCTTCTGCAAACCGAAGTGCGCATCATGGTAAAGATTGGCTCCAGTACTGATCATCCAGTCGACAAACCCGGCGCGCATCAGGGGAATCAAGCACGACTTGCCAATGCCGGCCGGCGTCATCGCGCCCGTCAGACTCATGCCGATCGTCACATCGTCTTCCAACATGCTTTCAGTAAAAACCTTGCAAGCCTCGCGCAGACGCGCGGCATTATAAGCGAGGAACGTTTCATCGATCAGCTCGCGCACACGGGCGCCCTTCTTGATTCCATCAGGCAGGATCTGGTTAGCCTTCAAAAATCGGCTTTTTGACTTGCCGACTATCGCATGACCACCTAAAGACTGTTCATCGGACTTTTTGGGGGACTTTTTGGGCTTGGTAGACTTGGTTCTTGTTGCCATGCCAAAGGTATACTCAGTGCGATTGAAAAAGTAAAAACGGAAAAGCGGGATTCGAGACTTATCATATGGATATCAGGGACGTCATTCACGGCACCATCGAAGTATCGCCCAGCGAAGCGCAGATCATCGACTCGCCGTTTTTTCAGCGCCTGCGTAACATCAAGCAGCTGGGTTTTGCTGAAAACAGCTACCCCGGCGCAACCCACAACCGTTACATCCACAGTCTGGGCGCAATGCACCTGGCCGGCGTGGCTTTTCGAAACGCGTTTCGCGGCCCCGATAGCCTGATCGTGAGCAAGCCCACCGCAGCCGCCCGTTTTGAGGCCGCGCTGCGAGTGGCGGCAATGCTGCACGATGTGGGTCATGGGCCGCTTTCGCACACGACTGAGTTTGCCATGCCGCTCGTGGAACGTCTTGACCTGGCCATGCTGGCCTGCGCGCCGGGTAAGCCTTGTCCCTGGACCGAAGCCCGCCAGGCTAACCACGAAGACTATACGATCAAGATCATCTTGCAGAGCTCGCTGACACCACTACTCAAGTCGGCGCTCGGCAGTCTTGGCATCGAGCCCATCCATATCGCCTGCATCATCAACGAAGACATCGTTTGCCCTGACGGCTTCTTCGAGCAGGACGGTGTCGATTACCGCCCGATACTGCATCAG
>JBBRLF010000332.1:0-5556 GCA_038231515.1 candidate division WWE3 bacterium
CTCTGCACTATATGATGAACTGGATTGATCCCGGTCCCCGTCTTGCGCTGGGCACAGTCGAAGGCGAACTCCACGCCGGAGCCGGCAAATCCGAAAAGTATGTTGTTCACTACTCCCACTACCTGGATAAGGATGACTTTTACCTGCCTAGTGAAGCAAAATTATTAGGATATTCGGGCTCCACGGCTGAGCCCAGCTCTGAGATCAACGTCGCCTGGCGCGAGCGTCGCTGGAACGAAGTGATTCCGATGCAGGTTTTCGCGCTTCCGGCCGGGCTCGAAAAGTTTACCCGCGTAAATCATTAGCGGCTCGTCTGTTTGACATCGCTTCCCCTCGAAGGTACCACTTTAAGAAGTCGGTCCACGAGGGATTACGTTGTCACTCCAAAGATTTAGCACTGCTTTGCTGATTTTGTTTGCGACGGTTTTCGGGCTGAGCGCCTGCACTAATAAACGCGAGCTCGGAAACGTGCTGCGCACCGGCATTCGTGAAAAATACAAGTCGCTCGATCCGGCTCTGGCGCCTGATTTCTACTCCCACATCCTTACTCGTCGTACTTATGAAGGGCTGCTGCAGTACCATTATCTCAAGCGCCCCTATGTCATCGAACCACTGCTTGCCGAGGCGATGCCCGAAGTTTCGAAGGACGGCCTGACCTATACCTTCAAGATCAAAAAGGGCGTGGTTTTTCAGAACGACCCGGCCTTTGGGCAGGGGGGCGGGGCCGTGAGCTGATCGCCGAAGACTTTATCTATTCGCTGAGGCGGCTGGCTGATCCTCGCGTGGGTTCGGATGGCTGGTGGACTCTGGACGGAAAAATCGCAGGCCTTAACGAGTGGGCCGCGCAGGCGAAGAAGTCAGGCCGGGCGGACTACGGCGCGCCAATATCGGGTTTGACCGCACCCGATAAAACCACGCTGATTATTCGCTTAACAAAACCCAATCCCCTGATATTGCATGTGCTGACGATGCCCTATACCAACGTCGTGGCGCATGAGGCGGTTGACCGCTATGGCGGCGAGTTTGGCCAGCATCCGGTGGGCACGGGGCCGTTTCGGCTGGACTCGCTGACGTCGAATCAGGCGATCTGGCTGCGCAATCCCACCTTTCACGGACAAAACTATCCGACCGAGGGAGAACCAGGCGACAAGGAAGCTGGACTCCTGGCCGACGCGGGCCACGCGCTGCCTTTTGTCGACAAGATCATCGACGACACTATTATTGAAGATCAGCCCGCCTGGCTCAACTTCATGCAGGGCAATCACGACTACCTGGCCAAGATCAACAAAGACAATTCGGCCGATGTTTTCGACGACAATCACAAGCTCAAGCAGTCGCTGGTGGCCCAGGGCCTGGAGGCCTTTGTTACGCCGGGCATCTGGTTCAACTATGTCGCCTTCAATATGGAAGACCCGGTGGTGGGCGGCGAAAAAAACGTGTATCTGCGCCGGGCCATGGCACTGGCACTCGACGAAAGTCCGATGATCGAAAAATTTTATCTCGGACTGGCCACGCGGGCCGAAACCCCGATTCCACCGGGCATTGGGGGGTTTGACCCAAAATTTCGCAATCCCGCCCGGGAATACAATCTCGTTCGGGCGCGCGAAATCCTGGCCAAGGCGGGGCATCCGAACGGTCAGGGAATTCCCGAGCTCACGTATGATCTCAAAAGCGACATGACCTATCGCCAGATCGGCGAATATTTTCAGCGCGCCATGGCCGAGCTGGGCATCAAGGTGAATCTCAATACCGTCTCCTGGCCCGAGCTGCTGAGCCGGGTGCGGCGCAAGCAGGCCCAGGTTTGGGGCATCACCTGGCAGTATGATTATCCGGACGCCGAAAACGGCTGGCAGCTGCTTTACAGCAAGAACGAGTCGCCCGGGTCAAACGAGTCCAACTACAAGAACCCCAAGTTCGACGCGCTCTATGAGAAAATTGCCCTGATGCGCGACAGTCCGGAACGCTTCGCGCTATTCGCGAAAATGCGCGATATTTTCGTGCAGGATGTGCCGTGGATCATTACCGTCAACCAGGCCGAAACGCGGCTGACGCATTCCTGGCTGCACAACTTCAAGATTCATCAGTTTGAGCACAATATCGAAAAGTATCTGCGCGTCGATGTTGCCGCCCGTCAGAAAGCGCTGCGATGACGGCATACGCAATTCGGCGCTTGCTCTACACGATTCCCATTCTGTTCGGCGTATGCTTGCTGATATTTTTACTGTTCAACAAAGTGGGAGGCGATCCGACCTACCAGATGCTGGGCAAGCACGCTTCTTTGGCGCAGATTCAGGAGCTGCGCCACGACCTGGGGCTCGACAAATCTGACTTTGCGCAGTTCATTGATTTTCTCAAGCAGGTCGTGACGTTTGATTTCGGGCGCAGCTATGCGACCAAGCAGCGTATTTCGGAGATGATCTGGGCGGGGATGCCGGCTTCGTTGTCGCTGGCGATTCCGGCCTTTGCTGTGGAAACCTTGCTGGCGATCGCGATCGCGCTGCTGGTTTCGTTTTACCGGGGCCGGCTGCTCGATCGCTCCATCGTCGTGCTTTGCGTGGTGGGCATCAGTATTTCGGCGCTGGCTTATATTTTATTCGGTCAGTATGTGCTGGCCTACTGGTGGGGGTGGTTTCCAATTTCTGGATACGACCAGGACCTGTTTCAGCGCTTCAAATACGTTGCGCTGCCGGCGCTAATCTGGGTGGTGGTCGGGCTGGGCGTCAATGTGCGCGTGTTTCGCACCTTTATGCTCGACGAGGTCAACCAGGATTATGTGCGCACGGCCCGGGCCAAAGGCTTGAACGAAAGCGTGGTGCTGTTCAAGCACGTGCTTAAAAACGCCATGATACCGGTGCTGACCTATGTCGTGATCGAGATTCCATTTCTGATTACCGGGTCGTTTTTGCTCGAAAGCTTTTTCGGAATCCCGGGGCTGGGTAGCATTACGATCGATGCGATTCACAACTCCGACTTTCCCGTAATCAAGGCGATGACCGTAATCGAAACCCTGCTTTTCATCTTTGGCAGCCTGGCCACGGATCTGGCCTATAGCGGAGTTGATCCGCGTGTGAGGTTGGGATGAGCGCGCAGGTGGGTGGCGGCAAATCGTTGTGGGCTGACGCCTGGATTCGCATGCGCCGCGAGAAGCTGGCGATGGTGGCACTGGGAATCATCATCTTCTATTCGCTGGTCGCGATTTTTGCCAAGCTGGGGCTAATCGCCACGCCCTGGGACGTCGAGGTGGCCGGGGCCTACGCCGCACCGTCGTTTGGCAGCCTCAAGACGATCATGGGCTCGGATATCTTCGGACGCAGCGTGTTCTACAAGGTCATCCACGGCACACGCATTGCGATGAGCGTGGGACTCGTGACCTCGATCATCACCATTCCTATCGGCGTGGTGCTGGGAGCGCTGGCGGGTTACTTTGGTGGACTGATAGACGAGGTTGTCGTGTGGTTTTATACGACCATCTCGTCGATTCCCAGCATCATGCTGCTGGTGGCGTTTACCTACGTGCTGGGCAAGGGCATCTTTTCGGTCTACATCGCACTGGGCGTGACCAGCTGGGTAACACTGGCGCGGCTGGTGCGTGGCGAGTTCATGAAGCACAAGTCGCGCGAGTACGTCGTGGCGGCCGAAAGCATCGGCGCCGGCCATGCCATACGTATTTTTCGCCACATCCTGCCCAACGTGATTCACATCGTGATTATCAATCTGTCGCTGCAGTTTCAGATGGCCATCAAGACCGAGGTCATCTTGTCGTACCTGGGGCTGGGCGTACAGGGGCAGCCCAGTTGGGGCGTGATGATCGACGACGCAAAGCTCGAGCTGGCGCGCGGCGTTTGGTGGCAGCTCACGGCCGCCACTATCGCGATGTCTTTTATCGTTTTGGCGTTTAATATCTTTGGAGATGCCCTTAGAGACGCGTTTGATCCGAAGTTGAAGATGGCGGCCATGCCGCGTCGTGAGGACGGGAAAAAGTAATGGAAAAAATACTGGAAGTGAAAAATCTGTCCACCACGTTTTATACCGAAGCGGGAGTCGCCCGCGCGGTCGACGACGTCAGCTTTAACGTCTATAAAGGCCGCACTCTGGGCATCGTGGGCGAGAGCGGCTGCGGCAAGTCGGTCACCGCGCTGTCGGTGATGCGCCTCATACCACCGCGCTCGGGTCGCATCGTGCAGGGCTCGGTGCATTTCGAAGGCAAGGACCTGGCGCAGCTCAGCGACGAGGAGATGCGCAAGATCCGCGGCAACCAGATCGCCATGGTGTTCCAGGAGCCGATGACCTCGCTCAACCCGGTGCATACCGTCGGTGCGCAGATCGCCGAGGCGGTGCGTATCCACCAGGGCCTGTCGCGCAGCGCCGCCATGGCGCGTGCGGTGGAAATGCTCCGGATGGTCCGCATACCCGACGCCGAACGCCGGGTGCACGACTATCCGCACCAGTTTTCGGGCGGCATGCGACAACGCGTGATGATCGCCATGGCACTGTCCTGCAACCCCAAGTTGCTGATCGCGGACGAGCCCACCACCGCGCTCGACGTCACGATCCAGGCGCAGATCCTCAAGCTCATGGTGGAGCTCAACGGCCGGGTCGGCGCAGCCATCATGCTGATCACGCACGACCTCGGCGTGATCGCCGAGACGGCGCATCGGGTCGTCGTCATGTATGCCGGACGCAAGGTGGAAGAAGCCAGCGTGGACGACTTGTTCGACCGCCCGCTGCATCCGTATACGCGCGGCCTGATGGCGTCGATTCCCCGTGGCCGCCAGGGCGCCCGGACGCGCCGCCTGAGCGAGATCCCGGGCATCGTTCCGTCGCTGCGTGAAAGCGTTCCAGGAGAGCCACCGTTCAGGGGCTGCGCGTTCGCGCCGCGCTGCGGCTTTGCGACGCCGCGTTGCCACGAACACGAACCACCCCTGCTCCCATACGCCGATGCGCCAGCGGCGGCCGTGCCGATTGCCGTCGACGCGGCCACGAACCGTGAACGCGCCATGTCGATGCGGCTCGATCAGGCAGCCATCGAAGGCGGCGAAAGCGGGGCTCGCGATGCAGGCCCGCCGACTTCGAAGCCGCGCATTGAAAGAGCAGGTTCGACCCACCTGGCCGCTTGCTGGGAGATCGACCGGGTGTTGGCGTCATGAGCCCCGCCCGGCCGCCCGAAGAGTTCCGCACTGCAGTCCGCAGGACGAAGGTACACGAGTGAACACGACATCGAATCCGGTGGCCGACGTCCTGCGCGTCGAGGGCATGAAGAAGTACTTCCCGGTGCGCCGTGGCCTGCTGCAGCGGGTGGCTGGGCAGGTCAAGGCGGTCGACGGCGTGTCGTTCTCGATCCGTCCGGGAGAGACCTTGTGCCTGGTCGGCGAGTCGGGCTGTGGCAAGTCCACGGTCGGCAAGACCATCCTGCGCCTGCAGGAGCCGAGCGCGGGACAGGTCTGGCTGGGCGACACCGAGGTCACGACGCTCGACGAGCAGCAGATGCACGTGCACCGGCGCCAGGTGCAGATGGTTTTCCAGGATCCCTATTCCTCGCTCAATCCGCGCATGCGC
>JBBRLF010000333.1:0-5556 GCA_038231515.1 candidate division WWE3 bacterium
CTCAATGAGAAGCCTCGTATTATGGTGCTGACCAGTGATGGCGGCACGCGCCCTGCCCTGGCGGCTGAGAATGACGAAGCCCATAAAGTGATCTGCGCGCAGATATCGGAACGCCAGCTTACCAAACCTTAACGGACGGCACGCCGAGCAGCGGACGCATTTCTCTCATAGGCCACAGGCCGTCTCGGCGCCGGCAGCAGCTTTGGCACAGCCCAGCGCCTTGCGAATGCCCGGGTCAAGCCCGAGCACCTTGGCGATGCGGTAGTAGCCCGCGGGATGGATGCCCTCGTCGCCGCCGCTGCAATAGGCGGAGTAGTCCTGGCGAATCATGTCAAACCGCTCCTGTGCGCCCAGCGCCGGTGCCTCATTGAAATAAGCCACCTGCGCCTGCACGGCCCAGAAGTCGGCTACGATCTCACCCTTGTGCGAGACGGCAATATCAGTGCGCAACTGCTTCTCGATATCTTCGGCCGTGCCCTGCCACGAGCCGCCAACGCTGGTCAACGTGCCCAGGTCGCCCTTGGCCACACAGGCCAGGTAGTTGTCGTAGCTCTTGGGAAAGGGACCCGGGTCAATCGTATGGCCCAGCTCATGGGTCATCGCACTAAAAATATTTCTGAAATTCTGCACGCTGTCGTGACCGCTGCCTTCTGCCCGCAAAAACTCGCCGGCGCAGAAAATCACGAGGCGCTGGCCCTCTATGGTGTATTGAAAGGCGTTGTCGGCGAGCCCGTTGTTTCCGCACCAGTACGTATACGCTTTTGTAATGCTCTCGCGCGAGGCCACAGAAAACTGCAACAGCGACGCGGCGTCAAAGTCGGCCAAAATCTTTGCCCCGTTAATCGAAGCTCGCATCTCTTCGGCAGCCGCCTTGCTCACCGCACCCAGCTGCCGCTGGGTTTCAAGGCCCTTGAGCACGTAGCTGCGGGCCTTTTCGCCATACGCGTTCACGGTATCGCGTTGGATCGACCGGGAATGCTCACTGACGTAGCGCGCCCGAATCACGTCATACTGGGACCGCGCGTCCGGATGCGCGTCTACCAGGGCCAGCCCCTTTTTCAGGCCATCGGGACCACGGAGCAGCTCGGCCAGTACGGTCATGTTGCGATTTTTTGCGTAGATTTCAAGCGAGCGCAGAGACGCCTCGTCCAGAAATTTGCGAAAGTTTTTTTCACGATATTCGCTGCCGCCTTCATAGGAGGCGCAGATTGAAAGATAGGGATCGGCGCAAAACCCTTCGGGGGTGGCCCTGCCGGGCATCGCATTTTTGAGGGCGTCAATTGCCACCGGCAAAGGCGTCGTCTTCGGCGTGCACGGCCCGGGCTCACCGCCGTTATAAGCAAGCGCGCTGCTTGAAATCAAGCACGTCAAAAGCACCGACAAGGCAATCGTATTTTTCATGGCTCTCTCTCCAGCAGCTACTAGAGAGCAAGGATGAAGCCATGTGCATTCTGACTAAGCCACCAAAGTGGGTGTGTAAGCCCTTGGACTGTTTTAGCTATTTCAACTAGTCATCTTGTCAGTCCACCAGCGTGCAGCCCTGCGCCGACTCTCCGGACCTCTGCCCCAGCCTGGTCAGTGCGCACCGCTTGGACAGCCTCGACTAAACGCCGCTAGCCAACCGGGTCGGTAAGCAGATCGAGCAGCTCTTTACGCGAAAAGGCCTTAAGCCCCACGGGACTCTCTTCGATCAAGGTACCAGACAACGCGATTTTGGACTCAATGATGCCCGCGATGCGATCTTCAATCGTGCCGGGAATCTGCAGCTTGAATACCTGCACGCCACGGGTCTGGCCGATACGATGCAGACGATCGGTGGCCTGATTTTCTTTGGCCGGATTCCACCAGCGATCAATATGGATACACACGCTGGCTGCCGTAAGATCAATACCCAACCCACCGGCAAGCAGACTGCAGATGAAAACTTTGCATTCGGGGTCAGCCGCAAACCGGTCCAGGCGTGCGCCACGATCAGGCGTATCGCCGCGCAGCTCGGTGTAGCCAATGCCCTTCTCGGCCAAGCTGTTGGCGATCATGTCGATCATACCCAGATACTGGGTAAAGATCACAACCTTGAGATTGGAGCCCAGCGCTTCGCCCAGCAGCTCTTCGAGCGCTTCCCACTTGCCGCTTTCGAGCGGATCAACGGATTTTACCTTCTTGATTTTTCCCGAAGTCAGATCAGCCAGCTTGGGATGATCGCACACCTGCTTGAGCCGCGTGAGCAGCGCCAGAATGCTGGCGTAGTCGATCTTGCCCGCGCCCTCGAGGCTTTCCTTAACCTTGTTGGCCTCGGCCGAATGCAGATACATGCGATAAGCCTTTTTCTGAATCGGCGTAAGCTCGCAGGTGATGATTTCTTCGGTTTTTTCGGGCAGCTCGGTCAAAACCTGCGCTTTGGTACGCCGAAGCAGAAACGGCGAAACCAGACGCTTGAGCGCCTCGGCCTGAGCGCGGCTTGGAGCGTCGCGGCCCGAGCCATATAATCTTTTAAAACGCGGCAGCGAGCCCAGATAACCGGGCAGCAAAAATTCCATGATCGACCATAAATCGGTGGACTGATTTTCGACCGGCGTACCCGTCATGGCCACCCGGTACTTGCTCTTGAGCGCCCTTGAGGCCCGCGAGCTGATCGTGCTGGCATTCTTGATGGCCTGAGCTTCGTCGAGAATAATCATGTGCCAGTCAATCTCGCGCAGGCTCGCTTCTTTTTGCAATATTCCGTACGTCGTCAGAATGATATCGATATGGCCCTTGGGCATCGAGCGCGCCTTGCCATGAAAGATATGCCACTTCAGATGGGTGTCGTACTTGTTTAGCTTTTGCTGCCAGGCGGCCACGACCGAGGTGGGGGCCACGACCAGCGACGGCTGCTTGGGCCGCCCCTTTTTATCGTAAATACTTGTCAGCAGCGCCAGCACTTGATGCGTTTTGCCCAAGCCCATGTCGTCGGCCAGTAGTGCTGCCAGCCCGCGATGATAGAGCGACCACAGCCACGACAGACCATTGGTCTGATAGTCCCGCAGCGTGAAACCGTAGTCGGCCACGGGCAGCTCCGGCGTCTTCTTTTTCTCGAAGGTCTTGCGCCAGATATGGAATTCCTTCCAGTCCGGATCGACGGTGAAGTTTTCCACGCCCAATTCCAAGCTCAGCCGAAACGCCGCCAGCGGATGCAGCGGATGCGTGCCGTCGTCTTCCAGGTGCGCGAAGCCATCGGGAGCGATTGAAACTTTTTCGCCCACTTCGGGCGCCACCACGCCGCTGCGATTGGCGTACCGGTGCAGCGTATTGAGCGAGGTTTCAAACTTATAAAGAGTCCGGTCTTTCCACACATACTGACTCGAAAGCCGGCCCTGGTCGGCCAGTACCGCCAGCTCTTCGGAGCTAAAAACGGCCGTGTGATTCTTGAACTCAAAGGTCAGCGCGCGGCTCTTTTCGGTTTTCTTGCCAATATTGAGCGAGACGAGCTTTAACGGCTTGGGATCAAGTTCGACGTCGAGCGTTTTGTGAAAGACGATGTGGCTGCGATTGTCGCTGCCCAGAATTTTGGCGAGCTGCTCGAGTGCTGCCGGCCCTTGATGGATAACCTTGGCGGAATCTATCGAGTTCAGCACGGGCACGAAGTCACTCGAGAGCTTGAGATAAATGCCCATGGCCGTGCGCCACGTGCGGAACTCGGCCTGTCTTACGAGATGCCCCAGCGTCTCAACCTGATTTTCGCGGGAAACCGGATCGAAATAGCGCACAGCGGCCTCAACCGAAATCGCGGTCAAAGCTTTGTTCAGGAAGATGCCGCGCACGAAAGCCACTGGCTCAGCCTTCGTGGGCTCGGGTGGTGCACGATACTCCTCTTCCTTTACGGAATGATCGAGCAGCCCGGCGGCTTCGATGACGGTGAGCGGAATCGAAAAAGGCACCTCGTTTTCATCCTGCCCCTCGATCAGGCCAGCCGTGGCGTCTTGCCGTAAAATGAACCGGCCTCTTTTCATACAAGGATTACCGCGAATCAAAGCGCGCAGCCGCACATCCAGCATGGCTTTATCCGCGTTACGCAGCATTAAATATTGCTCGCCTTCGGCCACGCCATCATCGCTGTCGCCTATGCCCGAGCGCAGTAGGCTGCCGCGTTCGAGCACCCAGATGCTGAGTGCCGCCACATGCATACAATGGCTTTCGACCAGCTTATGGGCCGCGCAGGAACAGCCCGATTTCAAAATCGTGCCGCGGGCCATGAGGATAGTCGTTTCGTAAGCGCCTTCGGCGGTACCCTGCACCTTGGCGACAACACTATTGCCGTCCAGGCGCACGTTTTTCACTCGCTCTTCGCGAAAGTATACCTGTCCGCGCTTCCAACTCGCTTGGCTGAATTCTCGTTTGATTTGGTTATAAAAAAGCATTGAGGCGAGAAATCATATCAGACTTTGCTCTCAAACGGTCAACTTTGTTGTTCAATGGCCGTCAATAACCAAGGGCTATCCGGACGACCCACTTCCCGGACGTAAGTCCAGAACTCTTCGAACTTCTTGGGCTGATTTTTGTCGCCCTCGACGACGGCGCCAGAACTTTCTTCAACCGTGTAATCGAGCAGATTGGCATAGAAACGCAACGTCACGAACTCCTTGCCCATCTCCTGCCAGGCTTCCATGATCTGCGTCTCACGTACGGCCACGTTTTCGATATGGTTGATACGGCCGCTTTGTTTAAGCCCACCCAGCTCCTTTTCCAGCGAGGCGGCGATCTCGGTCGCTACCAGGGGCCGAATCTGCGTCAGGTCGCGCTGCGCCCAGGCGGCCTGGATGCGGAAAAAGTCATCGACACGCGAATCCTTGAAGCGAGCCATGTCAAATGCGCCATCATAACGACGAATCGCGTCGACCACGGTTTGCTCGTCCATTGGCCCAGAGTCCATGCGCGGGGTCGAGGATTCCACGACGCGCAAGTCGGGACGGCCGGAAGAAAACTGCTGCCGATCGTCGTTCTGGGGCTGCTGGGGGTAGCCCAAACCCGGACCACCGCTGGTCGCGGCCCGCGCCATGACAAATCTAAAGACAAAAAACAATAGACCGCCAATCAGCAAAATCTCAAGCAGGCCGATGCCACCGCCACCGCCACCACCCATAGACGAGCCATAAGCACCGTAACCCATGCTGCGAAAGAGCATTGAGCCCAGAAATCCCCCGGCCATTCCGCCCACCATTCCACGCATGAAGCCGCCACCACCGCCAAAAGCTGGGGCGCCGAAGCCAGGAGCAGGACTCACGGGCGGGGTATTTGGATAACTCGGAGCAGTATTGCTCGGACGAGACGCCCCTGAGTGGTAAGAATTCGAGCCACCGTAGGAGTTCGAGCTGCGTGGCGCCACGCTGCGTGAACCACGCGATCCAAAAGAGCTGCCGCCGCCAAAGCGGGCATCAGCAACCTGCGCGCCGAGCAAACCCGTAACGACAAGTAGACCCAGGAGCAGGACGAATTTCAAACCGATATTTTTGGCCATTGCTCGTAATTACCCTGCTCCTCGTCCAGGTACAACACATATCCCCGAACCTTGACACCTAC
>JBBRLF010000334.1:0-5501 GCA_038231515.1 candidate division WWE3 bacterium
AGCTTGTTGACGCCCGAAAGCGCCTGATTGATGCGATCGATGGTTTCGCTGTCGGTCAGCAATTTTCCGATCGTGCCTTCGCCGCGCGAAACCTTCGAGGTGATGTCGCGCACGTTGGCGGCCACCTCGGTCATTCGATCCGCAAGGTCGCCCAGCTTGTCCACGCCGGCCAGGCCCTCGGAGAACTGCTCCATATTGTCCAAAATGCGGTCCAGGCGCGAACCATCCTGCCCTTCGCCGGTGCCTTTCAAGGCCTCCTTTAAAAGATCAGTGATGTCTTTCAGGTTATCGACAAGCTGCGTGGTTTTCGCCGTTAGCTGATCCAGGCTACCCGCCGCAATGCCCTCGGGAATATAGCCCCCTTCCGGAATCACGGGCTTGGAGTCGGTGCCTGGTGTCAGCTCCAGATACTTGTCACCCAGAAAGCCAATGGCCTTAACCGCGATGGCGGCATCCGAGTGCAAAGTCAGATCCGAGGCGATCTCGACGGTGATGCGGGCATGCTTGCCAGCCAGCTCCATTTTGGTGAGCTGACCCACGTCCAGGCCCGCCATCTTCACCTTGGTCTTGGAGAGCAGCCCCGTAGCGTCGTTGATGTTGGCATAGTAAGTTTTTGTGCCCGCAAACGAAAACTGATTTTGAGTCAGGCGAGTGGTCATGAAAACCAGGGCGCCTACCGACATCAGTACAAAAAATCCGGCCTTTAATTCAGCAGTCACGCTTCGACTCCTGTCTCGCGCAGCGGCTCAGGGATGGCGCGCATCCTGCGCGCCTCATCGGAACTGTTCCGCATTTGCTCCACATCGCCGTCACGCTTCGACTCCCTCATGCATTCATCTCTTTTCGGTGCCGCTCTTCACATTGTAAAAAGTTTTGAACCACGGGGTGCTCGCATTTGCGAAACTCGTCCGTAGTGCCGTAAAAAACGATCTGCCCGTCGTAAAGAAACGCGATGTGATCGGCGGAATAAAGGGCAGAGGGAATGTCGTGGCTGATAACCACCGAGGTCAGGCCGAACTTTTCGTTGGTATCGACGATCAGATCGTCAACCATGGCGCGCGTAACCGGATCCAGGCCGGTTGTGGGCTCGTCATAAAGCAGAATCTCCGGTTCCAGCACGATGGCGCGCGCCAGACCCACGCGTTTTTTCATCCCACCCGAAAGCTCGCTCGGAAATTTGTCCATCGACTGCTCGGGGTCCAGGCCCACAGCCAGCAGCTTCTCTGAAACTTTCAGACGCATCTCTTCGCGCGTCATTTTGCGATGCTCGACCAGCGGAAACGCCACGTTCTGATAAACCGTCATGTCGTCAAACAGCGCGGCATACTGAAAGAGCATTCCGAAATGCTTGCGCATCTCATTGAGGGCCGAAGGGTTCTCATAGGGAATCGGCTTGCCGAAGATCAGCACCTCGCCGCTATCGGGTTTGAGCAGCCCCAGAATGTGTTTGAGCATCACCGACTTGCCCACGCCCGAGGGCCCCAGCACGAAGGTGATTTCGCCGCGCTTCACATCAAGGTTAACGCCTTTGAATACCTTATAGCGGCCGCCGCCAAACGACTTATGCACGTTGCGCAGGACAATCGCGTGATTGTCGGTAGCTTGGCTTGGCATGTCGGTCGTAAATTCATTACTCAAGCAGCGCTACCCTCTCCCCAAAGTCCTACAACTCTAAAGCGTACGGTACAGAAATGCTCGAATCACCAAAGTCAGAAAATAATCGCCCACCAGAATCAGAACCAGCGTCTCAACTACCGCTTCGTTCGTCGAACGTCCCACTGCCTCGGCCCCGCCTTTGGTGTAATAACCCTTGAAGGTACCGATCGTTGAAAAAATTATCCCAAATATCGATGCTTTAATCAATCCCTGTGTGACGTCGCGAACTTGGACGATTTCCTGAAGATGGGCAAAAAAGAGCACGGGGTCGATTCCCAGCAGATAAACGCCGGTAAAGTAGCTGCCCACGTTACCAATGAAAATGAACAGACACGAAAGCAAGGGCAACGCGATGAAGCTTGCGGCGATTCGCGGCACCACGAGATACTGGATGGAGTTCACGGCCATCACATCCATGGCATCGATCTGCTCGGTAACTCTCATTGAGCCAAGCTGGGCGGCCATCGCCGCGCCAGCGCGCCCCGTCACAACGATGCCGGTAAACACCGGTCCCAGCTCGCGCACAAACCCAATCGCGACTGCGGGGCCAACCAGCGCGTCGGCATTGATAATGCGAAAGCCGAAATAAATCTGGATGGCAAACACCATGCCGCTGAACACGCCCGTCAGACAGACAATAAAGGCCGACTTATTGGCGACAAAGATGAACTGCTCCAAAAAAAGACGAAATCGGAACGGCGGCTTGAACATCCAGTACATCGCCTGCCCAAAAAATCGGCTGATATGGCCCGTCTGCTCGACAAATGCGAGAAAACGCTGGCCGATGCCGCTGATCCAACCCGTCATTTCGGGTGACCTGAATAAATGCGAGGCACGCGCGCCGAGATCGAGGTCAAAACTTCGTAAATAATCGTGCCGGCGGCTTCAGCCATGAGAGTCCCCTGGTCTGCGTTGTCCCCCAAAAGTGTAACCCAGGTTCCCGGTTTTGCCTTCATTCCAAGCGACGTCAGATCCATACTCACTCGTCCCAGCACGGGTACCTTCACGCCGCCCACGAGCAAACGTGTGTTGGACAGGCGCCGCAGAAAACCATCGCCATACCCCAGCGCCAGCACGATCTGCGGGCCAGGCTTGGACGCACGATAGGTGCCGCCGTAACCCACGACCTCGCCCGGAAGCAGCTGGCGCGTCGCCAGCACACGCGCCCGCAGCTTCAGCGCGGGCTTGAGCCCACTGCCACCATAACCATACAGTCCGATTCCGGGGCGAATGACATTGCAGAGCCCCCCCAGCTGCAGCTTTGCCGTGGCCAGCGTTGCCGCAGTATTGCTGCAATGGATATACGAACTTTCATGGGATGAAAACTCGGCCACGACCTCTCGAAAGCGGCTGAGCTGATCCACCGTGAGTGGCGCGCCGGGCTCTTCGGCCGAAGCCAGATGAGTGCAGATTCCTTCGGGCCGAACTCGGGCCCGCTCAAGCATTGCCCGCACCGTGGAGACCTCGTCTAAGCCGATACCCAAGCGATTCATCCCCGTATTGAATTTCAAATGAAACGCAGGCCGGTGCCGGGCCGCCAGCAACTTGCGCAGATCAGGCAGGTTGTGAATCACCGGCGTCAATGCGTAGCGCTTCACTGCCGCCTGCGACACCTCGGTAAAAGGCGAGCAGCCGGAAAAGACCCAGATCGGTTTGCGTCGGCCGCTTTCGCGCAGCGTGGCGCCTTCGTCAATCGAGGCCACGCCCAGCGCCAGCGTCTGGCGTGCGCCCTCCAGCGCTCGTCCCACCTCGACTAAGCCGTGGCCATAGGCATTGCTTTTCACCATCGGCACCGCGCCTTGCAGCCGCGTGCCGCCGCCAGCTCGCACGAGCAGCTCCAGATTTTGCCGCACTCGCGCCAGGCTTACCTCGGCCACCACGCGTTGATATTTCATTTTGGCAGCTCCCGTGCGCGGCTAAGCAAGGCAAAGGTTTGCGCCAGCTCGGGCAGCGACTCAAGACGCGCATGCGCCTCGGCATCGTCAGCTTTTACCGCGACCACGAGCACCCCCAAAAGTCGGGTGCCGTAATACACGGGCTGCACCCTAATTCCCTCACGCCCCAGATTGTGACTCAATTTTTTAATAAGCTCCGCGTCCTGCGCCAGAGTAGCCGGATGGTCGGTCAGATTCAGACCCAGCTGAAACCCCGCTCCGGGCTCCTTGGACCAGTTCGCGCGCGCACCAGCGTGCAGTTTTTTACCGTTCGAATCATAGCTCAGCCAGACCAGCGGAAGCTGCCAGCTGCTAAGATAATCGAGGGTGAACCGCGCAAGGTCTTCCGACTCGACAAGCTCGGTGGCCGCACGTTGATAACCGGCTACAAACGCATGCACGGCCTGCATCTCGAGCACGGTACTCTCCAGATCTTTGAGCTCACGCCGCAGCTTGGTGAACTCGCCCAGCTCCACGCCCATGGAATCCGTCTGCGGCGGCGGCCCGTCGGCAGATACCGGATCGCGCCCCACCACGCCACGCGCCAGCACGAGGCGCGCCATGAGAATCGCGAGAATAATCGTGACGACAAACATGCCGCCGGCCACCATGCCCAGCTCGTCATAGGGAATCACCGATACCCAGGGACTCACCTCGACGGCCTCGGCCACGAAAGTAAGGCCGCCCTGGTCGACTTTTTTTACTGCGGACGAAACGTTGTTATCGAGCAGATTCGTGTAGCGGACCGTACCATTGGGCGGCGGCGTCATTAGCGCTTGATAAAAGGAATAATCCTTGAAGTTCGCACCGTCATTCTGGGACTGGGAATGGCAGACGGCGATACCTTTATCGTTGAGCACGTAGGCGTTCACGGGCATGGCGCCCAGCGCGTCGCTGAAATATTTGCAAAATGGAAATACATACGACGTGCGAAAAACTCCAACCACGCCAAACGGTGTACCGGTGTCGTCCGCGCTCGAAAAGGCGACCGCGTACGCTTCGTTGGCCAGGGACTGGGGCCCGCCAGTGCCGCCGCCGGTCCACGATGCACCCAGAGTTTTGGGATCGATCACCACGCGCTTGATGCCCAGCCCCGGCGGCTTGACCAGATTCATGGCGTCTTTCAGATTGGCGACCATTTCGTCGTTCTGCGCCACCGCTCCGGCTTTTTTGGCCGTATCGCGCACATAGTATTTCTGCACGTCCCAGCCGCCCGCAGGATTCTGCACCATGATGCCGTAGGCGGCCAGGTGATCGCGCCGGTAAAAGATAAGCCGCTCGCGTTCGGACTCGTTCAAGGCGCGCGCCAGATTCGACTGCTCACCATAGAGATGAAACATCTCTTCGCGTAGCTCGTTTAAGCGATAATTGAACGTATCGGTCATGCGCTTGAGCTCGTAGTGCGCCACCTCGGAGGCCCGCGCGCGACTTTCCGACTTCTGATACCGCTCGTGCAGAATCACCACCGCGGCCCCGGCGGCAATGAATGTCAGCACATTCACGAGCTGCAGAAAGATAAACCGGCCCGTTCCCGAGCGCCTTTTAAGCGCGGGTTTATCGGTTTTTGGTGTCTCTCGCTTCGGGTCGGCCATTATGATAGAGAATACCCCAACGCTATGAGGTTGGAATCTGATTTTCTAGTACTGGGCTCAGGTATCGCAGGGCTCACCTTCGCGCTGAAAGCAGCCGAGACCGGACGGGTGAGCATCGTTACGAAGGCCGAACGAATGGAAGGGGCCACGCGCTATGCGCAGGGTGGCATCGCCAGCGTTTTTTCCGAGGACGATTCCTTCGAGAGCCATATCCAGGACACGCTCGACGCCGGTGCCGGCCTGTGCAACCAGAGCGCGGTCGAAATCACCGTACGCGAGGGGCCTGATCGCGTGCGCGAGCTCATTGGCCTGGGCGTAC
>JBBRLF010000335.1:0-5467 GCA_038231515.1 candidate division WWE3 bacterium
CGCGCGTAGCGCGCTCATCGCCCCCGCCTATCAAGCCCGAAAAACCGGTTGGTACCTATATCCATGTGATAATCTGAAGCGAAGAGAGTGGGGTCGGCCGGCACCAGAGTCAGGTGAGGGGCATTGAATATCCTATGCATGCCCCACGCTTGAGCTGCTGTGGATGCTGCAGGCCGAAGGCATCACGCCCGAGCTGCACCAGCAGAATGCGCTGCTGCGCGTGGACCTCGCCAGCGGCAAGGTGCTCGGAGCAGGCGTGAAGGACATGGATGCTCTCGATATCAACTTTACACTTCGAAAAAACATCGCGGGCCTGCCCGTGCCCACGACCACCCTGACTCATGCAACCGCCGAGGCCTTTGGCTATTCGCGGGCGCGCGAGAATTCGATGCTGGGTTACGAGTATTTCAAAGACGCCATTTTGAAGCACGTGTTTCGCTACTTTTTGAACGCCCGTGACCTCGAGAAGCTTGTGATCGAGAGCAATGGGCTCATCTTGCGGCGTTTCAACCAAAGCTATGCGAGCCAGATCGGCGTTACCGGAAACTTTCTGGACCTGGCCGGCGCCTACGAGAAACTCTATGATCATGCCTCTTCGGTGACGGAAACGAAATTTTTCGCTGAAGAGGCCCGCCTTGAAAGCCTGTCCAAGCCGATGACTCGCAGAACCTTGAATTTCGTCCTGGCCCGCTACTATCACGCCAAGCAACGACTTGAGCGCGTGATGCTGCGTTGTAGCGCGCTGCTTTCGGGAGACACCAACCCATGATGGCCCGTTTTTTTCACGCAATGGCGCTGGTTGTGCTGTTTCTTGCCCTGGCGGCTGCCGCTCGTGCCGATGATGCGCGCGAAGCAGCGCTGCAAACCATCGAGGTCGAAGCGGCTGGCGTGGTTCCGGCCGACGCGCTTTCATTTTGGCTGTTCATGCAGCGGCAAGGTAATCCTTCGCCTGGCGACGCGGTCGCACTGGATCCGGTAACCGAAGCGACTTTGAGAAAGCTGCAAACGAGCCGTCCAAGCGACGACATCGCACGAGTTCTGGAGCAGCGTAGCGTCTCGATGCTGCAGCTCAGGGCTCTTGTGCTGTCTTATCTGGGCAAGGTCGAGAGCGAGCTGAAAGCGGGCGGCAAGGTCAGCAAAGTTAAAATGGACTTTGTCGATGTAGGCAAAGTTCTAAGCGCCATTCACGGCTCCGGCCATCCTGTCTGGTACACCACGGCCTCTTTTACGCCGTCCCAGTTCGTGGGTTTGATGGCCCTGCCGCTGAGCATCGGTGGCATCAGCGAAAAAGTGAAAAATACCGATGGCTATGAGCTGCCACCAGTGGAGTTTCTTTTTCATGACGAGCTGCACGCCGTGGGCATGATCGCCACCCAGCAAGAGGAACTGAAGCGCACGGCGGTGCACGCTGGCTCGGCGGAGTACTATGAGGCGGTGCTTCAGCGCATTCGCTACACCAAGCGCTTTCTGGCCTGGGTCGAAACGGTTCCTGACACTCTTGATCGTCGGGTACTCAGAATGATGTGGTTCGACGCCTTTCGCGACTTCTATCCCGAAAAAGCACCCTGGCGCACCTACACGATGTCGGAAGACAACCTGAACCGCTACATCGGACGCCATCTTTCGGATGATGCCGTGCTGAAGATCTTCGAACGGGTCAAATATCGGTTCGGAAAGAGCAACTACAACCGCTTCGCCCCTGGCGATCTGTTTCCCCGCAGCGAAAAAAACCCGGAGCAGTTCACCTTCGAACGAGTCGCGCGCAACTACCGCAAGTTCGCGGAGTTCGCGGGCTACGATGCGAAGCTGCACGGCGACCGTTTCTGGAACGAGCTGGTGCGGAAGGCCAAAGGGCTGCGCTATGCCTGCCAGTATCTACTGCTGCCCTACGAGAAGGTGTACTGACCCTGGCTTGCTTCGGGGGCGCGGTAGCGCTCGAAGAGCAGATCAACCCAGTCGCCCATGAGGCAGCTCAGAGACTATTTCTTTTCCTGTTCGGGAAGCCCGTCTCGATCAAGGTGCCGCGGAAGCATCAGCGGTCGCTCGCGTTCTGCCGCGGCCCGTTTGACAGCCTTGGCTGATCCGTTGGTGCAGATTCCCCGGTTAAGGGAAAAATGGTCGGCCAGCTGACCGTCGCGAAAAATCTGAAATTCCACATAGTCTTCATCCCGAGCCGCGGCGAATATTTTACGGGCCCGAATTTCTTGCGCGCTGACCGAGTTGATTCGAAGGTTCTTCAAGCGGGTGAAAATGGCATCAATCCCGGTACCGCCCGCATCATTGAGGCCGAAACATTGGCAGCCGTGGTCGGAAGTCGACTGAGTGCAGGAGATCGTAAGCATTCGCTTCGAGCCCTCAAAGACAAATTCGGGCACCACCGCTCCTGCATCAAGGCGCAGCTTTAATACCCGCAGCTGCTTTAGCAGGTATTCATTGTTGTCTTTATCGGCCAGCACAGACTCCAGCGCGTCGTACTGAAGACGAAGGCAGTCGCGCCGTAAGCCAATAGTTTCCAGCGATAGCCCGGTTTTGGGCTCAACGCGTGGAATGAGCAGCTCGGGTGCAACCTGCGCCAACGTCACCGTATCGCCGGGAATAATCCCCAAGACCATCCAAAGCACCATGAACGACCACATGGTTCAATTATCATTGATACGGGGGCTCGTGGCTACTTTTGTAGTCATTTTGGGCCGCAATAGCTATTGTAGGCCGTTTTGTGCGATTCACGGGGTTCAGGGCACCCCGAATGAATCGTATAGCGCATCATATATTCACGAAAGGTGCGCTTTCCGACCGATTCAACGACATTCCAGACCGCCGGGAATACCCGGTTAACAACTCATAACAATGAGAAGAAAAAGGGAGTCTGGAATGAGAAATTGGGATCAACTTGTCGACAATTATGCGCGCGTCTGCGAGGCGCGCGGACTGACGGAATCGGTGATTTTGGGGCGGCGGCGGGAACTGGAACGGTGGGGTCTTTGGCTTAAAAGAAGGCGCCCTAAGCCACTGGTAGAACAAATCGATGCTGAACTGATTCTGGAATACGTGAAGGGAAGGACTGCCTTTCACTCCAAGGCGAGCGTGTGCGGCGTGATGAGCCATCTGCGCTGCATGGGCGAATACCTGGTCAACGAGGGACTCTGGCACCAAAATCCATTGCGTTGGATTCGCAGCCCTAAAATCGATCCACGGCGGCGGCTGCCCCGGCATATTGACCGGGGCCATCTCACCAAGCTCATGGAGCATACGGCCCAAACAAGGCAAGCGTATCAACGGTCTCTGCTGCTCACGACCTTGATCGTTTTATACGGCACGGGAATTCGCAAAGGAGAGCTGGAGCGCCTCAGCTTGAGCGACTGGGACGCCAAGCAAGGCACGCTTCGAATCGACAGCCGCAAGGTAAATCTTCAGCGAGTGGTGCCGGTGCCGCCGGCGGTAGCCGCCGCGCTCGAGTCCTATCTACCGCAGCGACAGAATCAGCTGATTAAGCTCGGAGTTCACGATGAGTCCGCCCTTTTTGTAATGAGAAACGGCAAAAGACTCAAAGGGACGTCTGTAGGTAATGCTCTTCACAAGCTCTCTAAGAAAGCCGATATCCCGCTCGTCACCGTTCATCAGTTCCGTCACACGTGCGCTACGGATCTGCTCGAAGAAGGGCTCGGGTTGCACGAGGTCCAAAAATACCTTGGCCACGCCTTCCTCTGCACTACAGTTCGCTACACCTACGTGGCCGATCCGGCGCGCCGCAAAGCAATCGCTCTCCACCCCATCAACGCCATTCTATCTGATCCGGCCGTAAACCAAGAACAAGGAGCTCGCCATGAGTGAACTAGAGTTTATTGACTTCGACCCAGTGACCATGGGGTTTCTCGAATATCTGGCACAGGTACGGCGGCTTGCCCCGCGAAGCATCGTTGATATGCGCTGCACGTACAGGCAGGTACTTTCCATCATGCACAGGATACGCCCCGGGGTGGAGTTGTGGCGGCTCTCCTTTGACGACTACATTTCGTGGATCGATAAGGTGCGGCGATCCGGCATGTCGGTTGCTTCGATTGCCAAGGAGATCAGCCATCTCAAGAGCCTAATCGATTATGCGTGGCAGAGCGGCCGTACTGAAAGAAACGTCCTGGACGGCTTTAAACTCAAGGACCTGGGTCCTATCGTGTCAATCCCGCCGGCGGTTCTCACGGTCGAGGAAGCCACAAGACTCATTGCCGCCTGTCCCAAGAGGACACCCCAGCAAAAGCGCGAGCGGATGATGGTGCTTCTCCTTTACGGCTGCGGTCTTCGCACAGGTGAGCTCTGCCGGCTCGATATCAAGGACATCGATCTCGAGCGCCAGGAACTCTTCATTCGTATTGCCAAGGGCGATATCCAACGGCGCGTTCCGATCCCCGACTCCGTTTGGACCGAACTCTTGGCTTATGTTGCAGAAAAAAAAGTTCGCCGAGGGGCATTGCTGGTGACGGACATTAAGAAAAAACGAATCAGAGAAAACGATGTCCTTCTTGCTATCCACGCCGCGAGCAAACGGTCGGGCCTGAGTGAAGACGTGGTTCCAAAAACACTAAGGCACTCCTTTGCCACCCATCTCATGGATGCCGGTGTGGATCTTGCGCTTATCGCCTCACTCATGGGCCATCGCAGCCCTTCAGAGTCTGGTGTTTATCTTCACTCTCTTCCGGGAACCAAGGAGGCAGCAGTAGAGCGTCTGAACGTACGCAGCCAGAATCACGAACTCACTAAACAAACTGAAGATGAGGAAAAATTAAAATGAAATGGGATTACTGGTTTCAATTATTTTTACAAAAACACTGTCCCGCGCGCGGACTCAGACCCAGCACCATCGCCTCTTACCGAGCCAATCTGAAACGTTTTAGACTCTGGGCAAGGCTCCGTCTCGGCGAGACGCGCGAGCCCGATGAGATTACGACAAAGGACATATTGGACTTCGTCACCTACCTACGACAGGAGCGGTCCAACGGGGATTGTGCGATCAACTCCCAGGTAGCCACGCTCTTTGGATTCTATCGATCAATGGTGGCACTCGAACAGCTGGAGCATCGTAAGAATCCGACAAATAATCTTCCCAAGATCAAGGCGCCCAAAAGAAAGGTCCACGATACCTTGTCGCAAGAAGAGGCCGAACGTCTGATCACCAGTCCAGTCGGGAATACCGTTCTCGGAATACGTGATCGGGCCATCATGACTTTACTTTATGGCACCGGTATACGGGCTTCGGAGTGCGCCCACCTCAAGGTTTCGGACGTCGACCTTGTCACGCGAACAATCCGCGTGCTTGGCAAGGGCGGGCATCAAAGGGTGGTTCCCCTCAATACGAGCGTCGTACTTGCACTGGAAAACTATCGCAAGGCCCGCGGCGACCTCGCGTCTGACCAATCCTTTTTTCGAACCCGAAAACGCAGCGGCGCCTCTCGAGGCACGATTTACCAGAGGGTTA
>JBBRLF010000336.1:0-5454 GCA_038231515.1 candidate division WWE3 bacterium
CCTGTCCCTGTCCCTGTCCCTGTCCCTGTCCCTGTCCCTGTCCCTGTCCCTGTCCCTGTCCCTGTCCCTGTCCCTGTCCCTGTCCCTGTCCCTGTCCCTGTCCCTGTCCCTGTCCCTGTCCCTGTCCCAGTCCCAGTCCCAGTCCCAGTCCCAGTCCCAGTCCCAGCCTCAATCTCCTTCCAGTAATATGACCCATCACGTCAAAACTAACAAAGATCCCGATCCTAACTCGCTTGAACGTTGAAGTGCCAGAGTGCTAGGGTCGGTCAAGTATGGGCGATCTTACAGACCGACTTAGAATGGCTTTGATTCAGATGATTCCGTTCATCGGTGCCATCGTGTTTCACGAGGTAGGTCACGCATATATCGCGAAGCGCCATGGCGACAATACGGCAAAAGACCTGGGCCGCCTGACGCTCAACCCGATTCCCCATATCGATCCCGTAGGTACGCTGCTGTTTCCCATGCTCAATATGATCACGGGTATTCCACTCATGTTTGGCTGGGCCAAGCCAGTTCCCATCAATTACCAGAAGTTAAAACCTTACCGCCGCGGGCTGTTTCTGGTGTCGGTTGCGGGCCCAGCGGCTAATGTCATTTTGGCGTTTGCGGCTGCCTTCGCGTTCGTGGCCATCGCACTCTTCGCTCCTCATGATTTTTATCTTTATGAGCCACTTCACGGAATGTGCGCGGCCGCCATTCAGATCAATTTCATGCTCGCGTTATTTAACCTAATCCCGCTACCACCGCTGGATGGCTCGCGAATGATCGAAGCTTTCATGACGGTCGAGCAATCCAAGCAATTCGAGAAGCTGCAATCTTTTAGCTTCATCATTTTGCTCGCGCTGTTTTGGACGGGTGCCCTGAGCTTTTTGACCGGCCCCATTAACCGGCTCAGTGACCTCTTCGTACAGTTTTGGCTATTTGTGTTGTTGAAAATTTTTGGCGGATAAAAATTAAATTAACGAAAATGCTGCATCGCTCCTTGTTAAGTCGCGACGCGGTTAAGTAGTTTTAGGACAGAAATATGGAACTGCTCAAGATTAAAACCGATCAATTCGAAGGCCCTCTCGATCTGCTGCTTTTTCTGATTCAGAAAAACGAAATGGACGTGTCGGCCATCGCCCTGCATCGAATTACCGACCAGTACGTGCAGTACATCGAGATGATGCGCGAGCTGAACTTCGACGTGGCCAGCGAATTTCTTGTCATGGCCGCCACGCTGATTCATCTCAAGTCGCGCCGCCTGCTGCCTAACGACGATCTGATCACGGCTGGGGCTGCCGAAGATGCGCCGACCAGTGAAGAAGAGCTGGTGCGCCGCCTGATCGAGTACAAGAAGTTTCAAGAAGCCGGCCGCAAGATGCTGGAAATGCCCATGTACGGCCGCGACGTGTTTCCGCGTCCCGGGGTGCTGCCGCCCGAGCGTCAAACCGTCTGGCGCGAGATGGACCTCACGGGGCTTACGCTGGCCTTTCAAGACGTGCTGAAGCGTTCGCGCAATCGCACCAAGGTCATCATTCGCGAGTCGACCTCGATTCCTGAGCGCATCGCCCAGATTGCCAAGATCATGAAAGTCGGCGAGCTGACCGAGTTCGCCAGCATCATGTCGGAAGAACCCGATCGCAGCGAAATCATCACCACGTTCATCGCGCTGCTCGAGCTGGCGCGTCTCAAGAAATTGAAAATCTACCAGAATGAAACCTTCGGCTCCATCTACCTTACGCTGACCGACGCGGTCGACGAGCTGGATGCGACGCTCATGACGGGTTTCCAATACAACAACGCGAAGAGCATCGAGGAGATGGCAGTTCATGGATAAGTTCGAAGATAAAATCGAAGACGGCGCCATTACCGAAGAACAGATTACCGAAGAGATCATCGGCGACGAAGAAGCCGAGGCCGCGGCCGAAGCCTCGGGCGAAGCAGTTCCATTCGACGAAGAGCAGCTGCTCGAGCTGGCAAAGACCGAGGGCCTTCTTGATCCCTCCATCGACAATGAGCCGCCCGCCGATCCCGCCACGCCACTCGAGATGGCCGATGCCGATCAGGCCAACATCATGGCTTCGATCGAAACCATTCTTTTCATGTCGGACAAACCCGTAAGCCTGCCCAAGCTGCGCGCCACGATCAACTCCGAGGTTCCCATCTCGGCGTATCGCGTGCTGATGGCCAAGCTGCGTGCCGAGTTCAATACCGACCACCGCGGCGTCGAAATTGCCGAAGTCAGCATGGGTTTTCAGCTGCGCACCAAGGCCCACATGGCCTCGGTTCTGCGCAAGATGGTAAAGACCCAGCCGCTGCGCCTTTCGTCGGCCACGATGGAAGTGCTGGCCGTCGCCGCCTACAAGCAGCCCGTTACCAAAGACGAGATCGATCAGATTCGCGGCGTCGACAGCGGTTACGTGCTTCGCAATCTGATGGAAAAACGCCTCGTGCGCATCGCCGGCCGGTCAGACCTGCCGGGCAAGCCCATGGTTTACGGCACGACTCACGAATTTCTCGAGCTGTTCAACATGAAAGACACGCACGCGCTGCCCCCGCTGCATGAAGTGGAGTCGATGGTTGCGGCAAGCGAAGTGGGCTTTGAAGAAAAAACCCAGGCCGTCATGCAGGAGTTCGGCAAGATGGTAGCCAGCGCGGACCGCATTCTGTTTGACGACTCCAAGGTTGACGAGGAGCTCGAAGCGCTGCGCGCCGAGATCGCGTCCATCCCAACCTCAACCAATTTTATTGACGAGCAGAAGGCCAAAGAGAAGCTCGACGCCAAGATTGCCGAGCTGGCCCTGCAAGGCTTGATGCTTGATGGCGAGGGCAAGATCGTGCCGCTGGGCTCGGTCATCACCACCGGAATCATCGCCACCGACAGCGAAGAAGTCGTCATCCAGGTCACCGCCCCGATTACCGAGGCCGCCGAGCACCAGCCTTCTGCCGAGCTCGAGGCCGACGCGGCCGCAGCCCAGTGGGAACGCCACGCCGCCATGATTGCCGATGCCGTTGCCCAGACGCAGGTCGAAGGTGAAGTGGTCGTGGTCAACGCCGAAGCCTTGGCCGATGCCGTGCTTGAAGCCAAGATTGAGCAGGAGCTGGCGACTGAAGAGTATCAAGAGCCAAAACACGAGCCTGAAGCCGATCTTTAAGGCCTCTTAAGGGCGATTGACGCCCGGCAAACCACCCCTGTCAAACCCTGTTCAACCATGGTACAGGCCAGTCACTATGAGTTTCAGCAAACGTAAGGCGGCGAACGCCAACAGACCTGCTCGTCCGGCCAACAAGTCCAGTGATAGCCGATCGGCCCGTCCGAGCCGTTCTGAACGCCCTGCTCGCACAGAACGCCCCGCTCGCGGAGCCAAACCGGCTCGCGGCGGAAAGCCTCAGCGTGGAGCCCCTCCCAATGACAGTCGCCCCGCGGCTCGCAGAACATTCAAGCCCGACGGTACTCGTGATCGCCCCAAGCGCCTGGGCCGCCGAGAACGCGAAGAGCGCGAGGAGCGCACGAATTACGCAGCCCGAGCTTCGGCTGCCGCAAAGCCGCCGGGCGACCGCCCCGATGCGCCACCTCGCAAAGAGGTGTCCGAACGTACCAAAAGAAAGCGCCGTCGCGATGGCTTTGATCGCCGCGAACGTGCTGCCAGTGGCGAAAAACACCCACGCGCCAAAAAAGGCCCGTGGAGCAGCAACGCCTATCTGCCGAGCCCCAAAGTCATTCCCATGGACAAGCTGGCGCGCCAGAACAAAAAGCCTAAGGTCGCGCCCGTAGTCGCAGACGTTACCGACCAGATTCCACCAGACGCCACTGACGACGTAGCCACTCCGGCTGCGGCCACTGCCAACCCAGCCAAGCCAGGCCAGGATCGCAAAGAAGAACGCCTGCAAAAGGTACTCGCACGTTCGGGTGTGGCCTCGCGCCGTGCGGCTGAGCTGCTTATTCTGGAAGGCGCTGTTACTGTAAACGGCCGCCCCATTACCGAGCTTGGCACCAAGGTCGACGCCACTCAGGACAAAATCAAAGTTCACGGCAGCTTGATTTTTACCGAGGTGGAACCCGTTTTCATCGCGCTCTACAAGCCGCGCGGCATGATCTCGGCGCTCTCTGATCCCGAGGGCCGGCGCCACATTGGCCACATCGTTAAAAGCATTCGCGAGCGCGTGATTCCCATTGGCCGGTTGGATTACAACTCCGAGGGATTGATGCTCCTCACCAACGACGGCAATCTGGCCGAAGGCATTCTCAAGCAGCGCGAGCTTCCTAAAATCTACATGGTTAAGATCAAAGGCCATCCCACGCCCGAAGATCTGACCTTTCTAAAACGCGGTTTTTTCACAGCTGACGGTGTCGTGAAATTTGCCTCGTTCGGTGTCGAGCAGACTTTGCGGAACAAAAGCTGGCTGAAGCTGGAAATTACCGAGGGCAGCAAGCTTGACCTGCGCGAGCTGCTCAACCAGAAGGGCCTGCTCGTCGATCGTATCGTTCGCACCGCCATTGGCGGCCTTAACATTCATGGCCTGGAACCCGGCGAATACCGGTTCCTGAAACGTGCCGATTTCGAGAAATTGTTAAGTTCTTCGAACAAGTCCTGAAATTTCCCTTAGATATCAGGCCTGTATTATTTTACCTAGTTGATGCAGCGGTGCGTCAACTCATCTATAATATATGTATAGGGAGATTCTGAGTGATCAAACGTTCCGTGTGGCTTTGCCTGCTTGTATTTATCGCAGGCACTTCCACGTCCGCCGCCGACCAGACCGACGTGCAGACCTCGGCCGGAACCATCGCCCTCGTCAGCGGCAAGGCCTGGGTTAGACACGGCCAGATCACCATTCCCAAGCCCGAACAGGAAACCACGATTTCTCCCGGCGTTGCCTTCAAAGATTCCGGCAAGCGCGAGCTGGGTCCCAACGACCTGATTCAGCCCGGCGACGTGGTGGTTACGGGCGACGACAGCTATCTCAAAATTTACTATAAAGACGACTCCATCATGGATGTGGCTCCGAACACGACGTTCCAGGTCAAACAGTTCACGATGGCCGTGGCTGCCCGCCAGATCGAGTTCGTCCTGCTCGAGGGCAAGGTGCGCACCCTGGTGACGCGCGCGCTCGACACCAACAGCTTTTACCGCGTCACCACCCCGGCTTCGGCCATGGGCGTGCACGGCACCGAGTGGGTGACCAACACCTACTCGCAAAATGGCCAGTACCGTACCGACGTTACCGTGCTCGAAGGCAAGGTTGTCGTCGATGTACCACGCGCCGGCAGCGGCCCGGGCGGCAAGTCGACGATCGAACAGGTTTCGCTTACGCCGGGAAGAACCTTCTCGGGCATGGGCGGCGGCGGCGCGGTAGCAAAGTATTCCGTCTTCAAGATGACGCAGCCCCAGGTGCAGGAGCTCGTTGCCATGATTCCCAATATTGAAACCAAACGCGTGGGAGCGCTGGCTGTAACGGCTGTAAGCG
>JBBRLF010000337.1:0-5429 GCA_038231515.1 candidate division WWE3 bacterium
GCGGCAGCCCGGCCAGGCGTCTGGCCCAGAGCTTGGGATGAGGATACTTGTCAGTGGCCAGCATGGGAACGTCGGGCAATGCGCGCGCTACCCGCGCCAGCCCCTGACCGCTGCCACTGCCCAGCTCAACCACTCGCGCGGCACCACTCTGCACGACGAGCTGCGGAACCTGCTCGTCGAGTACTCGTCTCAATCCAAAAGAATCCTGGATAAACCCCAGCGAGGAAAAGAGATCGCCCCGAAGCCATTCTGGCATTTCGGGGCGCTCGCAAAACTCGAAATGGTAGGCGTACTGCATCGAGTACGCCTACCATATCTTTTAAGATCTGAATTCTTACTCTGCTTCAACCTTGCTCACGGCCTTTGGAGCCGGCTTCTTGCTGTCGCCGAAGCTAAAGGAGAGCATGCCGCCGCCAGCAATCGTCGGCGCATACTTCGTATCGCGTACGTCGCTGTCGAGCTGAGCCCAGGCGCCAACCGCCATGTTCTGGTTCACACGAAACGAGGCCTGCAGTCTGGTCTCAAGCACCGCGACGGTGGGGTTCGTCGGGTCATTCCAGTGCAGCGAGTTCACGATCGCGTGGTTATAGAGATCAACTTTCCAGAAGCTGCCTTCGCAGCCGAGGCCGAGGTAGCCGCCAGGACCGGCTGCTGCCGTCGTGCGGTTTGCGCCTGAGGCATCTTTGCCGGCCATTTCGGTGCTGTATGCCGCGCCTGCTGCCGGGCCGACGCCCAGCATGCAGCCAATACCGCTACCGGAAAATGGAACGATAATCGCTGCTGCGCCCACGCCGTTTGCCGTGCCGTCGCCGCTGGTGCCGATCGTTGCGCCGCCGTTAAGCACGCCTGCGACAGTAACGCCGCCCATGCTGTTGCCGTTCGTGCGCATGCCTTGAACCGAAAGGGTACCGCTGAAAATGCTTGGTCCGCCGGCGCCCAGAGTGGCTCCGACTGAAGCCCCTTCGTGATCGCCGCTGTAGCCAACGTGTGCGCCGACTGCGAAGCCCTGCTGGCTGCTGCCGCCTACGCTGCCGCCGACGATTCCATAAGTGTCTGGAATTGGGGCTGGGGTAGCGGCCTTGGTGTCGTCAGGCGTTACGGCATCTGGTTTCTTGGGATCAAGTTTTTCCGTGTCGCCGCTGTGATGAACGACGGTCACCGATGGGCCGTCGCCATCTTCGGCATGGGCCATCAGGGGCACGGCCGTTGCTCCGATGAGCGCCAAAAAAACGTAAAAAAGCTGACTTGGAATGAATTTCATATTTCCCTCTCTCAAACCATTCGATCTCTCAAATCGAATATTAAAAATCTCTCTTAACGCTATGTATTGCAACGCCGGTGCCACGAAAAAGGCTTAGATTTTCAGGGGTTCAAGTGATGGGTTTTGTGCGCGGGCTAGGCAGGTGTATGAACTTTAGACAGGCCGGTTGCGCTCGTCGAGCGCCACCAGCTTGGGCCGATAGGCGGAAAGATGGGCTTCGGTCATCGTGATAAAGGAGGCAATCGTAATCTTATGGCCCAGCTTGGCCAGGTGCGCCGCAGGCCCACAGACGCAAACCATGCCAGAGCCGCTGGCTCCCTCGATGACGCTAGTGGTAAAGCGGGCGCCATTCTCGCTATTATAGATCTCAACCCGCTCAAAGGGCCAAAGATCGGCCCGTTTCATCAGATCTCGGTCCAAAATGATGCAATCCTCGGCCAGCAGATTAGCGTCGGTAAGCGTGGCGCGTTGGATTTTCGACTTCAGCATCGTGCGTTGCACTGAGACTCCACAAGTGTTAAAAACCGCTCTGTGAGCCAAAACTTACATCTTATCGGATTCGGCAGTCAAGGCAGCGCGTGGGCTCACAACCTACGTGCGGCGGGCTGGAACGTAAACGTCTATCTGGGAAGAACTTTCGGGGCTTCTCATGACCGCGCTTGTGCGGCGGGCTTTACCCCGGCGCCGACCTCAGCACTCACACCATCGCTCCTGGCTGATCCCGCCCAGATCGCGCTCGTGGCCGCCATGACTCCCGATCATCTCATCGCACCTATTTACGGCGACTTTCTCGCGGCATGCGCGCGCCCACTCACCCTTGTCCTGGCTCATGGCTACGCCATCTATGCCGACGAGCTCACACAAATGTCAGCCACGCACGAGCCGGCGCTGCTCGCGCCCAAAGCCATCGGCCCCAAGCTTGCGGCCGCACATGCGGCGGCTTTTCCTGGCGCCCATCGTCTGGTAGCCGGCTTTCACGCCTCACCGGCACGTACCGCTCAAGTGACCCAACTTGCCCGGGCCCTGGGCTTCGCGCCTGAAAATCTGGTGCCAGCCTCATTTGAACAAGAAGCCATTGGCGATCTGATCTCTGAGCAGACGCTGCTTTGTGGTGGCGTCTTCAATCTTTTGGAATGGACCATGGAAGCGATGATTCGCGCGGGAGTGCCGGCGCGCCTGATTCACGAAGAATGCCTGACCGAGCTTGAGCTTGTAGCGGGCCTGCTGCGCGAGCGTGGCATGGCCGCAACGTTCAGCGCCATCAGCCAGGCCGCCCAATGCGGCACAATCTCGATGCGCGAGCAGCTGATGAACGCCGGTGTGCCCGAGCTCATCCGCGAGCAGGCCGCGCGCGTGGTCTCAAAGGAATTCGTCCAAACCATGCGGCGTCCCGAGTGGCAAACCAAAGCTGCGGCTTTAAAAGAGCGGCTGTCCCAACTGGAGAAAAAACAATGAGCTCGCACGTCGCCACCAAAGCCGTAACGGTTCCCTGGATTCGCTCGCAGAAGGGCAAAGAAAAACTCACGATGCTCACCGCCTACGACTATCCCACGGCCATGGTGCTCGACGAAGCCGGCATCGACATGCTGCTCGTGGGCGATAGCGTGGCCACCGTCATGTACGGCGAACCCAACACGCTCAGCGTGACGATGGAAGACATGTTGCGCCACACGCGTTCGGTCACCCGCGCCGCCAAACGTGCGCTGGTCATTGGCGACATGCCGTTCATGAGCTATCAGGTGAGCCGCGAGCAGGCCGTGACCAACGCCGGTCGATTCTTAAAAGAGGCTGGGGCTCAAGCCGTGAAGCTCGAAGGCGGCACCGAGATGGCCGAGACCATTCGCGCCATCACCATGGCCGGAATTCCGGTGTGCGCGCACATTGGTCTTACCCCTCAAAGCATCAACGCCATGGGCACCTATCGCATGCATGGCAAATCCAACGAAGAGCGCCAATATCTGCTCGACTCGGCCTACGCCGTGGCTGCGGCCGGCGCGTTTGCCGTCGTACTCGAATGTGTCGAGGCTTCGCTTGCGGCTGAAATCACCAAGGCGATCAACATTCCAACCGTGGGCATCGGTGCAGGCACCGCGTGCGACGCGCAGGTGCTGGTCATCAATGATCTGGTCGGTCTGACCGCCGGTCGGGTTCCAAAATTTGTCTCGCCGCTGGCAAACCTCAAAGAGCCTCTGGCTGAGGCCGTGCGAGGCTTTATCGCCCGCACCCGGCAGCCTGAAGCCGAACCACTCGCACCTCACGCGACGACGCCTGAAGGGAGCAAACCCCATGCTACTAGCCATTGACGTCGGCAACACGAACACCGTACTGGGCTGCTTCTGGGATAAGAATCTCAAGAAAGTCTGGAGAGTTTCAACCCATCCCATCTGCACGGCCGACGAGTTTCGCGCCAAGCTTTCGGTGCTGACCAAGCTTGAAGGCATTGAGCTGGAAGCGTTCGAAGGTGTAGTGGTCTCTTCCGTGGTGCCCCCCTTCACGGCCATGCTGCGTACGGCGTTCAAATCGTCCAACTTGATGGTGATCGACCACCGCACGCCTTTTTCGTTTCGCATCAAAGCCGAGCCGGCCAGTGGCGTAGGCGCCGATCGCCTTGTCAATGCCGAAACCGTCATCCGCGAATACGGCGCACCGGCCATCATCGTCGACTCCGGCACGGCCACCACGATCTGCGCGGTTTCGCGCGCGGGCGAATACCTGGGTGGGGCGATCATGCCCGGCATCGAACTTTCGATCGAAGCGCTGGCCAAAAATACGGCCAAACTTTTTGCCGTCGAGCTGGTGGCCCCCGAAAAGGCGATCGGCACCAACACTTCAGAGGCCCTGCGCAGCGGGCTGCTCTTTGGCTATGCCTCGATGATCGATGGCATGGTCGAGCGCTTCAAGAGTGAACTTGGCGAACCCGAAATCAAAGTCGTGGCCACCGGTGGCATCAGCGCCCTGCTCAAAGGCCTCACCAAAAACATCACCCACTTCGACACCGACCTGACCTTGAAAGGAATTGCGTACCTGTATGACGCCATTCGTGCAAAATAATCTTCGGCCCGCGCTCGAGGGCAAGAAAATTCTGCTCGGAGTCACGGGCAGCATCGCGGCCTTCAAGGCCTGCGAAATCGTACGGGGCCTGCGCGCGTGCGGCGCGCGCGTGCGCGTGGTACTCACGGAATCGGCCGAACAGTTCGTCACCAAAACCACCATGGAAACGCTTTCGGGCGAACCCGTCTACACGTCTTTGTGGAACACGGGCAACGCCGCACAGGGCACGCATCATATCGATGCTGCGCGCTGGGCCGATCTTGCGCTCATCGCTCCTGCAACGGCCAATACCATTGCCAAGCTCGCGCTGGGTCTGGCAGATGATCTGCTTTCGACTGAGCTGCTGGCCTTTCAGGGCCCCATCCTTATCGCTCCGGCAATGAATCCGGCGATGTACGCGCATTCAGCGGTTCAACACAATGTCGCCTTGCTCACTGCCCGCGGAACGCTCGTGCTGGGACCCACCGCTGGCCTCACCGCCTGTGGCGAAGAGGGCCAGGGCCGCATGCTCGAGGCTGACGAAATCATAGAGCTCGTTGCGCAGAGTTTTTATGCAAAGGCCAATGGCAAGCAGGTGCTTCTCACGCTGGGCCCCACGCGCAGCGCGATTGATCCGGTTCGTTTCATCTCCAACCGCTCCAGCGGCCTGATGGGTGCGGCAATGGCCTGGGCCTGTGTGCGCGCGGGTTACCGCGTGCGCGCCATCTGCGGTCCGACCACGGCGACGCTGCCCCTGAGCGTACAAGTCACGCAAGTCGAAACCGCAGCCGAGATGGCCGCCCAGGTGCTTGAGGGCTGGAAGACGTCTGATGTTTTTATTTCGGCGGCCGCCGTACTGGACTGGGACGTCACGAATCCTGAGACCGAAAAGATAAAAAAAGAACAAGGCCAGCTGCCAACCCTTGAGTTCAAGAAGAACCTCGACATCTTGGCCGAGGTTGCCAAACACCGCCGCGACGGCCAGTTTGTGCTGGGTTTTGCCGCCGAAACCAACGATGCACTTGCAAACGGGCGCCGTAAACTTGCGGCCAAGAACTGTGACGCCATCTTCATCAACGACGTCTCGCAGGCCGACCAGGGTTTTGAAAGCGAAACAAACGCCGGCTGGTGGGTGGCC
>JBBRLF010000338.1:0-5425 GCA_038231515.1 candidate division WWE3 bacterium
ATGCTCACAGTGCTGTTCCACATGCTGTGCTCCATCTTTGGCAGGTCCAGCACGCTCTCGACGCCAAAGGCCGCCGACATCACGATGGAGTTGGAGATCAGCGACCGCAGTGTAGAGGCCGCATACGAGAAAAGCTTGCTGGTGGTGGGCTTGTAGACGCCGGGGCCGGTTTCTTTGAGCACCTTGGCCTGGCTCATGAGTTCGCTGAAGCGGCGCCCTTCGTAGAGCATGTACCAGGTCCAGCCCGCCACAAAAAGACCCGCGCGCAGCGGATGGGAATCGATACCCTGGACGTGCTCGCTGAGATAGAACGACCAGGTGACTGAAGCACCGGCGATCAGCGTATTGATACTGGCCATACCACCTTCGAGCAATTTGAGCTTATTGCTGCGTTTGATCTTAACCCAGGCCGTAAGTCCGTTGGGCAGACCAAACACTTGACGAGTCTTTAGCAGCGCGTCGGCGAAGATCTGCTTGAGGGCGTGGGATCGTTTTTCAGAGGTGGCTTTGTCGTAGGTGAGAAAGGTAGGGTCGACCAGCGCACGATCGCGCGCGTCGGTCAGGTTTTTCTGCATCGCCTCTTCGGTAATGAGCTCAAGCCGCGCTGGAATTTTTGCGGCCTCCAGATGCATCATGATCCATTTGAGCTGTTCGGGTGGCCGGGTGCCGACGTGTACGATGAGAATCGGATCGAGCTGGCTTGGCTCGATGCCTTTTTCCTGGGCTTCTTTCTCATAACGCGCGACGAGTTCCTTGGCGAAGGCGTCGGCTTGGTTCTGGGTGCCGAGGTTGAGCGTTGGGACCGTGTCGATGTCGGCAAGTGCCACCGCAGCGCCGAGCAAGGCGGTGAGGGCACAGATCGCGAAAGCAGCAAGCCAGTTACGCATCAAATTCCAAACAAACATTGATCTTATTTATACCATAAAACCCGATAAAAATACTCAAGCTTTGAGCTAAAACTGCCTGAACTCTAATCAGTCAGCTGTCTAAAATATTTACACCCACCGCGCGCGGCAAACACCACAGTTTCCGTTGCTTAGCTGGGGCATGTGCCTTGCTTTATTCAAGGCCAGAGAGAGTAATTCATGAAAAAATTTCTTAGATTTGTAGCACCTTGTATCGCCTTGGGATTAGCGCTGGCTGGCGCCGGCTGCATCACCAAGCCCATCACCCTTGAGATACTGCACTTCAACGATCTTCATTCAAATTTCGACTCTGGCCGCACCCCGGACCTGGGTGGTTATGCGGCAGTCAAAGCGCAGCTCGATAAGCTGCGGGCCGATGCCGTGGCACGCGGACATCAGACGTTGGTGCTCGACGGTGGCGACTCCTTTGAAGGCAATCCATATTTCTCGGCGGGCAATGGCTCGGAGTCCATGCGCCTGCTGGCCGCAATGGGGGCCGAAGCGACCGTTATCGGCAATCATGACTTTTTGATGGGGCCCACGGATTTCAATCGCCTGGTGGGCGAGGCGCCCAATGGTTTTAAATTTATCAGCGCGAATATCGACTTCGATGCGCGCCGTTACCCCGGTCTTGCGCGAAACCTCAAGCCCTATGCCCTCTTCACGAAAGGCGGCCTGCGTATCGCGGTGATCGGTCTGACCACCGACAGCCCCTTTTATCGGTGGGCAGCTGGTGACGTGGCTATCGTAAGTCCATTTCTGAGAGCGCAGAAATTGGTGGCCGAGCTGCGCCTGCAGAACGACATCATTATTGTGCTCTCGCATCTGGGAACCGCCGACGACACCAAGCTGGTTAAGCTGACCACTGGAATCGATCTGGTCGTGGGCGCGCACGACCATGTGGCACTGCCACAGCCGTTGCTGGTGAAGAACCTCACTGGAAAAAGCGTTCCGATTTTGCAGTGCACTCCGTTTGGCGAAGGCATTGGCCAGCTTACGATTACCGTAAACAAAGATCGCAGCTACGCCGTCAATAGCTATCAGATCGTGCCCGTGCGTGGAAACGTGACTGGCCTGCGTGATGCGTCCATTGAGCAGCTGGTCAAAGCGGCAACGCTGCGCCTTGAAAATCAGTATGGTTCGGCATGGCTGGCCGAGCAGCTTGCCATTTCCAAGTCCGCGCTCGAGAACGACGAAAACGCCCCGACCAATCTGGGTGCGCTGACCGCCCAGGCTTTTCAAGATGCCGCCCATACTGATGTCGCCTTGGATTTTGGTGAATTTCACGGCATGGCGCAGCCGTCGGGAGTGGTCACGCGGCGTTCTCTGATGAAGCTTTATCCCCGCATGTTTGAATTCAAGCCGCTGGGCTGGACACTCTATACGATGGAGCTGCCGGGTGCCGTGTTGCAAGAGGCGCTGAGCCTGCTTGCCAGCTCCTCGAGTTTTCAATTCTCGATGGCGGGCGCCACCTTCGATCTTAAAACCGTGAATGGCTCCCGAACGCTTTCGAATTTGAAAATCGGCGGCGAAGCCGTTGATCCCGCTAGAATCTATTCGATCGCGATTCCCGAGGCTCTGGCGCGCGGCGCGGTCGAAATTCCGAAACTCTACGAAGGCCCCGTCGCATCAGTACTGAGCGATATCTCAGCCAGCGCTGACCGCGTGGTCATGGGCTTTGTCATTAAAGAGCTGGCAGCCTTCAATACGACGATCAGGGATACGGGTGTGCCGATCTGGACCATTCTTGAGCAGAAGATGCGCAGCCTGAAGAGCTTCTAGTTCGCCAGGAAACGTTCGAAAAACTCGCGTTTTTTGGCACAACGGGGCTCGTCCCAGCACGAGTGAATGGTCTTTACGACCTTGCCCGCGTTCAGCAAACGCAGCTCGAATGGCTGGTGCAGCAGCTGAGTGTGCACATAGCTGGCAAATGACTCGGCAAAGTCATCGAACGGGCCTTGGGCGGCGAGCAGAGTGGGAAAGTTGGTCTGCTCGAGCCGCTCGTAAACTTCGCGCAGCTGACTCGCTTTTACCTTCGGCTTTCCGCCGTAGCTCAGCTCTTGGCGGCCTTTAAAGTCGAACTCCGGTCGAGGCTGCAGCCCGCCGTTTTTAAACTGCCACGAGAGCTCGAGAAACGGATATTTATGTTCCGCGCCATCTGGGAAAGCCTCCTGCTGCGCGGCTGGATAGACTCCGGAATTAAGCGCAAGAATCTGCCCCAGTTCTCGAAGCAGAGTGTATTCCATCGCGTCGAAGCCCGAGGAATCTTCCAGCAGTCGTGCCTCGATGGCAAAGGGCTTGAGCGGCACGAAAGCTGAAGACTCGCGCAGGGCCATCCACTGGTCGAGCGAAAGCGGGCGGTGAGGGCCCGTTTGAAAATTGCGAAGATCAAGCGCGACGATCGCGCCAAAGGGTTGCACCGAATCAAGCTCGCGATAGGCAAGCTTGGTGATGCCACCGGTATCCAGGCCAGAGGTCAGATAAATTCCGATTAGTTTGCCGGAGAGCTTTTCGCGAATAGCGGCGGGCAGCGCCGCCAGGACCGCCTGAAGTGCGGCGGGCGGAGCGGGCAGTGCAAGCGCAAGTGGCACGCCTTTGACGCCGTTGACGATGTTGACGCCGTATAGAAAGTTGACGAGCTCATTGGGAGTGCCGAAAATTCTTTGCTCGAGCGGCAGTTTTTCAAAGCCAATGACCGCCGGAAGCTCGACGGCAACACGTCTGCTCTGATCGACCGCAAGATAGGTTTGGCCCCCAGAGCTGTGTGGCTTGAGAATGAGGGAAAGAAGTAGTCCTAGGACCACGCTGGCACCAACGATGAGCAGCCACCTATTTCGCATTGGAAAAGAATACCATGAATTGCACGGCGATGCCCTGCGCGATTGCAGACTGCACGGTAGGCGGGGGGCCTGTCTCAATACCCCGGCCTCGCACCGTGGAATGAGGCTTGCAATTCGGCCAGGATTTTACCGAGCGGCAGGACACGGTGATGGATGGGACAGATATTTCATCGCAGCGCAAATACGTTCACGAAGCTTGTGCTGGCGGGCATGGCCGCGGGCCTCGCACTTGCGTGCGTTGTTGGATACATGACCACCTGGTCGAGCTACAAGACGGGTGTCGGTGTCGATGTAGCCCAGCCGGTGCCCTTCAGCCATCTTCATCACGTGCGCGGCGCGGGGCTGGACTGCCGTTACTGTCACGGTGGCGTCGAGACTTCGGCGTTTGCAGGCCTGCCGCCAACTCAAACCTGCATGACCTGTCATTCGCAGCTCTTAGCCAACAGTCCGATGCTCAAACCGGTACGCGACAGCTTTCAAACCAAAGTCTCGCTGCAGTGGAACCGCGTGCAGAAGCTGCCCGACTTTGTCTACTTCGCCCACAATATACATATCAAGAAGGGTATCGGCTGCTCGACCTGCCATGGGCACGTCGAAAGCATGCCACTGATGAGAGCGCAGAAGGCTTTTCACATGAAAGAATGTCTGGAATGCCACCGTGAGCCCGCGCGTTTTATTCGGCCCCGCAACCAGGTTTTTAATATGGCCTGGCAAGCGCCCCCTAACCAGCTCGAAGTTGGTCGTAAGCTTGTACACGAGTACGGACTGCAGCTGACGATTCTGACGAACTGCTCGACGTGTCACAGGTGAGAAGAAAATAAATGAACAACCGTAAGCCTACCGAATTCTGGCGCAGCCCGGGAGAACGCGACGATACTGAGGAGTTTCGTGCGCGCGTGCATCGCGAATTTTCCACTGACGTGGACCGCCGCATGTTTCTCAAGCTCCTGGGCGCCACGGCTGCGGTAGCCGCCCTGCCCGGTTGCGAGATGATCGCCGATGAGGTGCTGGCCCCTTATGTCGAACAACCGCCCGAGGTGACGCCGGGTAAGCCACTTTTCTTTGCCACGGCAATTCCCCGGTGCGGCTATGCGCGTGGCGTGGTGGTTACGAGTCAGACTGGCCGGCCGGTGAAGATCGAGGGCAATCCCCAGCATCCGGCGAGTCTGGGTGCGACTGATGCAATCACGCAGGCCGTGCTGCTCGACTTGTACGATCCGGATCGGTCGCGGTCAGTCGTGCATCGGGGTGTGGTCGCGACCTGGGAGGCGTTTGCTGCCGAGATCAATGGTGTGCTTGCCCGAGAAGGTGGTCGCGGTTTGCGCGTGCTCACGCGCACCGTTACCTCGCCAACGCTAAGTGCGCAGCTCACCCAGCTTCTGGCCCAGGTGCCGGGTGCCAGGTGGCATCAGTACGAGCCGCTTGGCCGCGACGGCGCACGGCAGGCAGCGCAGCTTGGCTTTGGAAGAAACATTGAAACCCGTTACCGTTTTGAAAAAGCCGACGTCGTTCTGAGTCTGGACAGTGATTTTCTGCTCCATGGCCCCGGTGCGCTACGCTATGCGCGTGATTTTATCAGCCGTCGCGCAATGGTCGAGGAGCGGGTGAAAGAAGCCGGCCCAATGATGAATCGGCTGTATGTCGTGGAGAGTGCGCCGACCAGCACGGGTGCCCTGGCCG
>JBBRLF010000339.1:0-5414 GCA_038231515.1 candidate division WWE3 bacterium
CAAGAGTCGGGCGCGCCTCGGGCAGCGTGCCGATGAAAAAAAGATTCCAGGGTGGTTCGTGAATCATACGCAGCGCCAGGGGATAGTGGGGCGACCAGAAGTCCACGGCGCAGATGCCGTTTTTTCCGAGCATGTTGGCGGTGAGTTCAGCCATGCGACGGGCGGTATGCAAAGTTTCCCAGATGTGTCGTGAATCCAGCCCCTTCTTCCATGACAGTAGGCGGTCGGCGAGTTCGGCGGCACTCGGAGCTTCGCCCTGGTCTTTGATATAGGCCAGGATCTTCTGATCCCGGTAAGTGAACGTTTGGGGAAGGTGACTGAGGACGAGGGAGTTTACCATCGTCCGTGCAGTAGCAACTGCCGTGCCGCTCAAAACAGGTCCAAAACCCTAATTCGACTTCACGTCATCGGGCTGCGAAGGTAGTCCGGGTTCCACCGTATTTGAATCCGGCGGAACGATCGGCTCGACATTCGGACCTGGCGAAGGTTCGCCCGGCATCGAAGGTTCTTCCTGCGCTTTGGGTGGCGGAGGAGCTTCGAGCGTCTGCTCTGGCGCCGGCTTAAGGTGAGCAGGCGGAGCGGGAGTTTCAAGGCCCGGCGGCGTGACACTCGGGGCATCCAGTGTCTGATCCAGCGTCGGATCTTGTGGCGGAGCTTTATGGCCGGGCTCAATCTCGCTGCCAGGCAGCTTTTCAGCGTCATCAGTGGGCGTATCCGCGGCACTTGGCACCGTTGGTTCGGTAGTCGCAGGGTTTTGCAGATCCTTGGTCTTGTCCCACTGGTCAAGCTCCTTGATCTCGGCTTCTTCCTTTTTGCCTAGGCCTTCGCCGCTGGCTTTATCCAGCTCGTCGAGTTCATCGAGCTCTTTGTCTTCAGGCGGACGTTTGTCGTCTTCGCCGAAATCGCGTGCTCCGCCTTTGAGAACTTTCTCGAGGTCGGAGACATCCGTAAGCAGCACGGCGAAGTCGCCGCGCGTAAAGGTATCGTGCGAACGCAGCACCATCGCAGTGGAAAACTGCGCAGTGGCGTGAATGACAATGGCGTCCGCGTTGACGAGAAAATCGCTGTCGGTGATTTTTTTGCGGCTGACTGGATCGTAATAGTCGTAGACCCGAAAGACGTTTCCGATCTGTACGCCATCCTCGATACCGCGGTCGAGGTGAATGATACGGTACTGAGCTGAATTTCTGGTGCTGATATCGGTGCCCATCACCACGAGCGCTTCCAGCGCCGTGCGGGCAGGCAAGGTTTTGACGTCACTTACGAGCGGTAGTAGCGGATAAACCTTCATTCCTCGGTTGAGGACGTCGTAGGCCGTGGTGACGATGGCTACGTAAAGGTCGTCCTTTACGCCCACAACTTTGATTTCACCTACTGATCTATAGATGTAACCGGAACGATCAGATTTTTTTTCGCGCACGAACTCCGGATTGTCGAAGACCGTATACGAGCTGCCGACTTGCAGATCCTGGCTGTTGGATTTGAGAAAAACTGCATCGTGTTGCGAGATGCCTATGCCCTCGCGCCTCGTGGAAACGATTTCTCCCAGATATGGTACGGTTGTATCGTTGGCGATTTCGGGCACCCGGTAGACGAACCGCGAAGGGATTTCGATCTTTAGAGTGCGATCCAGCCCAAACTCATCGTAAACCTTCGCATCCGGCACACCAACGACTTCCTTGGCCCAGAGCTTGGGCGATATCTTCTCGTACTCGCGTTTTCCGGAGTTATCGGCGGTGCGGGCAGCCGGAACCACGGTAACCGGCGCCGCGGTTGCCGCGGTCGTGCCGCCGCTGTCTGGCGCAAGCTTTGGGGTGCTTTCAGATGAGCCCGACGTAAACGCCAGCTTCTGCCCCGGTTCGACGACATGAGGATTGCCGATGCCGGCGTTGAACGACCAGATCTTGGGCCAGTAAAAGGAATTTCCGAAGAGACGCTTGCTGATGTCCCAGAGCGTATCGCCTTTGACGATGTCATAGGTATCGGAGACCTTGGAGCCGGCGATCTCGTTCCATTGGCTGTTGTTGATCGGCTTGAGGTTTTTGGAGTACTCAACCAGACGTTGCTCTTCGGTCACGGCATACGCGCTCAACGGAGCTGCGGTCGTGGCCGTCAGCAGTGCCATAAGTATAACGAGGAAGAGGAATTTTTTTCTGCCGTGCTCTCGCACGTCCACGTTCATTTAGTCTTCCTTGCCATGATCGTCGGCATCGGCCGCGCCGTGGGCCGTTTTCAGCAGCGGCTCAATCGGGCTCAGATTAAGCGCATTGGCGGAATGCGCGTCGGTGTTGTGAGCTTCGGACTTCGCGGATCTTTTTCCGGCGCCAGGCCAGTCGAGTGAGGGGTTGCCCTCGTACAGATCGTGAGCCAGGGCCATCGTGCGGGCGCTTTCGCCCGCATTGCCTATGGCCGCATAACAATGAGCCATGCGTACCATTGCCGAGGCCACTCGCGGGCTGGTCGAGAATGACGAAATCACTTTTTGATATTCATTCAGCGCAAGCTTGTACTCGCCCATCATGAAATAGGATTCGCCGGCGTAGAACTGTCCCGAGCCGGCCAGCACGTGTTCGGGATAGCTTTCGGTGAAATGGGTAAAGGCCAGCTCGGCGTCCGCAAACCGGCCTGCGCGAAACAGCCCCATGGCTTTGTTGAACTCGTTGATCGAGTTGTCCATCGAGCTGAGGGCTTTGCCAGCGGCACTTTTGAGGCGCATGGCGGATTTTTTTTCTTCCAGAGCGGCTTTGGTGGCAGCTTTTGATTCCACCTTGGATTCGTCACGTGCCGACCCGACCGACTCTGTTTTGATTGGCTTGTTGCCGACGACGTTGTCCACCGTCAGGCGCGTAGCATCAACTTTGTCGCCAAGCGCGGAGACCTTTGCATCAAGCTCTTCAATTCTCGACTGTGCGCGTGAAAGCGCGGAAGTCAGGTTGTCGATCTTCAAATCTTTTGGATCTCTGAGGGTTTCGTCTTTAGCGCTGCCCGTCGAGGAAACGCTGGTGTCCATATCGACTTTTCGTCCGCTGCAGCCCCAGGCGAGAAAAGCGATGGCGATGATCTGACACGATTGGCCGAACGTCGGAATACGCTTGTACATAATAACAGGATAAATCGGTTGGCTTGCGAGTCAAAGCAAAACGTATATATATGGTCAGGATGATTAGGAAAATAATTCGCGTCCACCGGCGAGACTCGGCATTTGTTTATGCTATCCTGGAATCTCTAGAGGGAATGACCAGCTTTGGCACACTTCCCGACGAAAAGAGTCGGGATTACCGTGTGGTCGAGCTCTCGATTTCGCCGGGCTACGAGGCTGAGGTGGAAATAGTGTTAAACGGGCTCAGGAAGAAATTTCCCATTATCGAAACGCAGGAGTGAACATGCTTACCTCTCTGAGTCTAGACAAGGTTTTCAAACGGGCGCTGCAGAACGGCGGCGAATTCGCTGAAGCTTTTTATGAGAACACGACTTCCAATCAGATTTTTTATGAAGACAAGCGAGTCGATCGTATCTTGTCCGGAATCGATTCCGGTATCGGCCTGCGCATCATTTATGGCGGCCAGTCCGTTTATGGCTACACCACCGAGCTGACTTCGGCCGGGCTCATCGAGCTGGCGGATACGTTAAGCAAGGTAGTTGCTGGAAAATTGGCGAATACCGGACCAATTACCTTCAATAAGGTTGCACCGGGCATGGTCTACAAGGTTCTCAAAGACCCGGCCAATCTCGCGCTCAAAAAGAAGCTGGAATACGTCGATCGCGCAAACACGGCGGCTTGGGCTGCCTGTAAAGACATCAAGCAGGTTACGGCCGGATACATTGAAACGCTTCGGCGTATCGAGGTTGCCAACTCACTTGGGCATCTGGGTTCCGACGAAAAGCAGTATCTGACTTTCTACACGCAGCTCGTTGGCGAGCGCGAAGGAAACAATCAAACCTCGTTTGAGGCGCAGGGCGGGTTTACCGGCCTGGAGCTTTTCGAGCAGCATACGCCGGAGTCGATCGCAATTGAGGCGGCACGCCGACTGAATGTATTATTGTCGGCCAAGCCCGCGCCTTCGGGCAGCATGCCCGTCGTTTTAGCCGCCGAAGCCGGTGGCACTATGGTGCATGAAGCGGTGGGACATGGTTTGGAAGCCGATCTGGCCTGCAACGGCCTGTCGGTTTACAAAGACAAGATTGGTGAGCAAGTGGCCAGTCCGCTGGTTACGATCATTGATGATGGTACGATGCCCGCCCGTCGTGGCAGCTTTGGCGTCGATGATGAAGGTACGGCCTCACGTAAAAACGTCCTGATCGAAAACGGCATTCTCAAAGCTTATATGGTCGATCGCCTGAGCCATATCAAGTTTGGTCAGCCCTTAACGGGCAATGGCCGGCGCGAAAGTTATCGCCACAAGCCCATTGTGCGCATGACCAATACCTACCTTGCCTCGGGCAAGGACAAGCCCGACGATATCCTGGGCAATACGAAAATGGGTCTGTACGTGAAGTCGATGGGTGGTGGCCAGGTGAATACGGTCAGTGGCGATTTCGTTTTTGCCGTTACCGAGGGCTACCTCATTATGGATGGCGAGATTGGTCCGGCTGTAAAAGGCGCCACGCTTACTGGTAACGGCCCTGACGTTCTTAAAAGAGTGGATCGGGTGGGAACGGATTTGGGCTTTGCCATTGGCACCTGTGGCAAGGACGGCCAACGCGCACCGGTTACCGACGCACAGCCCACAATTCGCATTCCTGAAATTACGGTTGGCGGCGAGGTGCCGCTTTCAAAATACTGGCCCACTTCGAAGGCCTGACGTTCAGGGGGAGTGTTTCTTGTTCAAGGTCGCAGTCATTGCGTTGCTGGCGTTTGCGCAGGCCGCTTATGCCGATGAGCCTTTCAAGCCCTATTTGGACTGCCTGAAAATGGTTCGTCTGTGTTCGTCGGGTAAAAGCATGAGCGGCACACTGGATTCGTCGAGTGAAATCGTCTTGCAGTATGGAGCGCACGCGGGCAAGGACGGCTTCTATGCCTTCACGCCCGAAGAGGCCTACTTCCACGAGTTTCCGCCAGCTCCGCCACATGTGGCGCCATATGTTCGACCAGCTCCTTCGTTTTTCAATCTCTATGGATTTCTGACGATGGTGCTGCACCCCGAGCCGCCCAAGGTTGATACCCATATTTATTTCAAACTCGAGCCGGGCCTGCACGACATTCTATATCTGAGTTTCAAACGCGACGAGGCGGACGGAATCACGTTGGATATGATGTCCAAGGTTCCGCACAACTCGACGCTGGCCTATCGGCCGGGTACGGGTGGCGAATGTCACGCTGATGCGGAGTCGCGCGCGATGATCACGCTGGAGACGTTAGGTCGGATCGCGACGGTTTTTGCCACCTATCATGCGGCGCCGGGGCCTGAAGTCGG
>JBBRLF010000340.1:0-5383 GCA_038231515.1 candidate division WWE3 bacterium
ACCACGTATTTTTACCTGGCTGTCGATGCGTCCGAAAAATTCCAGCTCACCGGCTTCGTTCCAGCGTACCAGATCGCCCGTGCGATAGAGGCGCAGCGACTCGTTGGCGCCGGAGCCCGGGATGGTCATGAATTTTTCAGCCGTCAGCTCGGGCTGTTTCAGGTAACCACGAGCCAGCGTTTCGCCGCTGACAAAAAGTTCGCCCTTTTCACCGTGGGGTACCGGACGCAGCTCGCCATCGACAATGTGAATGCCATAGCCCTTCAAAGGACGGCCGATGGTAATCGGTTTGCCCGCGACGCATTCAAAGGCGGTGGTGTTTACCGTTGCTTCGGTTGGACCGTAAACATTGAGCATGCAAAGTCCCGGGCGGGCCCAGCGGTTGACGATCTCCATCGGGCAGATCTCGCCGCTGACGACCAGCCACTTGAGCGTGGAGATGCCGTCGGTAATGGTCGAAAGCAAAGTGGGTACGGTAGAAAAATAAGTGATGCCCTGCTGGACCAGGTACTGGCCCAGCTCGTTGCCGAAACGAGGAGTCTGCTTGTCGCCGACGACCAGCGCTGAGCCATTCGAAAAAGCCATCCAGATTTCTTCGACCGAGCCGTCAAAGCTGAGCGAGAAGCCCTGGTAGACGCGGTCTTGCGGGGTGGTGGCGCAGACTTCATTGAAAGCCAACACGAACTTGTACACGTGGCCATGTTCGGCCATGACGCCTTTGGGCCGCCCGGTGGTTCCCGAGGTATAGATCACATAGGCCAGGTCGCTGGGCTTTACACCGCTTTCATCCCGGGTGAGCCGCTGGGGCGACTGCCGTCCAATAACGTCGGCCTCGGTATCGAGGGCGACCAGGGGGCCGTCGAAATATTCGGCGGCACGTGAGGCCAGTGCAGCCTCGGTAAGCATTAGGATGGCCTCGGACTCCTCCATGATGTGGCGGATGCGGTCGCCAGGGTAGGTGGGATCGATGGGAACATAAGCGGCCCCCGTCTTAAGGCAGGCCAAAATAGCGACAATAGGCTGTAGCGAGCGCTCGAAGTAGAGGCCGATGAACTTGCCCGGGCCTGCGCCCTGAAGCTGAAGATAGCGCGCGACCTGGTTGGCGCGGCGGTCAAGTTCGCGATAGCTGAGGGTTTCATCGCCAAAGATCAGGGCGGCGGCATCGGGCCGAAGCCGCACCTGAGCTTCGAAAAGGTCATGGAGGCAGCCGAACTTCTCTGCGATTGGCCGGGAGTCGAGCTTGAAGGCGTGGGCGAGCGGCAGCTTCTTTTTACGAGCTGGTTTAGCTGTGATGTTTAGCTCGGAATTGAGCCTCGGATTGAGTTCCATGTTTTCCTCGGTGTCGGCCTGCGACACGACCCGATTGCATGAAGTGTGCCCTGGGGTTTCAGGGGACTGGCGCGCGCGGGAATGGAATTTTGCGAGTAGTTTTGCGGACCACCTTCGGGTTATCCGTCGAAAAGACTGCGCTATGTGGTGTCAGTCTTGTGGCCAGTGTCAGTTTGTCCGGAAATTTTTACGAGGTCGGCGGGCTCAGCGCTTGAAGCGAATCTGCTCGGGATATGGGTAAAGATCCAGGTCCACGCCGGCCTTGATCTTCTCCTGCATGCCGCTCCAAAACGCAGGTTCGAGCAGGTCGCCGTGCATCTCGCTGAACAGCTTGCGGGTGGACTCCTGATTGAAAAGAAAAGCGGGGAACTCCTCGGGAAACACGTCGTTGGGACCGACGTTGTACCAGGGCTCGGCGCGCAGCTCGTCTTCTGGATACTGCGCGGGCGGAATGCGCCGAAAGTTGACCTCGGTCAGGTAGCAAACTTCGTCATAGTCGTAGAACAGCACGCGGCCATAGGGCGAAACTCCGAAATTCTTGGGCAGCAGATCGCCAGGAAAGATGTTCGCGGCTGCCAGGTCGCGCAAGGCCTGGCCAAATTCGTGCACGCCGTGGCGCAGGCGTTTCTCGTCGTTGGCATTCAGGGCTTTGCGAAAATAGATATCCAGCGGCGTCATGCGCTGTTCGATATAAAGATGTTTGATCACCACGCGATCCTTGGTGACGACGAGATTCGAGGGAATGCGTTTTTGCATCTCTTCCAGCGCGGCGGGCTCAAAACGGCTGATGGGAAATGCCACGTCGGAATATTCCAGCGTATCGGCCAGACGGCCCACGCGGTCATGGTGTTTCACGAGCCGGTATTTTTCCATGACCTGCTCGCGTGAGGTGTCTTTGGGGGGCTCGAAGCTGTCACGAATCATTTTAAAGACGAAAGGAAACGACGGCAGCGTGAAAACCACCATGACCATGCCGCGCACGCCCGGTGCGATGATGAAACGATCGGCTGAATGTTTGAGATGCTGGTGCAGGTCGCGAAAAAAATCGGTCTTGCCCTGCTTTTGCAAACCTACGGCCGTATAAAGTTCGGCTTTGGGCTTTTCGGGTAAGGCGGAGTTGATGAACGACACCCACGAGGCGGGCACCTCCATGTCCACCATGAAGTACGCATGAGCGACCGAGAACAGATTGGCCAGATGTTCGCGCTCGTGAATCAACGCGTCGACGCACAGGCCGCCTGCGGGCAGGTGGCGCAGCGAGATCGCGAAGAGCTCACGGCGATGTCCATTGACCACCCGGCCCACGGCATAGGCCGCCTTGTTGCGGTAGAACAGCGACGAAAGAACCTGCACATGAAAGTTAGGCTCCATCTTGAGACTGTCGGGCATGGGGTCCCAGCGCCGAAAGGCCTCGAGCAGATTGCGCACATCCAGCCGCGAGTTGGCCAGGGGCACCCCCAGCTCAAAGTCATTGAAGATTTCGAGCAGCATGCGGCGCAGGCCGCTGATCAATGGATAGTAGCACCGGTACGTGGGCTGATCGGCCTCGATATGCTCGGCCGATACCGCCGGACGGGTAAAAATATATTGATTGCTGTGATAGCGCCGGTCGAGCACCTTGGCCGCCACGGAGTTGAAAAAGGTTTCGGCGCACTCCGGCTGATGGTGGTCATAGAGTAGGGCGATGAAGGTTTTTTTAATGGTGGGCCAGATGGATTCGTCGTCAGACGCATGTGGAAAATCCTGGGTCACTGTTTTTACGGCTTCGAGCACGCGCGTATCGTACATATCGATTCGCTCGCGATTGGACGACCGCAGCTTTGCCCATTCTTTACGTTCAAAAAGTCCGCGGGCCGCGGCGTTGGTTTCGCGAAAGATACGATAGTGCTTGTTGAAGCCCGCTAAAATCGTAAGCGCGATGTCGGTTGCCGCATCCATTATCTGAAATTTAACACATTAGCGGGCGGAGAGCACAGCCTGAATGATTTGCTGGTCGCGGGGGGAGTGACCGGCCAGGGCCGTTTGAATTGCGGCTTGCTCTTCCAGGGCCGCCAGTAGCTGAAATTGCTCAAGGGCCAGATTCAACGACTGCTCGCGCGTGGCCCGCGGCACCAGGGTCTCGACCAGACTCTTCTGCGCAGATGGCTCCAGCTTTATATTGCCCAGGACAAGCTGCGTGCGCAGCTCCTTGAAGGCATAGGACTCCATTCGCTCATAACGCACGGCCGGCGTTTGCTCGACATGGTGCATGTCCGTTGAGGGCGGGTCGATAGGCGGCTCATAGCTCAAAAGGGCCTGCACGATGTCGGCGGGATGCTCGCTGGCACGAATCCAGGCGCTGATCGTAAAAAAACTTTCCTCAAGACTGGCGTTGACCAGCTCGGGTATTGAGTTGGTCAGCACCTTGCTCAGGGCGTTTTCGTTGGCGCGAATCACGGTGCGGGCCTGCGCATAGAGCTCGGCCAGCCCGGCCTGATCGGTCGAGTCGAGCTGCCTGACTTTGGCTTGCACGCCAGCCCATTCCCGTTTGACTTCGGCCATACCCGCGCTTCTCGGATGTGTCTCTCGTGCGCCGCCGCCGTGGGTCTCGACGACCTGGTCGAACCTGCTTACGGGTGCGACGGGCGCCGACGACAGTCGTACGCTATGCTCGGCCTTGAGAGTGCCGTTTTCAGTTTTACTCGCGTGCATGGACCTGGACATGGGCACGGCAACCGCTGCGGCCACGCCAAGCGCGAGCAGTGCCGTAGTGACAATTAATTTCCGCGCCATTTTTTTGTCTGCTCGCCCGTGATGTGGTTGAAACGATCAGGGATCATGGTGTTCACTTCGTTCTGCATGACTGCGCGGCTCAGCTCGTTTTTGTCCGCGCCATTGAGGTTCCAGCTGTAAAAGAAGATGTCGGCATTGAAGCCGCTGCCCTGCCAGGTGCCGTCGTAAAACGTGTCGTCGCAGGCTCCGGTGTGGCCATTGTATTTACCGCCGGCACAGGTGACATGCGCCGGATCGTCGGATTGCAGATGCCGGGTTTCGTGCACGAGGGTGCTGGCCCGGTCTTCGCGCGAGTCCTTGAAGAAAGGATTACAAAGCGTGATTTTTCCCAGGCTGCGGTAGCCGAGCGCCAGGTACTTGCAAGATTCGTCAAAATGAAACTGCTTCACGAGCCCTTTGACCAGCGCGTAAAAGTCAGGCCGATAGCCATCTTTATTTGGCTTGAAGGACATGGTTTGCAGATCGTAAAAAGCCATGGCCAGGGCGCTCTCGCCGCCCGGACAGGTAAAGCTGGCGGTGCTCCAGTCAACCTTGAAGTCGCTGACATAGTGGTCTTGCCACTGAGTTTGCAGATCAATACACTGTGGCGCTGCGAGCACCGGCTTGGAAATTAATACAGAGAGACCCAAAGCTACCCATATCATATTCACGTTACTACCCCCTACGCAACGCGTCGTAGCACCGGTGCACATGTTATAAAAGGGGGGGTGTAAAAATGACATTGACCTAATGCGTCAATAAGAGAGTTAGGCTCCTGCCATAACGAATGAAACAAGCTTAGCCATCGCTCTTTTGCTCTCTTGTAGCCAGGGCAACAGCAATAACCAGTCGTGCTGCATCCCAATGCCGACAATAGTCTCGACCTGCACGCCGGCAGCCGCGGCTTTCTGCGCAACCCGTACCGCATCGTCGAGTAAAACTTCCTGGTCCCCGGCAAAAAGCAGCAAAGGGGGCAGGCCTGTGTAGTTGCCGTAGATGGGTGAAATTCCGGGAGTGCGTGGGTCCAGGCCAGCGCAATACCAGGGTGCCCAGGTATCGATATGTTTTTTTGAGAGCCACGCATCCTTGTCGTGATTGGTTGTCATCGAGGCGCCCGTGCCGACAAGATCAGCCCAGGGCGAGATGCAAAATGCGCGAGCCGGCAGCCGCAGCTTTTCATCGCGCAGGCGCAGCAGCAGCGCAAGCGTCAGGCCGCCACCGGCTGAGTCGCCACCGATGATCACCGTGTCGTTTGGAAAGCGCGTGAGCAGCTCGCGGTAAGCCTTTATCGTGTCGTCGAGTC
>JBBRLF010000341.1:0-5370 GCA_038231515.1 candidate division WWE3 bacterium
CGAGGGGCGCGAGCGCTTTCAATCCAAATTCGGCCCTATCACCGGGCCGGTGCTCTATCATGAGCAGCTTCTCAAAGGCGCGGGCGACACTGAAATTCATCTGCATTGCTATGGCGTTTTTCTACCATCACGCTATTTCGAACTCAGCCACCGGGCTGGTGACACCAAAGCCATGCACCAAGTTCAGGGAATGGCCGAACGCGCGCTGCGCGATCAGATGCAGTTCGTGGGCCTGGGCCAGTACACGAGCATAGTTTCCAAGAACGGGTTACTGCTGCGCCGCCTGGGACTGAATCTAACCTCGGGCAATGGGCTTACGGCGGGCTATGCTTATCAGGGAGTGCTACAGACTTTGCGCGAGACGGGTCGCACGCTGGGCGACGTGCGGGTGGGCGTGGTGGGTGCGGCCGGAAACATCTGTAGCGTAGTGACGCAGCTGCTGGCCGATGAAGCGCGCCAGCTGACGCTGGTTTTTCGCGAAGGCACTGAAGATAGTCTGCGCGCGCAGGCAACAGTAGCGGGCATCGTGGCCAACTCGCACCTGACCCGCGAGCGAATCACGGTAACGAGTAAGCTTGCAGATCTGAAAGATTGCGACGTGGTGGTAATGGGAACGAACTCGGCCGAAAGCGTGCTGTTTCCTGAGCATCTTAAAGACCAGGCAATCATCATGGACGTGTCGGTGCCCAGCAATATTGACGAGCGTGTTTTTACCGAGCGCAAAGACGTGCGCTGTTATCAGGGTGGGCGCGCAAAGCTGCCGCTGGGCCAAAGCCTTAATTCGGAGTGGTTGCCCGCGCCCGTGGGCGAAACGTATGCCTGCATGGGCGAAACCATCTGCGGCGGCCTGCTGGGCCATTCCACAAACCTCTCGCTTGGCCCTGTAAACAAGGCCACCGTACTGCTGACGCTCGAGATGGCCGCAAAAACCGGAATGGAAATGGGAACGCTGCGGCGGGTAACTCGCGTATGACCAAGCTGCACTTTCTAGGTGGCGCGCGCAATCAGCTTTCAGATCTCATGGTGGACCTGGGCGGCAAAGCGCAGGTACTTGACGAGCTACTGCATGCGGGGTTTTCGGTGCCGCTGGGATTTGTCGTTACGCCCGACGTGGAACTTGGCGACGTGGACGACGAAGACCTGCGCGACGCCGTTCAGCGCATCGGTGGTTTTCCGGTAGCCGTACGTTCAAGTGGCACCATGGAAGACCTGGCTTCTGCCAGCTTTGCCGGTCAGTACGTCACCTACCTGGAAGTGGCCGATCTGGCCGCTTTGCGCGCACGTATCGAGGATTGCCGTAAATCATTGTTTTCCGAGCAGGTTCGCGCCTATCTCGAAGCCAAAAAAATAGATCCTTCCCTGGCCAAGATGAGCGTGCTGGTGCAAAGAATGGTCGACGCCAAAACGGCCGGCGTAAGCTTTTCAATTCATCCCATAACGGGCCGCGAAGACCACGCGCTGGTGGAGTGCTGCGAGGGTCTGGGCGAGAAGCTGGTTTCTGGCCACGTGTCGCCCTCGCGCTACGTGGCTGCGCTGCGGGACGGTTTGCTGGTCAGCGAAGAAGTACCCCCGGATGCGCACGCCGATGCCAGGCTCAGTAACGGTCAGCTTCGCACACTGGTGCGGCAAACTCTACTGCTGCAAAGTCATTATGGCCGGCCACAGGACGTCGAGTGGGCCTTTGACCAGGCTGGCACGTTTTGGATTTTGCAGTCGCGGCCGGTAACCACGGTACAGTGGCGCGCGGATATTGAAGAATACACAAGCGCGGACTTCAAAGACGGCGGGGTTTCGGCTCGGGTTTGCGCGCCTCTGATGTACTCGCTTTATCGTGACGCCTTTCAGACCTCAATGCCCGCCTATCTAAAAGCCATCAAGCTGATTCCGCAAAGCTCGCAAGAGACCTATATCGAATGCTTCTATGGTCGTCCTTACTGGAACTCCAGTGCCATCAAGCGGGCGCTGACCAAGGTGCCGGGCTTTGACGAAAAAAGTTTTGATCAGGACCTGGGTATTCAGAAAGACTACGGCAAAAGGGGCCCCGTGCTGGTGCCCACGAACATGAAAACGATCATGCCTGCGCTGCCGGTGGCGCTGGCCCTGGAAAAAAATTACAAGGCCCAGCTGCGGCTGGCGCGCACCTACTCAGGGCCGTTTCTGCGGCAAGAAGCTCAATTTCTGGTAAAGCTGGCCAGCATCAACGAGGTCGAGGACCAGGCATTTTTCAAGCTATTCGAAGCCGTACTCGATTTGCATCAGAAAACCGAATGCGATTATTTCACCACCATCTATAACAACTCCAACGCGCAGGCGGATTTCAAAAAGTCCGTTGATAAAATTTCAAAGGCCATCGGTCGCGAGGTCTCGCTTGTCAAGCTGATGGCGGGCTTGACCGACGTCAGCCATATGAAGATTCAAGAGGGCCTGGTCAAGCTGCACGGAATAGGCGGGGTTCACGGCGTTGAAGGCGAAGTGTGGGACAAAGCGCTGGCCGAATTTTTGAGCACCAACTATTTTCACGGCGACTCCGAGCTGGATATCACCGTTCCGCGCTGGGGTGAGGTGCCCGAACGCATACGCACCATTATCTCAGAGATGTGCGTTTCCAACCATCAGCTGCGCAATCCCATTACTACGGCACTGGCACAGCGCCAGGTGTTTGAAACCGAAAAGCGCGAGGTGCTGGCCGAGCTTGCCGATGACTGGGCCGTAAACTTGCTGAACAAAGGCGGCTTTCTCAAAAATCTTGAGCGCTCTCGTGACTATCTGGTCGAACGCGAGTCGATGCGCGAGTTTTCGACCCGCTCCTATCACCTGGTGCGCCGCTATGCTTTAGAGGCGGGCAAGCGCTGGCAGCGTCAGGGTGTGCTAGACACCCGCGACGACGTGTTCATGACCATGACCGACGAGGTTCGCGCTTGGATCGCGGGCAGGGTGCGCTCAGAAGAGGTGCGCGCAAACGTCGCGCATCGCCGCCTGATGTACCAGGGGTTTCGAAACTTCACCCCGCCAGACGAGCTGGGCGGCGGCGTAAAGCAGCGCTCGGCCGAAAGCTATGTCGAGTCGGTCGGTGGCAAACAGCTCTTGCGTGGTACGGGCTGCAGTCCAGGCGTGGTCGAAGGGCTGGTGCGACTGATTACCGAGCTTGCCGATGCCGGTCAGCTGCAGAAGGGCGAAATTCTTGTCACGAAATTCACTGATCCGGGCTGGACGTCAGTGCTGGGCGTTGCCAGTGGTGTGGTGACTGAGGTTGGCGGACTGCTTTCGCACGCCGCCGTTATCGGGCGCGAGTACGGAATTCCCGCCGTGCTGAACATTCGTGGTGTGACGCAGGCTCTTAAAACCGGGCAGCGTGTGCGTGTCGATGGCCAGGCTGGTACGGTGGAGGTTCTGGATTCCTAAAGCAGAAGCAAACCCAGGGCAATAAGCGCGGGCAGGGCCTGAATGAAAAATATTTTAGGAGCCGCCGTGAAAGCCCCGTAAACTCCGGCAGCTGAAATGCAGGCCAGGAAGAATATTTTAATCGATTGCGCCTGTGCGACATCGGGCGTCAGTAAACCCCAGACAAGTCCTGCTACTAAAAATCCGTTATAGAGCCCCTGGTTTGCGGCCAGTACGGCCGTGGCGTTGGCCTGAGCCTGAGTATTCCCAAAAGTCTTTCTTCCCAGCGGCTTGCGCCAGAGAAACATCTCCAGAATCAGAAACCACGAGTGCAGCCCGGCGATAACTCCAATAAGAATATTCGTCCCGAGTCCCATTTTTGCCGATCCTCCCCCTGGTTTTGATCTTGTTTATGTTACACTCAAACGGGATGGCACAGGAGCGTAATCAAAGCGATATTGCTGATTTTAGCGTGATAGAATTGGACGCCGCTTCAAGTGCGGAGAACTTTTCGTTACAGCATTTTATCCAGTCCAGTGGCAGCACACTGTTTGATCGCGTAAAGCCCTTTTCAGATTATCTGCACGAAACTACCGGCCGCGGCTATGCTCTTTACGCCCGCGAAATCATCGGCGCCACCGGCCCTACGGTGCAGGTCAAAGACAGCATCACCGGGCTTTGCCGCAAAATGGTGATGATGGGCTCGAACAACTATCTGGGGCTGGCCAATCACCCCAAGGTTAAAAAAGCCGTACAGGATGCGGTTGAACAATACGGCGTCGGAATGGGTGGGCCGCCACTGCTCAATGGAATGTCGTCCTTGCATCGCCGACTTGAAATGGCGCTGGCCGAGCTAAAGGGTAAAGAAGATGCGCTGATTTATGGCAGCGGCTTTCAGGCCAATCTGGGCTGGGTCACCGCCGTAATGCGGCCAGGTGATGTGCTGATCGCCGACGAGTTTCACCACGCCAGTCTTTTTGATGGCCTAAGACTGGCGCGCGCCACGAATAAAGTTCAACCCCGTATTTTTCGGCACAACGAAATGGATCAGCTGTCGAAGGTATTGAAACATTCTAAAAAGGAGCTGGCGTCGGGCGGGCACATCTTTGTGGCCGTTGAAGGCGTCTATTCGATGGACGGCGATATTGCGCCGCTGCCCGAAATCGTAAAGCTGTGCCGAGAGTATGGCGCCACGCTAGCCGTCGACGACGCACACGGCACGGGTATCCTGGGTGAACGCGGTGGTGGAACGGCCGAACATTTCGGCGTCACCGCCGATGTCGAGCTTTCGATGGGTACCTTCAGCAAAACCTTTGGTGTTACCGGCGGCTTCATCGCGGGCAAGCGCGAGGTCATCGACTACCTCAGATATTTTTCGCGCTCGTATATGTTTTCGGCTCATCTGCCGCAAACCATTGTCGCGGCGGTGCTGGCCGGTATCGAGCTGGTTCGCAACGACTCCTCGCTGCGCCTGTCGTTGCAGCAAAACGTACAGACCATGGTGCAGGCCATGAACGCGATGGGCTACAAGGTGAAGTCCGAATCGGCCATTATCCCAGTGCTGCTGCCTCCCGATATCGATATACGAAAAATCGGCCGGCGCTTTCACGAAGAAGGGTTGTTTTGCAATATGATCGAGCCCCCGGCGGTTGCCGTGCGCGATCAACGCGTGCGTCTGAGCATCATGGCCGACCACTCGCCCGAAGACCTGGCCTTTGCGCTGGATGTACTGCGCAAGCTTGGTCAGGAGTTCGGCATCCTCTAGATCTACCAGTTAAGCCTGAGCCGTTCGTCCAGCCAAATGGCCGTGGTATAGATGAAGGGCGTGAGCAGTACGGGAATAAGAGCGAACAGTACCAGCTGGGCGCGGGTTTTGAGTTTGCGTTTGAATAGCGCGATTGCCCGCGGATAGCTTTGCCACAGCACCGTCAGGCAGATCAAAAACGATATTGCCGGCCAAAAATAGGCCAGTGGGTTGTGCGTGATCAG
>JBBRLF010000342.1:0-5344 GCA_038231515.1 candidate division WWE3 bacterium
GTTTCCGGACTATTCATCAATTTTCGTATCATGATTGCCAGGTCCGAGCCACGGCTTTCACCTTGTAAAAGCACCAGGGCCGCGCCGGCTTTTTCAACCACGCGGGCATTGACCACTTGGTGGTTTGCCGCTGCCTGCGGAAAAGGAATGAACACCGCCGCGTTTTTCGTCGCGCCCAGCTCGGAAATCGTGCCGCTGCCCGAGCGGCAGACAACAATGGTCGCTTTGTTGTACATCGACTGCATGTCGTCGATAAATTTATACACCTCGGCAGGATAGCCCATTTCGGCATAGGCCTTCACAACCCAGTCATGGTCGCGCTCGCCGGTCTGATGAATGATGCGAATCTGCTCTTTGCTGGGCAGCAGCTCTTTGGCGGTATCCACCAGCAGCTTGTTGATGCCATTGGCGCCCTGTGACCCGCCAAAAACGAATACGACGAAGGGCTGGGAATTTTTTCCTTCAATCGCTTTCAGATTGCTGCGCGTAGGGTTGCCCGTAACCAGGCATTTTTCAGCGGGCGCGCCCTGCGGGGTTTCATTGAAGGTGAGAAACACGTGCTGGGCAAGCTTGGCTGAGATGCGGTTGGTAAAGCCCATGACCGAGTTTTGCTCAAGCACGCCGCAGGGAATACCCAGTGCGCGTGCGGCGATGATACAGGGGCCAGCCGCGTAGCCGCCTACTCCGACGACCATCTCGGCTTTGAACTTGCGTAAAACGCCCATGCATTTCAGCACGGCCCACGGCAGCTGCCAAAGCGTGTGCAGGCGGGCGCCCAGACCCTGGCCGACAAGCTTGCCGAGCTTGAGTGTCACCAGATTCAGGCCGGCTTTGGGCACGAGGCGGGTTTCCAAGCCGCTGGCCGAGCCGACGAAAAGAACCTCATTGGCTTTATCCTGCGCGATGAACTCTTGAGCAATCGCAACACCGGCGAAGATGTGACCGCCGGTACCGCCACCGGTAATGACCAGTCTCAATTGCGTGTCTCCGAAAGCTGCGCCAGCAGGCCCAGCATGAAAAGCGTGATGACCAGCGAGGTGCCACCGTAAGAGATCAGGGGCAGCGGCAAGCCTTTGGTGGGCAGCAGGCCCAGTACGACGCCCATATTGAAAAAAGCCTGCAGCCCGATACACACCGAGATGCCCACGGTCAGCGCGCGTTCGAAGGGACGTTCAATCTTTTGCGCCGCCGTCAGGCCGCGCAGGACGATAACCAGAAAAAGGCCCACGAAGAACAGCACGCCAAAAAGACCCAGCTCTTCACCGACTACCGAAAAGATAAAGTCATTGTGCGCTTCGGGCAGATAGAAAAGCTTCTCGCGCGAGTTACCCAGGCCGACGCCAAACCACTTTCCGGAAAAAAACGCGATGAAGCTTTGGATGACCTGAAACCCTTTGTGCGCGGGATCTGACCAGGGATCGAGAAAGCTCATGAGGCGCGCACGTCGGTAAGAGCTGGTCAGAATCAGGCTGGTTGCGGTTGGTACGAGAACCGCCATCGTCGTCACCAGATATTTGATGCGAACCCCACAGGCCAGCAGCATGCAGAACGTCGTGCAAAGCAGCAGCGCCACCGTGCCGAAGTCGGGCTGGCAAAGCAAAAGGACGTACACCGGAATGACGGGGATGAAGTAGGTGAGAAAGCCTGTACGAAAATTTTCCTGATAGTCGATCTTTCGCGAAATCTGAGTCGCAACAAAGATAAGCACCGCGAGCTTGGCCAGCTCAGAGGGTTGGAACGTCAGGCCGAAGATGGTAATCCAGCGGCTGGCTCCGCCTGAACGATGGGCCAGACCCGGAACAAGCGCGCCGACCAGAATAAGCAGAGCCGCGAGCATCAGCAGAAACGTATACTGGCGCAGGCGATCAATAGGCAGGCGCCAGCCCAAGACGAAGGTGCCCAGGCCAGCACCCATGAAAATCAGGTGCCGCTTGAAGAAGTAGAGCCCGTCTTTGAAACGTTCCTGCGCGAAGATGAAGCTGGAGCTATAGACCATGACGAGTCCGGCGGCCAAAAGTGCAAAAATGGCGAGCCAGAGCGTACGGTCCCCGACCGTAGTATTAGAGCTGGGCGACGAGCTTTTTAAAGTAATCCCCGCGTTCTTCATAGCTCTTAAACATATCGTAGCTTGCGCAGGCAGGCGAGAGCAAGATCACATCGCCACTTCTGGACTTCTGATAGGACAAAAGCACCGCTTCTTCAAAAGTACCGACCAGAAAGGTCTCGCTGAAGTCGCCAATGACGCGATTGATCTTCTCTTTGGCTTCGCCAATCAAAATCAGGTTTTTGACGCGCTTCTTAACAAGCTCCAGCAGAGGGCTGAAGTCCTGCTCTTTGTCGCGTCCGCCAGCGATCAGGATGATCGGGGCATTGAAGGAGCTGATGCTGCGAATGACGCTGGCCACATTGGTTGCCTTGGAGTCGTTATAGATCGAAACGCCGTCCTTCTTGCGAATGAACTCCAAGCGGTGGTTTACGCCCTTGAACGTATCAATGGTCTTCTGGATGCCAAGCTTGGTGCAGCCCACTGCGCGGGCTGCCACGGCGGCTGCCATCATGTTTTCGCGGTTGTGGTCGCCAGGAAGCTTGCAGGGCATGAGGTCGAAAATCTCTTCGGTGCCGCCCATTTTGAGGATGAATTTTGGCTTCTTGAGATAAGCGCCCTGGAACTGCTCGGCGCCGGCGCCGTTATTGATCGTCATGGGGTCGCGTTTGGTAAAATGCACAACCTTGCCCACAAAGCCGTCGCCAACGCGCGCGGCCTTTTCGTTATCCAGATTGGTGACGAGGGTCGTGTCCTTATCGGCATTGAGCAATAAACGGCGCTTTGCAGCATAATACGATTCAACGCCGCCGGGGTACCGGTCCAGGTGATCGGGCTCAAGATTCGTAAACACGGCCACCGATGGCCGAAGTTCCATGGTCGTTTCGAGCTGAAAGCTCGAAAGTTCCAGAACGATGACGTCGGGACTCTCGTTGTTGAGCACCAGATCCAGCACTGGAACGCCGATATTTCCGCCCGTAAATACCTTCTTGCCGTCGTTTTTCAGCATCTCAGAGATCAGGGTGGTCGTTGTGGTTTTGCCGTTCGTACCGGTAACCGCGATAATCGGCGCTTTCATATAGGGCAAGGCAAGCTCGATGTCGTTGACGATTTGGACGCCTGCAGCGCGCGCTTCAACGACGGGTTCAATACTGGCAGGTACGCCCGGGCTCAGGACGATCAGCTCAGAAGTGGTGAACAGCTTGGAGGTATGTTTTCCGAGATCGAATTCGATTTTCAGATCTGCGAGCACTTTAATGGCGTCGGCAAGATCCATCTTGTTTCTGGAGTCGCTGACCGTAACTTTCGCGCCCTGTTCACAAAGAAAGCGGGCCGCCGAAATACCGGATTTACCGAGGCCGGCCACAAGTACTTTCTTACCTTTAAGTTTCAACATCCCAAAAAACTCCTCTTCGCTGAATTTGAAGCATTAACGCAACTTTAAAGTCGACAGGGCCATAATGGCGAACAGAATGGAAATGATCCAAAATCTTACGATGACTTTGGGCTCGGGCCACCCCTTTAATTCAAAGTGGTGGTGGATCGGCGCCATCTTGAAGACGCGTTTCCCCGTGGTTTTGAACGAAATTACCTGAGCCATGACGGAGAGTGCTTCTACCACAAAAATACCGCCAACAAGCACGAGAAGTATCTCGTTCTTGGTGATAATCGCAACCGTGCCAATGGCCGCCCCTAGCGGCAGAGAGCCGACATCGCCCATGAAAACCTGGGCAGGATATGAGTTGTACCAGAGAAAGCCCAAGCCAGCCGACGCCATGGCGCCGCAAAAGATGGCCAGCTCGCCACTGCCGGGGACATGAGGAATCTGTAGGTATTCCGATATCTTGGCATGGCCCGCAAGATAAGACAGCAAGGTATAGGTGCCAGCCGTAATGATGACGGGGCCAATGGCCAGGCCATCAAGGCCGTCGGTTAGATTCACCGCGTTTGAGCATCCGACGATAACCAGCATCGCAAACGGAATATAGAGCCAGCCCAGCTGTACGACGAAGCCTTTGAAAAAGGGAAAGGTCAGCGTCGAGACAATCTCGCTCGGGGCCGTCGTGAAGATGAGGTACGAGACCACGAACGCAATCAGCGTCTGCCAAAAAAGCTTGGATTTTCCGGAAAGGCCTTTGGAATTCTTTTTGATCACCTTCCGGTAGTCGTCCACCCAGCCAATGATGCCCGTGGCAAAAGTGGCGAGCAGGACATACCAGATGTAGCGATTGCTCAGGTCGGCCCAGAGCAGTGTCGAGGCGGCGATACAGAACAGAATAAGGCCGCCACCCATGGTGGGCGTACCCTTTTTTGAGAGGTGACTCTGAGGGCCGTCGTCGCGAATGGATTGCCCGATTTGCTTTGAGCGCATGATGCGAATAAACCAGGGGCCCGCGATCATGCTGAACACAATGCCGGTAATGGCGGCGCCAAAAGTACGAAACGTAATGTAGCGCAAAACGTGCAGCACGCTGAAGTGTTTGGCGAAAGGATAGAGCAATGAGTAGAGCATCGGATTCGTATCGTAGGAAATTTGGCCGACTGGGGTCAAGCTAAATCAGTTTTTGATTTTTCCCAGCTTATCAACGACCAGGTCCATTTTAGCGCCCCGGGACCCCTTGATAAGGATCAGGGTTTCGCTGGCTTTGGTTTTGATCTCGTCATTGAGCGCCTGCACCAGGTCGTCCTGACTGGCGAAATCCATTGCGGCTCCGTGCGGTGAGGCACCCTTTTCCAGGCGATAGCCCGCAACCCATTCCTGGGCAAATGTTCCGGTGGCAAGGAGTACGTCCACCCCGTCCAGTGCTGCGCGCCGCCCCATCTCGCGATGAAACTCGCCCGAATCGGGCCCCAGCTCGAGCATATCGCCTACGACCGCCACCATCTTTGAAACGCCAGCCTGGCTATTCGTGCGAATAGTGCGCGCGGCTTCAAACAGCGCGGTCACACTGGTGGGGTTGGAGTTGTAGGAATCGTCGTAAATGACCGCGCCGGACTGCGCGCGAAACAGATTCGAGCGCAGCTTGCTGATCTTGGGATTATCGAGGCCCTGAACCACGTCTTGAACGGTGGCAATGCCGCTGGCAAGGACCATGGTTGTTGCGGCCATGGCATTGGCCAGGTTGTGGGCTCCCGGCAGTGGCAGCCGGCCCTTGACGGCGCCCCAGGGGGTTGCGAACTCGTATTCCCAGCCGTAGCGGTGCTCCATGCCCAGCGCTTTTTTGCTGACGAGTCTGACGTCGGCAAAGGCTTTGCGCTGGGTGAGCGTGAAAATTTGAAGGGTTTTCTGCTTGAGCGCGA
>JBBRLF010000343.1:0-5342 GCA_038231515.1 candidate division WWE3 bacterium
GACCCGCGACGGCAGCCAGTGTACTTATGTCGACGCACTCACCAAGCGCCGCTGCAGCAGTCGCTTCGGGCTACAGCTTGACCACATCAGGCCACATTCCTGCAACGGCCCTGCGACCCTGAAAAACTTGCGACTGCTCTGCGCGGGTCACAATCGACTCGCAGCTCAGCGGGTGTTCGGCGCAAAGAAAATGGCCAGCTACATCAGCACGTGACTGCGCAAGAAGCGAAAGCCGCCTCGCCTAAAATTCTTTGCCCAGATTTAAATTGGGTGCGGAGGCGGGCCGTGTGAAAACCCGGGTTCGCGAGCGGGTACCATCCTTATTGCGCGAATCTTTAGCCACCCCTAGCTCAAGCATCGGATTAAGAACAAGCGAGGGCTGATCGCCGCTGCCGGCGCCGGGCGTAGGCCCGCCACCCGCAACATTTTTGCACTTGGTTTGTATCGTCTGCTGCACCAACGCGATATAGGGCTGCCACGCATTGACGAGGCCGCGATCCACTCGGGCAACATCTATTTCGTGCCCCTTGGCGTGAGGTGCCTGGTTTGTGCAAAACGCTTCGTCGAGCTGGTCGGGCGAGGCGTGTTCGATGGCGGGCAAATAGATCGCGCCGTCCTTGGACTTGAACTTCACGTAACGCCTGCCTTTCAGGTCAACGTACTGGGCATCAAGCTTGGACTCCGCGGTAACCGCGGCGCCGGGTTCAGCCGTGGGCTTGAGCGCCAGGCTGGACAGAGAGAGATCACTCTTAGGGGCGCCGGCCCAGGCCAACACAAGCACGGAGCCAAAAATTTGGTAGAGTGTGTTCATAGGCCATTTTTAACACCGTGGCTGGAGATAAGAAAAGCGATAAACACGCCAACCGAAGCCAGGCTCAATACCAGCACGGCGCCAGCGGCGCAGTCCTTGGCAAGCCCGATCGCCGGGTGGCGCTCGGGGTGCAGGCGATCGATAAGGTGCTCCAGGGCAGTATTGAAGAGCTCGGCGGAAAGCACCAGGGTAACGGTGAGCAGCATGATGGCCCACCACTGCGGCGAGGCGCCATGAATCGCTAAAAAGACGACGACGCCAAGGCCGGCCGTGGCTTGAAAACGAAAGCTGGCTTCGCCTCGGAACGCGGTCTTTAGACCATTCAATGCAAAGCTCAAGCGACGGTGGAAGGGTAAGTTTTTTTTCATGATTCTTTAGGGTTAGCCTTAAGTTTACCCCACTCAGCCGGCCTATCAAAGCATTGCTTGGATGATTCTCGCATGCTATGTCAAAGCTAAAGCGATGAATCAACCAATGAGTTCGACGACCGACGAAAGTGCTCGCGCGCTGGGGTGGCTTTCCACCCTCTCAATGGCTTCGATTCTGGCTTTGGTCCTACTTGTGGGTTCGCTGTCCTGGCACTGGAATGAAAAGCTTCTGGCCTCGCACCACCACCGTCAGGCTCAAACGGCCACTAATGTCGAAACTTACCAGCTACAGGGCTGGGATCCCTTCAGCAATATCTCGCGCTTCATTCCCAGGCCGGGCATCTTCATGCTCGAGCTGCCCATTTATCAGAGCCTGGCCCTGGGTGCAGTGAAGGTGACAGGACTTTCCATTGCGCAGGTCTGCAAGCTGATCAACTCAATCTCGGGCCTGCTCTATGCGCTGGGAATCGTCGCACTTTTTCGTCAGCTTTGTCCGCGTGAAACTCGCACGTCGCTTGGACTGGTGCTCTCGCTGCCGCTGCTCTTTGGTATTTCTCAGTGGGTGCTGCCCGACATGCTGGGCTGCGCGCTGGGAATCTGGGCGCTGCTCTTGTTTTTCAAAGCGGGCAAGCCAGGTGCGGGCGCGCTAGTGGCTTCGCTTGGTTTTGGGCTATGTTTGGCCGCTTCTTTTGCGATCAAGCCCACGGTGTTTCTGGCTACGGTTCCATTTTATCTCTTTGCACTCTGGGATAGGGGCCGCGTTCAATTCAAGCCAGTAACGCGCCTGATCGCCGGCGTACTGGCCGTAGGTTTGGGGCTGGCCTGGTTTTGGTACGCTCATGTGCTCAATGAACGCTTCGGATCGCCGTTTAAACTTTCAGACCCGGCCTATTATCTGGGCGATCTGCTGAAAAGTCCCATCGCCCTTGGAAAGTTTGCAGCTCGGTTGACCTTTTACGTCGTGGGGCCGGGGACAATTCTGGCGTTGGCCGTTGGGCTGCTGCGGACACATCGTAAGCTGCAGGCGCCCGCGCGGGATGTTGCGTGGGCCTGCGCAGCTTCGTTTGGCCTGTATCTGGGTGTGTTTGCCAATCTTAATGTGCGCCACAACTATTATCAGCTGCCACTTCTTATTCCGGTTGGCCTGGCGCTTTTATGGTTTGCAAACCAGGTGGCCAAAACAATGCCAGCCTGGCCCGTGCTGGTCGCCGTGGCCGTGGCCGGCAACATCGTTTTGGCCGAGGTAAGACTCTTGCGTAATGACCCACAGCTTGATGCGCTCGTGGAGGGCTTACGCAGTTCGATTCCACCCGGCGTGGAACGCCCTGACGTGAGGATTCTCAGCAATGCCGACGTGGGTGCCGTGCTTTCTTACTATCTCCAGCGCTGGGTCGTGGAGTTTCCGCTGGAGCGTTTTAAAAAAGAGGGAGCTCAAGGCAACTGGCTGGCCGTTTGTGATGAAAGTCAGGATTCCACCTGCCGCGTGACTGCGCTCGCGCAGGCTCCGGCGTGCGCGGATAGGGCGCGGGTGATCGGACGATTCTGGACCTGTATTGCTCAGACCGGCGGGGTGCGCTGATGCAAGACTCCAAGCTTCTTCGTTATGTCGACCGGTACGTGGGCAGCCCAACGTGCACCCTGATTACCTGGGCGCGAAAACTTACGCCAAGACGCCCGCGCGCTGCTGCCGACCAGTCACCGCAGAAGATCCTGATCGTCGAACTTTTCGAGATGGGCGCGGCGATCATGTTGCTGCCTTCGATCGCATATCTGCGCAAGCAAAGTCCGAACGTCGAGCTTCATGTGCTTACCACTCGCACCTGTATGCCCGTGTGGAAGGCGATTGCGGCAATCGACGACGACAAGTTTCACGTGCTCGACTCGGGCTCGGCGCTGGAGCTCGTCTGGTCGTCGCTGCGAATGCTGTTCAAACTCAGGGCGATCCGTTTTGACCTGATTCTAGACTTCGAACTCTTCATGAGAGTCTCGGCGATTCTGGTCGGAATGCTGCGCGCCCGAGGACGGGCGGGGTTTTATAAGTATCGGCACGAGGGGCTTAACCGAGGCGGGATCTTTGATCTCGTCTGCGCCTACAATCAGAACACGCATATCTCACGCAACTATCTGGCTCTGACCAAGACGGGACTTGAGCGCAAGTCGGACCTGCCGAATCTAAAGGCCGCGATCGCGCCCGAGGAGCTGCTGTTTCGACCCATGTTAAAAAAGCCCAGTCCGGCCGAGCTGGGCGCAATTCTGGGTGACCGGGCAGGGGAGCCCTATCTGGTGGTTTGTCCAGATGTCGGCCCCACGCTGGCCGTTCGAAATTATCCCCGTCCCTTGTTTGCGCAAGTCATTCAGGAACTGCTGGTGCGCTATCCGCGGCACCAATTGGTTTTGATCGGCACCGAGCAGAATCGTGAAACGTCCGAGGCGATTTTGGCGCAGGTGCCGCTGCGCGCGCGTTGTGTGGATCTTTGCGGCCGGACTGACTTCGAGCAGCTGCTTAAAATCATAGGTGGCGCCGAGCTGCTGATTACCAATGACAACGGGCCCGCGCATTTCGCAGCCCTGACCGGCACAAAGGCGCTGGCGTTGTTCAGTACGGATAGCCCGTTTGTCTATGGTCCCCTGGGCGACACCGTGATCGTCTACACTTACTTTCACTGCAGTCCGTGCATTTCGGCCTATAATCACAAGTCGTCGGTCTGCGCAGAAAACGTCTGTCTCCAGAGTTTGGCTCCCGCCAAGGTAGTCGAGCTGGCGAGTGCTATTCTGGCCGGTACGGCAAAGTTTAGGACGGTCAATGGAGAGCTGCCTTATCTGTTTTGACTGGGCGGCTTGCCAATAGTTCCCCGGACTCGCTTAAAGTTTCCAATCCGTATAGATCGCGGCAAACCGCGGCGTAACCAGCTTGAGGTAAGCATAATAGAGCTCGCTGCGAGTCTCGTCTTTGGTGGCGTGCTTGGCCAATACTTTAAGCGTCTCCAGATAAGCCAGCGCCTGGCAAAGCGTTTCGGCATGCACCATGAGCTTGTCGAAGCGATTGGCTTCTTGCCAGTACTCGCGTTTAAAAACCTGATTGATCTGGCCGATTGTATCTTTGAGACCCTTTTCAGAAAAGCTCAGCTCGGGCTTAAAGCAGCGCATCACCATCGCGGCGGCGTTCTTGCGAAACTCGTAGCGAACTCCGCCCACGCTGCGCTCGTACTCGGAGCCATCCGAGATGAACGAGCCAATCGGATGTCCGGCCACCAGACTTTGCACGAACCGGGCCGGATCTTTCATCATCCATTTGACGAAATCCTTCATCGCCATCAGCGCCTGAATCTGCGAAGTACCCTCGTAGAGCAGGCCGCCAAAGCTGTCGCGATGCAGCCGCTCGACATCATATTCGGCCATAAAGCCGTAGCCGCCAAAGGCCTGCACCGCCTTTTGCGAAAGCGTGGCATTGGTTTCGGTGCCGTAGTATTTTACGAGCGGAGTGCGCAGGCGCGCCACGCGCGCGGCACGGGCAAAAAGTTTACTTTCGCGCTCGTTCAGATCGCCGGTGTGCCGCTTTTTGGTGTCGAGCCGTTGAAAGATTTCGAAGTGCGACATCGTGTCGACCAGCAGCGCCCGAATCGCGTCGCGCTCGGTTTCCCAGTCGGCAAGGTTGCGCTTGAATAGCGGAAGCTCGACGAGCGGTTTACCAAACTGCGTGCGGCTTTCGGCATATTTGCGGGCCTCGTGCAGCGAAGCCTCGATGCCGCCCAGGCCTTGGAGCCCCACCGAAATGCGGGCCTCGTTCATGAGATAGAGCATCACGCGAAAACCTTCGTTTTCGTTGCCCACCAGCTGCGCTTTCGTGTTTTCGTATACGACCTCGCAGGTGACCGAACCGTGCATGCCCATCTTGTCTTCGATCTTGGTGATCGTGTAGTTGTGGTGGCGCCCGCCTTTAGCCTTCGGATCATCCAGCCATTCTTCGGCAAAAAACATCGAGATGCCGTCCAGGCCGCCCGGCGCGCCCTTGACTCGTGCCAGGATAAAAGCCAAGCCGCCGCCACCGTTGGTGATGAAGCACTTCGTGCCGTTGAGCAGGTAGCTGCCATCGGGCTGCTTCACGGCCGAGGTTCGTAGCGAGCCCACGTCGGAACCCGCGTGCGGCTCGGTCAGGCACATGC
>JBBRLF010000344.1:0-5324 GCA_038231515.1 candidate division WWE3 bacterium
TCCCACGCCACGTTGACGGCACCCATCTTAAAATGGCCGGCCTCGATATCCGCGCGTGACGGATTGATGCAGGTGATGCTCAGGCAGTTGTTCGAGCCCTCGACGCGAAACAAGGCCTCACCAGACTCGGTCGTAAAGCCCAGCAAGCTGCGACGGGCCTGCGCCAGCGCCGCGGCATCCGTAAACTCAACGGCAATCTGCGGCACCATTGCCAGCAGCGGCTTGAACTGCTGCGGTAAAAGTCCGCAAACCTGCATCAGCCGGCGTGAGTCGTTTACGGCAAGCTCGACGCCCTCTGAGTTGCGATGCACGGTATCCTGCCCCATGCTGGCCGCCCAAACCACCACCAGCTCGGGGTTTTGCTCGCAGTAGCCCAGCACCTCGCCCAGCATCTCATCCAGCACACCCAGCGCAAAATTCATCGTCTCCAGATAGGGCGTCGGCTGCCCCTTCATCGCTTCGCCAAAGTCCTCTGGAAATAGGTTATTCCAATACCGATGCATTACGCCCGCGATATGGTTCGTGAAGAACGTCGAAAATGCCGGCGGCTTGAGCGGATCAAACAGGTTTTTGAATACATCCCAGATCAGAACGGTTTGAAAGGTCGGCCGACGCGACAGCTTTACCGTATCAAGACGTTCGGTGACGAGCTGCTGCGCAACCTTGGCCACGGTTGCGGGCCGAATTCCAAGCCGGGGCAGCGACGCCACCAATGGCAAAAGCTCTTTTGTGAATACTGAGCTTGAGTTGACCGTGCGGCCGTTGGTCGCGACCTGGCTCAGGTTGAACTTTTGAAAGGGCTCGACGTAAGATGGAATGCACGAGGCATCGTGGGCAAAGGTGTCCGGAATATAAAAACCGCCCGGGCCCGGATTGGTGGGCGGCCAGCTCTGCAGCGAGCCGCAGATTCCAATCGAGTGACCTTGCTTGCGATACTCTTCCCAGATTGGCGTGCCTTTAAAAGTTTTAGGATCCTGCCCCAGAAAACCAATGCCGTGTTCCTTGTCGCTTAGGCCACGGTGAAACGACGGCCAGGTGATCCACGGCGAAAGCTCGCCGTCGTCGACCGTCGTCGTCGTATAAGTTTGCGAGAGGCTGAAAAATTTTTTGATATTCGGAAAACGATCCTTGAAGCGGTCAAGCAAACGCCACGAGACCTCGTTGATCTCGAGCAGCAAAATCGGACGCACGCGCGCGGGGCCGGACTTGTCACCTTTGTTGTTCGTCATCGAATCGAGGTCTCCTGCCAGACTTATCGGCCAAAGCGGGCCTTGCTTGCAGAGGAATTTTTTGCCGCCAGGCCGCTTTTCCGCTGAAACTACGAGACTTTGTGACTCACTGAAAAAGGTCGGCCAGGCCCAGAATGGACAAATCGTCTCCCCGGTGCAGATCCAGCCATTTCAGAAAGTCGGCAACACCTGCCGGCTCGTTTTCATTGCCATGGATAAGAATTACGCTGCCGGGCGTGGGCCGCTCTTTTTTGGCCAGCCAGGCGTCGCTGGCGATGGGAATGAGGCAGTAATTTCGAAGCGAGTCGTCGAGCGCGCGGCTACCAACCAGGCCCGGAAAGCGGAAATACACCGAGGGCACGACGCCATATTCGAGCAGCAGCCGTTCCAGCCCCAGAATCTCGCGCTCGATGCTCACGCCCTTTTCGAGCAGAAAATTCTGCTCGTCGGGCAGCTGCCTATTATACGGATGGGTCATCGTGTGATTCACCCAGGTGATTCGCAGCAGCTGGCGGGCCTGCTGCTCGAGCAGCCACTCGAACTTGCCCCGATGCCCCGTAATCCAGTAGCCGCTGACCGATATCGCTACGGGAATCAGGTGAGCCTTGCGCTCGGCCAGCTTTTCTAACGCCGTAAAAATCGCCTCGTCAAAGCCGGGTTTGCGCGAAGGGCACAGATCGACTGTCACGAAATAGCCGTCAACCGGATGATCGGCATGGCGCACGCCCACGTTCTGAATCGACTTGCCGGGCGCGGTCGAATCTTGAAGGGCTTTGATAAACCGCGTATTGCCCCACTTCACGGGCTCGGTATTCTCGCAGCGCACGCAGCGATCGGGCGCAATCGAAGTCTCAAGCGTGTCGGCATCCACCAGCAGATAGAAACCATTTCCCTGCTTCTCAAAGTGCCGCGTCGCCAGCAGCGTCGGCCCCGCCGTCTCGTGGCATTCCTTGAAAACATGAGTCAGCTTCGTCACCGGCGCCCGGGGCAGCCATTCAAACGCGGGCGCCATGCAGTGCGAGTCGGCCGCGCGCGCAACCGGGCTCAGGCCCAAAGCCCAAAGCGCACACCAAAGCGTACCAATGCCAAGATAACCCGCTCGCAATCATCCCTCCTGCTCCAGCGGTGATTATAGCGTAAACCCGAGCCCTAACCCACTGGTGTTTATTTGCCGGTATGCCGGCCCACAAGCTTAGTGACGAACGAGCGGATTGAGCCAAAAAACAGCTTGGGATCGACCTCGGACAGGTCATTGTGATTTCCACCTTCGATCGTAATGAACTTGGGCGCGACAGCAAAGCGCTTCGCCTGCTGGTGCGCGTTGGCAATGGGAATGGTTGCGTCGTGCGTGCCATGCAGAATCAGCACCGGGCATTTTACAGCGGGCGCCCAGCTTGCCGCCGGAAACGGATTGCGCTGCAGCCACCGCACGGGCAGAAAGGGATAATGACCCGCGCCCACGTCGGCAATCGAAGTATAGGGCGTGCGTAGCACCAGGCCGCCCGCTTTACGCGTGGACGCCAGATAGGTCGCCACACCCGTGCCCAGCGAATCACCAATCAGCACGACAGGCAGCTGCCCGTGATTCAGCTTTGCAACGTGATCATAAACAGCCGTGGCATTCTCGAGCAGCGCCGCCTGCGAAGGCCGCACGTCATCGCCCTGATAACCGGGGTACTCGGCAAATGTAAAATTTGCGGCCAGCTCGCGCAGGCCATCCCAGTAGTAAAGACTGTCGCAGGCCGTGCTGCCATTGCCATGAAACATGATGAGCCAGACACGCGCGTCCGGCCGCTGCTTTGAGAAAAATCTCAGCTTGTGCCCGCCCACCTCGGTTTCAACCGTATGAAATCCCGTAGCTCGCGCTGACTCACACTGGGCAAAGGGCTGGCTCTGCGGAAAGAAAAGCAGCTTGTCTTGGAAAATGTAAACGAGCAGAACCAGAGCCAGATAACCCACGGCAACGAATAGCGAGACGGCAAGCAACGTTCCTTTGAGGGTCATTCGCCTACCCTACCCAGGAATGGTAATTTAATACACGTCTTAACTGGCTCATCGACTCGATGGGTGTGATTGGGCGCGCGCTGCCGCCAAAGAATGGTGCACCAAAGACTTCCCAATATATGACCCGCCAAGCGAGGCCAACAGGGCAGCCCACGACTTCGGTTTTTCACAGCACCATAAACAAATGATTGTGGGGCATACTTGAGTATGGTTTTTTTAGGCCGAGTCATTTTCCGGAAAGGGGTTTATCGTTCGGACGAATTGAATCGCGCCAAGACGTAACCATCTCTCGAATACTTTCCGGCCGGAAGCCATAGAGCCCCATCGCTGCAACCAGCTGCTTCCTTCCATGCGGGATTTCGGTTAGCACCTTCACTTGTGCGTCCATCAGCAATGGAATCTGTGGATATGGTCGTGTGCATTCAGAAAAACGCAATGGGACGCCGGCTTTATTTACTATGGTTTCATTTCTGCAGGTGTAGGTGGTTCCGTCTTTCTTCAGTTTTGATCTGATGGGCTTTGAGACGTCGTTTGCGGGCTGTTCATATGCCTTAATCAAGACTGCAGAGTATTCGGAATCACTGAGAGTGTTATTAGAGAAGCTTGAGTAGGTGAACCAATAGTCGGCAATTGGTCCCTCACAATCTTGATTAGTTGTTAGCAGCAATGCGCAGCGTTCCACTTTAGCATCAAATTGTTTACCTGTATCTTGCCAATCAATTTCATCGTGTGTTGCCATATGACAGTAGACCGATGAGCCTCTGCGGTCCACGGCCCAAACTGATTGGAGAGAATCTTGCCTATGAATCTTGCGCCAGTCGGCGAGCAGACTCTTCTCTGCCGCAAGAAGTTGTTTCTGAACAAGGTTTTGAGATTCGAGGACAGAAAGCCCGTCTTTGAAGGGTTTTGCTTTTTGCACCATTAATGCGAGCGTCCAGGAAGAAACTGCAATGAGTCCTATGTGGGTTGGATCGACGCTGATTGCTTTATTTATTCCAACAACTTCGCCGTTTGTATCAAGGACAGGTCCACCACTCATCCCGGGAACTACGGAAGCAGAGACGAGAAGTCCGAGGCGAATCGCGTCAGCAATGGTTTCGACGAATTTTCCTTCAGCGCGAGAGAGTTTGTAAGAACTGTACCCAATTGAGGAAAGACTTTCTCCTTTTACGAGCGGCGCTTGACGCAGTTTCAGTTCCCTGGAAAAACTCAGATTAACTTTTAGAAGCGCAAGGTCATTGATGACATCAAGCGACAAGACCTTTGCGTGCATTGAAGCTTTGCCAGGGATGGTTACAAAAATTTTGTATTTATCCGGGCGCATTACGGCATCGGATATGGAGTGGTATGCCGTCGCTAGAACTCCGTCCTTGGAGACCACGAAGGCCGTGCCACCAGATACGGCTAAAGATCTGGCATCGCCGCCTACGGTTACGATTGGTACAATCGGGGACAATGCTGAGGCGTCCTCAAGATCCGCTTCAGCCTTTGCCACCACATTCATAGACAAGAGAAATGATGTTACCCAGACCGACATTACGATGCGTAGTCGCAGGCTATGTGTCTTCTCAGCGTTCATAAATGCTGTAATATTTTTACGCTTCCAAATTAAATGCATGTCTTAAAAGTCACCCGGCTGGGCTTGAGGACCATGCCCATTGCCATTGCCAAAGTCTGGCGCGTTTCCTGGCCCCGACCATGGGTCCGGCTCACTCGGCGGCACTGGTGGTGCAGGCGGGGGCGGCTGAATGGGCGGCTGAACAGGCGGATTGGGGGCTGACGGTGGTGTAACCGGCGGATTGGGCGCTTGCGACGGATTAGCCGGTGGGGTACTCGGAGCTGGAGTTCCAGTATCCGGACCTCCAAGTCCACCATCACCGGGCGAATCGCCGCTGCCACCGTCTTCAACTGGCGGTGTTTCCGGTGGCGGTTCGTGTTCGGGTGGCCGATCGCCCCAAATGGCATCCCATTTATGGGAGCGATACCAAAGAAAATCCTCCCATGCCGTCCGGCAGGAAAGACCTGTCGGATCAACGTACCTTAATGGATTGTTTCGAGTGTAGGCATATGGGTTAGTCCCACTTTGCGGGA
>JBBRLF010000345.1:0-5318 GCA_038231515.1 candidate division WWE3 bacterium
CCACCCAGCCTAATCCCCGCACTCAAAACCGAACCCATTTATTGTCCATAATTTATATTATCACCATTGCAGTGAGCGCGTTTAGGAAAGTAAGATGGGGGAGTGGGTGAACACTATGCGTTTAAACGGCTTATTCTCTGCTTTGAAGTTAGTGAAATGTGCAAGTTTGGCCACTGACGTTCCGATTCCTGCACCAATCGACAGACATGGTGAAAAAATTCCGCCGGCCATTCCTGAAAGATAAGAAAGTACGGTCGTAATGAGCTTCCAGACTGGGAATAGCAAGGTTGCTTCGGTGGCGCTTAGTCTTGATAAAGTTGCGCGAGTGGCTTCGTAGCTCGGCGCGCGTAGCGCGCTCATCGCCCCCGCCTATCAAGCCCGAAAAACCGGTTGGTACCTATATCCATGTGATAAACTGAAGCGAAGAGAGTGGGGTCGGCCGGCACCAGAGTCAGGTGAGGGGCATTGAATATCCTATGCATGTTACCTCGCTGAAACACCGGAAAGGCGGGACGAGTTCTTTAAGGCATCTTTTGATGATTCGATAAATATTGGACCCATTGTTATCGAGCCGACTCAGCCTGACCAGTGGTACAGAAGCGATTGGCCTTGTCTGCCGATCGCGCGCATCAGCGCGAGACTGGATCGTCGCGAGACCTACAACCGGAATTTTCGACTTTGGCACTGGCGACTCGGGGGCGAACAATTGATTTATTCGCATCAGAAGCCGCCAAATCTACCCGCTCCCCGGTACCTGGACAATCACGTCCATATGCTTTTGGCATCCGGAGAGAAGGACAATTTCAATTTTACTAATATTTATACCGCAACGTTAAAAACGGCGCGAAAAATGGTCAATACTCCGGGGCGAGCGATCTTCGTCAGAAATACTGGGCACTCTATTCATAGTGAACGTCCGAATTTCTGGGCCACGCAGATTACCAGTTTTCTGCGTGATGCCCCCTGAAAAGCGGCATTAAGGTTTTACAGCCGCTGCGTGGCACCTGAATTGCTAACTTTTACGTTAAGTCAGTATTATTTTGAGTTTACCGTAACGGCCATCGGAACGATATTAAGAGTTCCCCCGTCAATAAACTGTATCCAGAGGCGATATTGGCCTGCTTCTGGGAACGTCGCATGGACCATCAACTCATTTGGAGTCCCGGTATCCATCGGATGTGTGTGCAGCAGTGAGTCGCCATCTTCGGGAACGCCAACGATATGGGCTAGTTCTCCCAGATAGGGCGTCAAATTGGGCTTGCTACCGTCGGCATGGGAGAAATTTAGCATCAGCGTCGATTCCTGCTTTGCCACGAGCGAGTCTTGCGACAGTGTAACTGTCGAGCCCTGATCGGTGCCCAGGCGCACATCGCCAAGATTCGGTGGCAAAGGATTTGCCGGAGTACCACCGATTAGCTTCACGCGGTTGCTCGCAGAAAACTCTTCGCCGTCTGTTGCGATCTTTCCTTGAACCCAAAACCAATAGTTGCCGGACACGGAAAGGTTCGTCGTCACGCGCCATTTAGAGTTTACATACGCAGGGTGCTCGTGCCTAAATTCCTTAAGCGCTGGGTCAAAGAAAAATGCATGCAGCTTCTTCGTATGCGAGACCGCCAGGTCAGGTTCGCCCAGGACAGTCTTTGTTTTGAAGTCAATGAGCTGAAACTCAAAAGTGACCGTGCCAGCTTGGGGATCGGCGCTTTCTTCACGCTCTATGGCTACACGTGATTCTTCGCCATGTGCCTGGGCGCTAGGTGCGTATACTGAAACCAGTGCGAATAATCCGAATGCGACTGCGAGGGATTGCCGTGTCATATTTTCTTGTTCTCCTCGGGAATAGCGACTTCTAAGTCGTGATAATATCCATTCAAAAGCATTCTGTCTAACTTCGACTTGGCGAACTGCCAGGCTTGGACGCTGGTAATTGCGTCCGCGTTAAATCCAATAAGCTTGATTTGAAGCCCCGCAACCTGCTCCGCAAAGTCAGCTTCATCGAGGGTCGCATCGCCATTAAGGTGGCGCTGCATCAACCAGTCTAGGCGCTTTAGAGTAGTGGTTAGGCCAGTATTTGCTAGCGCAAATGCCTCAAGAGCCGCATTAAATTCACCTGCCGTCTGAGCACTTCTCAGCTCGATGAGAGAATAGGTCTCATCGATTCGCTTTTGAAGTTCATGCTCTTGAGATTTTCCAACCGTAAAGGTGGCCGGTGTTCCAAAGCCGATAGAGGCGCTGCCGTCCGGATCGAGGAATGAAAACAATACACTCTTTGTCAGGTACCGGCTGGCCTTCAAGAGCCAGTTTAAAGCTTTGATTTCGTATGAGCTTGATTGTGCCGCGCGAAAAAAATCTTCTGGTCGAATGGGCTGTACACCTTCAAGTGACGGCAAGTTTTCGAAAGTGAGTTTAGAAACGCCGTTAAGTGGTGGGAGTGCGACGGCATGGGAAAGCTCGCCATATTCATTTTGGATGAGGGCCGCAAACGCGATACGGTCGCGTCGTAAAGCGGTAATTGCCGTTCCAAAATATTCCGCAGTACCTGAGGGCAGCGTACCGACTTCCTCTTCTTTGAAAAAGACGTCCTGCGTTTTTTTCATCCAATCGATACTAATACTACTTCGTTAAGTAGTTGACGTTACTTTGCTAATCTGAGATTCTTCGCGGTATCTAAACCACGAGGAACGCTGATGCAGCTCAAAGACTTGAGAGCAGTACAGAAGGATTTGGCTGGGTTTGTTGATTACTTTAAATCTGAGTTTGGACGCTCGGAGAGGCGCCACTGGTGCGGAATGTACCTCTCCGGACTCATGCTCGATGGTGAGCGCAAGTCGATTGAGCCGATGGCGGAGCGACTCGATGGCGGTGATGTTCAAGCTTTGAGTCAGTTCGTGAATCAGAGCCCATGGGCCTTCGAGCCAGTCCAGGAGAAGCTCAGACGCTTTCTTTTTGAGCGGCTGAAGCCACAGAAGGGCTTCCTGATTTTGGACGACACAACCTTTCCGAAGAAAGGGACGCACTCAGTCGGGGTTTCGCACCAGTACTGCGGGGCACTGGGAAAACAGGCCAATTGCCAATCGTTGGTAAGCTGGCAATATGCATCAGCGGAGATGCATTTCCCACTGCAGGCCGAACTCTACTTGCCCGCTTCGTGGACGAGCGATCTCAAGCGGATGAAGAAAGCTGGCGTGCCGGAGCGGCGTTGGAAATTTCAGGAGAAGTGGCGGTTGGCCCTTGAACTTCTGGATTTGTTTCGAGCAGATGTGCCGCACGAGGCGATCCTCTGTGACGCAGGTTACGGACAGAGCAAGGAGTTTTTGCATGCTCTGGATGAGCGAAATGAATTCTTCATCGCCTCGATTCCATCGACGATGAGTTTCTGGCCGGCCGAGATCAAGACGCACGCACCAGCAGCCAAAACCGGACGGCCGCGACAGTTTCAAACAGTGCGCGATCCAAGAAAGAAGCCGCTACAAGCTCAAAAGTGGGCTAAACGGCTGCATGCGAGGCCAGAGGTGTGGAAGACCATTGTGCTGCCCCATCAGCAGCGCAAGAAGATCAAGGTCGCTGCAGTTCGTGTTCGCGAAGTGGATAGTAATTACCTGCGCCGACCGGGGAAAGAACGCTGGCTCCTGATCGAACGCTTTGGCGACGGTTTCAAGTATTACCTCTCCAACTTATCCCCGGAGACTTTGCTGCGCGACCTTGCCGTCGCCGCGCACAGTCGCTGGAAAATCGAACAAGGCTATCAGCAACTCAAGGAGGAACTTGGCCTCGATCATTTCGAGGGCCGGACGTGGCAAGGCTTCCACCACCACGTCACCCTCTGCTTCATGGCTTATGACTTTTTGCTTATGCTCAAGCAGAAGTGGGCTAAAAAAAAGTTCCCTTTCCAACCCTCCCAGCCGTCCGCCGTTGGCTCAATCGCCTGACAAAACTCCGATTTTGCAATCGATGCGGCCGGGAGTGTGTCACGCACGCACCGCAATTCTTTAACTCGTCCTAATTGTACTTAACGAAGTAGTACTAAGGTCGATATTCGCAAGAACGGCCTGGTCGCGGGCAACGAGGTAGAAGAGCCCTTCGACCCCGTTCATTTGATTGCCGCGAAGTGAGGCAAAAGACTTTCTTTCGGCTTCATACATTAGTTTGGACGATTTCCACGCAAACCAGTTGCTGGGAAATAGAAACGGTAGTGCCGCACCCACGGTGCTCAGGTAGTCACCCGTAAAAACACCAACGACCGCGCGCAGGCTGAGTTTCGGCAGAAGGTTGCCGCGTGCAGCTTTGAAACGTTCCTTTGCCTGTAAAATCCTCTCCGCTTCCTGTGAAACGGCATAGTTGAGAAACTTGGAGCGTCCGATGAGTTCATCCAAGGAATAGGTGTGCCCAGCCCCTGTGCTGCTCTCTATTGGCGGTAAGGAGTCATCACGCTTTATATGAATCGAATACGAGAGCACGGACGCTTGAGTGATGTCGATATCCAGCTTTCCGTTGGCCCAGCATAGGACGATGGAATGGCCAGCGCTCGATGAGGTAGCGCAATTTCCTACTTTCGTCAGTTCAAGTGGCTGATTAGTAAAGTCTGGAATTACCAATGCGATGAGTTGATCGGAAACCACAGTAATCCGTATCGAGTTTCCGGAAGACGAACCGAGGGTTTGGTAAAGGGTGATTTCGAGTGTCTTACCTTGACCCTCATCGCGAAAGGCTGGCACCTGGCCTACGACCTGGCTCTTGCCAGCCGAATTGATTCGATCCCCTTGATAGCGACCCATTAAGTCAGGAAGGCCTCGGTCATTGCATGATGAGAAGAGAAGTGCCACTGAGGCGACCATGAGTAGTCGACCGACGTGTATGCCTCGTGAAGTCCGTGCCACAATCATTCCCCCTGACGATTGACGTATACCCCTGTGGGGTATACGTCAATTCGAAGGGGGAATTCATGGATTGCCATCAAGAGCATATTCAAGCACGCAAACAGTCGGGGCCGCTTCGCAAGTCCCGGAAGGTTGCAGTTAAACCCAACCACCCTGATCATGCTTCTAATTTGGTGCGTTTACGGAAAGTACAAGGGCAGATTACGGGCATCGGAAAGATGCTCGACGAGCGCCGGTACTGTATGGAAATCTTGATTCAGTTGCGGGCCGCTGGATCTGCTTTAAAGGCCATTGAAGGCGCCGGGCGCAGTGTTATTCCTAGTTGATGTAGCAGCATGACCTCACCCCGTTTACGATGGGTTCAACGACGAATCCAAAACTAAACGAGGGAGATCACACATGAGAGCAAACGTATACAAGGACACGAAGAGAATCAATGGCAGA
>JBBRLF010000346.1:0-5313 GCA_038231515.1 candidate division WWE3 bacterium
CCGAGGAATGTTGAGCCGCGTTGAAAATGAGCAGCAGCTCTGTGACTGGCTTGATGTTAATCTTAAAAAGAAAGCATCGGCACCTGGAAGCTCCTTGGATGAGCTTCTTGGACAACATATTGGAGCCGCCAAACGCATTGTTGCGGTGTGCGAGGAGATGTGAGGAAGCTATGAGCGAACTGAGTACGAAGGATCTCGGAGTCGTGATTCGCTTGAGAATGGGCAGCCACGACGCCCACTATGCCGGCGGACTGGTTGATGGAGCTCGAATGCTGCAGCTGTTCGGCGATGTGGCTACCGAGCTTTTAATTCGTCTCGATGGCGACGAGGGGCTGTTCCGCGCCTACGACAAGATTGAGTTTCTGGCGCCTGTATACGCAGGCGACTATATCGAAGCAGAGGGCTCGATCGTCGCGCAGGGCAATAGCTCGCGCACGATGAAGTTTGAAGCTCGCAAGACCATCTCGCTGCTGAAGCCAGGTGAGCCAGGCTATCTGGCGGCGTCGAGCGCGCAGATCCTGGATCCGCCTGTGGTCGTTTGCCGTGCCACCGGAACCTGTGTGACGCCCAAACCCTTACAAAAGAAGGCATCTACCAAAAGATGAGACTCGCAGATCATTACGACGTGATTTGTGCAGGTGGCGGTCTGTCTTCTTATCTTTGTGCAGCCTTGCTTGCCAAGAGAGGCAAGCGGGTACTGGTTATCGATGACGAAGACCAGGCGCTGTCCCGGCGCTATGATTCCGGTTTCGTGTTTGATCCGGACTTTGCCACCTTTACGGGGCTGCAAGATTCGGCTGCGCTTGGCTTGAGTCTTAAAGATCTGGGAATCGACGCCCCCTTTCAGCTAGCCGACGCGATCATTCAAGTGATGACGCCCGAATATCGGATCGTTTTTTCGAAGGATCAGGTCGCCGTGCAGACCGAAGTGCGACGTGAGCTGGCCAATGCAGGCGCAGGGGTGGGTGATTTCTTTGGCCTGCTTGGACGCGCGGGGCAAGAGGTGCCAAGTTTTGTCGAAGGAGCGCTGGCGCCGGGGCAGGGCCGCACGGCGGACACCTCGGCCTGGAAAAAATTCTGGGGCCGGTACTATCCCCTGATTCAAAGTGAGAAACCGGTTGCGCTGAGCCGTGGCCTTCCGGATGGTGTGGCCGAAGTGTGTGAAAACCTGGGTGCTGCAATTCTGGGCGCGATGACCTATGCGGCACCGCTGAATCTGGGCTGTGAGCAAAGCATGCGGGGCCTGGCGCTTTGCCTGCAAGATCACGGCTATTTCAGCGGGGGTCTTGAGGCGCTGGAGAGTCGCATGGCCGAGATCGTAATTGCCGCCGGCGGTGGTGTGAAGAAAGATACCAGGGTCGAGTCGCTGATTGCCGAAGAAGGCAAGATCGTCGGCGTGCTGCTTTCGTCGTTTGAGGGCATTATTCGCTCCGACGTTGTGGTCATCGCGAGTCGTCTGAAGCGTTTGTATGCCACGCTTCCGGTGGGAATGCGCGATTCAACGCTGGTCCGCAATCTGAGCCGGGTCGTGCCTTCGAGCTGGCGTTTCACACTTTCGGTCACGGTTGACCGCAACGTGATACCGATTGGGGCGACCTCGAGCATGACCTATATCGGCTCGTACCAGTTTCCGCTCGAAGAGGACAATTACCTAAAGATCCAAATTATTCCTGATGGCGTGTATCCGAATGCCGATACGGCAAATACGGCAACGTTGCTCGTAACCGCGCTGATTCCCTACCGTGCCTCGAGCATGGACTACAGTTATCTTCGACGTCTGGGCGGAAAAATGCTGCGGGTTTTGTCCGAGCTGATGCCTTTTCTGGAGTACAACATCGTCAGCCTTTATCCGGACTTTCGCAGCTCCGAGGTGGCACTGCGCGAAGCCTATCCCTTCCGGGGTCCTGACTGGGTGCCTGAAAATCTGATGCAGTATTATGTTCGAGGGCATCGTTCGGTGCAGGACTTCTGGGGGCCTTCGTGGACGACCGCGCATCCGAATCTGTATTTTGCCGGCAGATCGATCTGGCCTTCGCTGGGTCTATACGGAGAAGCCTTGACCGCCCGCAAAATTTTCGATGATGTCATGCTTCCAAAAAACTGATTCCCTAACTTCGAGCTTATGGGTAAGGATCAAGCAACATGATCGCAAGATATACACGTCCCGTGATGGGGGCGCTTTGGGAAGATGAGAGCCGGTTCAGCCAATGGCTCAGTGTTGAGCTGGCCGTGCTTGAGGTACTGGGTGCGGAAGGTGTGGTGCCAAAAAATGCGGCGGCCCAGATTCGCAAGAAGGCCAGAATCGACGTCAAGCGGATCTTGAAGCTCGAGACCACCCTGCGCCACGACGTCATTTCTTTCACGACCAGTATCGCCGAACAGGTTGGCGATGTGGGACGCTATTTTCATTATGGGCTGACCAGTTCGGATATCGTCGATACGGCGCTCTCGTTGCTTCTCAAACAGGCTCTTGAACACATCGATGGCAACTTTGATCGGCTGGACGCGGCGCTGGTCAAGCTGGCGTTACGTTATCGCGAGCTGCCCAGTATCGGGCGCACGCACGGTGTCCATGCCGAGCCGACGAGTTTTGGTTTGAAGTTTCTGGGCTGGCTGGCCGAGTTCCGGCGCCAGCGCGTGCGTCTGGCCCATGCCATTGAGCAGGCTTCGTACGGCAAACTTTCGGGCGCCGTGGGCAGCTATGGAGCGCTGTCGCCAGAGGTCGAGCGTAAGGCGCTATTCAAGCTTGGCTTGAAACCCGAAGCGGTTGCCACGCAGGTGCTGCCGCGCGATCGTCATGCCGAAATTTTTTGCGTGCTTGCCGAAATCGGCGGGTCCATTGAGCGGGTTTCGGTTGAGCTGCGCCACCTGCAACGCACTGAGGTGCATGAAGTCGAAGAGGAGTTTGGCAAAGGCCAGAAGGGCAGCTCGGCGATGCCACACAAGAAGAACCCGATCTCTGCCGAAAATCTTACCGGTTGCGCGCGACTGCTGCGTGGTTATGCGGTGTCGGCGTTGGAAAACGTGGCGCTCTGGCATGAGAGGGACATCAGCCATTCCTCCGTCGAACGGGTTATCGCGCCCGACGCGACGATTCTGGTCGATTATATGTTAAATCGCCTGACGGGCATCCTCGAAGGACTCAACGTCCTCGAGACCAACGTGGCGGCGAATCTGGATCGCACCAAGGGCATTTATTTTTCGGGTCACGTGCTGCTCAAGCTGGTCGAAACCGGCATGTCGCGGGAGGAGGCCTACGGGATTGTGCAGAAATGTGCCCATTCGGCCTGGGCCGAGGGACGGTGGTTTGGCGATGAGCTGCTCAAAGTGTCGGCCATCAGGGAAAGATTTACCCCCGCCCAGCTTGATCGTGTTCTGGATGTCAAAAATTACCTCAAGCACGTCGATACGATCTATGGACGGGTGTTGGGCAATGATTTCAAAAAATCTAAAAAGCTTTCTCGCAGATGAATCTGGGCAGTCCACGGTAGAGTACGTACTTCTGCTTGTCGTGATGGTTACGATCATCATCAAGCTGGGTACGATCTTTAAGGATAAGATGCTCGCCCTGATACAGGGGCCGATGACCCAAAAGCTGAAAAGCAACTTTTTCGCCAGGGGCGGGGTTCATAAGTTCTTTATAAGTGTCAGGTAGTTGGAGCGTTTCTGCCCGGTTCGTCGTGTTCCCTGCCGTCATTTCGAGCCGAAATCGTCTAGGTTTTAGTCAGGGAAATCTTTCAGGCCTGTCTGAAACATCGTCACTTCGGCCAACTCATTGTAAATGCATAGCTATTTTAGTCCGACGACAGTCTGGCACCGGGAAATCGGAGTCATTCTGACCATTTCACTCGGGTTTTGATGATTCATTCCGGCGAATAACGCATGGCACAAGAGTTGCTCTATGCCTTCCCGAACAAAGTGTATTCGGCGCGTCAGTTATTTTGCGCGCAGATAAATGAACTAAGGGTCGAAAAGGAGTCTTGGACATGAAATTTTATAGTTATGCGCTGGCGATGACGGTCGCCGCGGGGATCACTTTCAGTGGTCTTAAGCCAGCCTACGGCGAGCTCGTCTTTGAAGACGATCTCAACCAGAAGCCAATCGTTAAAGCAGAATCAACCGAAAGTCCTGCCGCTGTTAAGACCGGTGAGATCGGCTCGAAAGCCGAACTCATGCGCAGATCGCGTCTTCGCGAAGAGCTCAAGAACGAGGATCTGCTTACGCAGAAACTCGAAGAGCTTCGCCTGAAAGACGAGATGAAGCGTACGGACGACTTGCTCGGCTCTGGCGTGAATAAAGCTCCAGAAGCTCCGATGCAGGAAGTGAAAGTTGGAGCGGCCGCGGCTGCCCCGACCATCGACAAATCCGCTCCGGCTGGTGCCAATCCTCAGCTCACCGCTCCTGTGACGATCACGGGCGCACCGATTGACGCGAGCAGCGCAGGCGGCAAGAGTGTTGCCACGGCAGAAGAGTCGGACGACAAATCCTTGCAGTCCAACCGCATCACGATTACCCCGCGTTTCGGCACGGGCAGCATCACGAACTCCATCTATGATGTCACGGCCAAGCTTGCTGCTGGCCTGGGCGTCAGCATGGACGTGAGTGACTACTTCTCGATCACGGGCGGCTACACCTACGCCAGCTATTCGCTGGGCGCAGGCCGAAGCCTCTATTACCCCTCTGGCTTCAATCAGCAGAGCTACTTGCAGACGGTCAACCTTCACGACAACGTGATTGACCTCGGCGTAAAAGCTTATCTGTTTGGCCCGAAAAATCGGCTCCGTCCATATATCGGCGGCGGTTTCGGTTATCGCAGAGGCTACGTGAACTACGACAGCACGACTCAAGACTATCTGCGGAGAGTGAATCAGTACTCTGCTCAGGACGTCGAAATCGCGGGCGTCTCGGGTTATATCGAGACGGGTCTGGATTTCAAGATCACTAACGCAATCGCCATCACCGGCGCATTTCGTTACTTCAATATGCTCAGCTCGAGTCAGAGCAACCCGCTTGACCCGAACGCTTTCGTCAATCAGCAAGGCTACAACAACGGCTATGGTTACAACGGCGGACTTTCGCCAGGGTACTACGGCAACTTGTCGGCCAATGGCTACAGCGGCGTGGGCTACAGCAACGACACTCGTAGCGCAGCGGGCAACGCCCTTGCGTCACAGAACTTCTATCAGCTGATGGTTGGTCTGTCGGTTAGCTTCTAACTCAGAGGCAGCCTGTTCGATGTCTTAGCTTGATAAAATCAGTCTTTTTCCCTTTTGTTCACGATTCGGGGGCAAAGCGTTCAGCAGTTCACCAGCC
>JBBRLF010000347.1:0-5312 GCA_038231515.1 candidate division WWE3 bacterium
CCGGCGGGCTCTTGGAATCGGCTCGCGCCGAGTAAAGCGATCAACCAAAAAGGCGGCATGACGCATGGCTCCTAATCGTGTTTTTTTCTCGGATGGGGCCGCTACCCCTACCGGGAGTCTTCGCCGTGCCACTGGCGCAGGTCAACCGGCTCGAACGCTTTGCCATGCGTGACGTTTCGACTTCGGGAAAAATGCCGGTCGTCATCTATCGCGAGCGAATCGTGCCGTTGCTCGACTGCTCGCGCCTGCTGTCAGACGCGCCCGCCCCCGAGGGCGAAGTGCTTGCCTCGGAAGATATTTGCACGCTGATCTTCGAAAATGAAGGAAACTACTGCGCCTTTGTCGTGAATCGAATTCTCGACATCGCGGTCAGCAACGATGCGGTCGACGGTCTCGTGCGCCAGCGGTCTGGGGTGGCAGGCAATATCGTGATCGGCGATCGGCTGGTCACGGTGCTCGATTTCGGATCGCTTGCTCGAGTCGGTATGCCGCGTCCCGTTACCGCGGCCTGAGTCTTTAGATCCGCGCGGCCTGCTTGCGATCGAGTTCAGTTCGGATGCTCGCGACGACGGTCTCGTAATCAAAGGGCTTGAGAAACAGGTCGGCTGCGCCGAGCTCAAGGGCCTCATTACGGGTCATTCGGGTCATGCCGGTGCACAGAAAATAGAGCGGCTTTTTTTTGCCTACGCCGACTTGAGTGGCGTTGAGAATCGACAGGCCGGTTTCACCCGGCATGCGAAGGTCCGTCACGACGACCTGGACGTTCGACTTTGAAAGAATCTTCAGGGCCGAAGCCACCGTATCGGCCTCGCAAACGACGGCGCCTTCGTCCTCGAGACATTCCCGCAGCACTTCTCGCAAAAAGGGCTCGTCGTCGACAATGAGGGTGGAAACCCCCTCAAGTTTTTTCATTTGTCCGCCTGCGTGAGGGGTAGAGTGATAACAAAACGTGTATGCGTTGCTTCGCGATCGAGTGCCAGGGTGCCAGCGTGGCTGTGCAGGATGCCGAGCGAGATGCTCAGGCCCAATCCGGTGCCCTCGCCGGGGGCTTTGGTGGTGAAGAAAGGTTGCATGCACTGGTCGGCCACGGGCTGCACGAGGCCGACACCGCTATCGGTAACCACAATCTCGAGGTGGCGGGGGTCGGAGAGGCGTGCCGTAACCGACACCCACTTTTCAGGCAGGGTTTGAATCGCGTCGAAGCTGTTGCTCAGAAGATTCAAAAGTACTTGTGAGATCTGTGCGGCCCGGCATTCGAGGTTAAAGTCACCGTCTACCGAACAGCGCAGCAGTACGCCCGCCAGTCGAAACCGTTCCTGACAAAGTGCGAAGGTCGAATCGAGAATCGTCGTAAGCGAGGCGGGCAGGAAAGGGTCGTTGTCGCCGCTCCGCGAAAAGCAGCGCAGGCCGGTGATGATTTGGGCGATACGCGTGGTGGTGGCGCTAATCGTCTCGAGATCCCGTCGCAGCGATTCGAGGTCAAGCGTGTCGGGGCCGAGGCGGCGGCGCATGCGGTCTGCCTTGCCCTTGACGATGGCAAGCGGGCTATTGATCTCGTGGGCGATGCCGGCAGCCATCTCTCCCAGGGCCGCCAGCTTGGCCGTTTGCGCGAGCTGGGATTGCATGTTTTTTCGATCGGTGATTTCAAATTGAATCGAAAGGTACTGACGCTTGCCCTCGCTCGAGAGCATGGGCGAGATCGTGGTATCCAGCCAATAGAGCCCGCCACTTTTGGCCCGATTGCAAATCTCGCCGTGCCAGATGCTTCCCGACTCAACTGTCTTTCGAAGCGTTTCAAAAAAAATCGGGGGGTGCACCGCGCATTTGAGCATGCGCTGGCTGCTTCCGATCAGCTCGTCGCGTGTATAGCCTGAGAGGGAACAAAACTTTTCGCTCGCCTGAAGAATGACGCCGTCTTCATCGATCATCGTCACGATCGCCGACGGACTCAGCCCCACGCTCGGAAGCGCCGATGGCAGTCGCTGGGGGCTGGAATTCAAAACGGATGGAAAAATGTTAAACAATTACTAATCTATAAAACGAAAATGCCATTTCCGCATACTAAAAAATTAATTTTATTGAACCGAAGTCATATTTTATTCCACGCCTGCCGTACCGCCATCGAGATCGCATCCTCGTCGAGCGGCTTAGGAAAAAGTCCTGACGCGCCAACGCTGTCCGCCTCGCTCTTCGAGAAGCCAAAATGGCCCGAGATGAGAAAGAAGGGCGGGGCTTTAACTCGCTCGCTTCGTAGTTTCTGCAGCAGTTCGACTCCATTGAGGCGCGGCATCGCGAAATCAGAGACAATCGCATCGAGCGAGTGGCTGCGAGCAAGTTGCAGGCCACTGTTTCCGTCGGGCGCGCTCAAAACCGCCGCGCCGCGTTCGCGAAGCGAGGTGCCGAGTAGATCGACGATGTCGGGCTCGTCGTCGATGACCAGGATTCGGCACCCGCAAAGCTGCCTTTCTGAAAACTGCGCTGCGAGCTTTTGAAGCTCGGCTCCGGCCTGCGTGAGCTCACGTTCGATTTCCGTGGCGACAGCGGCGAGCGCGGTAATCGCGCCCTCGCGAGCGAGGTGCTCGGCGCGCGCGCACAGCACGCTCAGGCGCTGTGCGCCCATCGACGCGGCGCTTGTTTTGAGGTTGTACGCTTCGTGTGCTGCAAGTTTCGTTTCGCCGGTCGCGATCGCAAAACGAATTCGATCGAGCAGCTCAGTGCCCACGGAAAGAAAGTCATTGGTGAGCTCGGCGAAGATGTTCTGCTCGCCCAGCTCTTGAAACGGACGCAGCACCTCAATGACCGACGGGTCGAGCGTGCGCGAAAAGATGTCTCCGTGTGCCGTCGGCGTGAGTCCGTCGCCAAGCGGTTGAAAAGGAATCGCAAGCGCGAGCAAAGATGGCCTGACCTGGTCGAAGGGCTTTTCAATTTCCCCGCCCAGAAGCTGCAAGCGGCGCAGAAGAACCTGCGGCGGTTCCACCACGAGAATGGCACCTGTTTCGTCGACACGCGTGGCGGCAAGTCGAATGAATCTCGAACCCGTCACCCCGCTGGTGCCGAAGGCTTCAATTTCCGCCGTGCCGCGCGTTCCGGCCGCAAGCAGGCACTGGGCGAGTTCCATCACCACGACACGAAGCTGGCGGGCGTCGCCAATAATGCGGTTGGGCAGCTGGCGTGAAAGCTTCAACTTGAATTCAATACCCGCGCGCTGCGCCTCGCAAAGAATCTCGTTTCCAGCATCTCGCAGCAGCTCGTGCAGGCATAGCTCGTCGTTTGACTTCGGCACCGTGCCCGCTTCGAGTTGGCGGCGCTCGGTCTCGTCTTGAACGCGACCCAGCAGCTCGATGGCCGCGCGTCGAATGGCGTCGCCGAGTTCGCGGGCGCCCGCGGGCAGCTCTGCTGCAAGCAGCAACTCGGCCTTGTTCAGAATGTCATGTATGGGCTTCAGCAGATCGACAGACGTGCCCACCAGGGGCGACTCGTTGTGCATATTTCATTGTCGGCATTCTGCGTTGAGCTTCAATGAAGGTGCGATGAAAAAGAATCAAGGCGTGTTGGGAAGATAGGCTCTGATCTTGTCGAGCTTCAGGTGGTCGAGAAGCTGCTCTCGATTGGCATCGCTCAGGTAGGTGAGTTCGATGGCGATCTTCGAGGGTTCGCCAGCAGCTGCGCCCTTTTTACACCAGCGCACGACGCCTTCACCGTCGATGTTCAGGATTTCGCCTGAATCGAACCGCAGATCGATCGAGCACGGGCTGCCCACGTGTGGTTCGCTCTGATCAAAAAGAACGAGGCCACCGCGTCCGAAGGCCACTTTCTTCTGGCTGATCGCCGCCTCGAGACTCGAAAATCGGCCGCCAAAGCGCATCGTTGGCGTGGTGCCGGCAGCATCGGCGAGACGATGAGACGCCGGCCGCAGCAGCGACGAAATGCGCTCGAGAATCACTTTCAGGTCGAAGGGCTTCGAAAAAACCGCTTCCGCGCCGCGAGCGTAAGCGTCGGCCAGGGTGAGGTCTGAGAAGGCCGACACGAACATCACCACGGGCTGGTGGGTGCAAAGATCTCTGATTCCGTCGAGTAGCTGAGTTCCGTTTCCCCCTGGCATACGAATGTCCGACACGACGGCATCAAACTTCGTGCAGCGCACGAGCTCGAGAGCGGAGTTGCCGTCTTCGGCTTCGATTACCGTGGCGCCCTCGAGGGCGAGCTCTTCTGCGATGATCTCGCGGATCATACTCTCGTCGTCGACGACCAGAATGGTGCTTTGCGCAAGTTTAGTCATGGGTGGGCTCCTTTGAGATGCGATCGGGACGCGGCCCGATGCTACATTCATTGTCGGAGGCCTGGGCTCCAAGCTTAAGTGTCGCAGAGTTGCTGACCCTTCGGAAGCCGGCAGGCACGCCTTCATCAGAGATTCATGATTGTTTTGCAGGCATCTCATCTGGAGCGAGTAAACTGAGTGCATGAACCTTCTCGGTCCTTGGACGCTGCTTGGACAGTGGAACCGTGAGTTGAGGTGCTGTGAGGTCAATGCCGAGGGCTTGGCGTTGCTCGGCAACCCCGCGGCGGTCGTGCGAGAGCTTACGCTCGAGCAGTTCCTGGCCGATGCGATCGGCATCGAGGTAGGCGCGACGCTCGCCAAAATTCGCACGGGAAAGGTGGCGTCGTTCGCCTATGAAGTGTCGGCAGGCGAAGGCAGGCAGGCCGTCATAAAGCTCATGCCCGAAATGTCTTGCGGCGAGCTCGCAGAGCTCTACGTGCTCGTGGCCGAGGCCCCCCCCGTCAAGAGCAAATCGAACCTTTCGCGCCTGCTCAACAGCGTGCCGGGAATGCTCTACGAGTTTCGCCTGTCGCCCGACGGGAAAATGTTTTTCACCTACGTGAGCGAATATGCTTATCAAATCTACGGTATCGCTCCCGACGAATTCAAAAAAAATCCGGCAATTTTTCTTGAGAGCGTCGCGCCCGAGCACCGTCAGCAGCTTCGCGAGGCCATCGCCGAAAGCGCCAGAACTCTCGAGCGGTTCTCGTGGACAGGGCAGGTGCTCACGGCCGACGGCACGCGCAAATGGGTGTCGGCGCGCAGCGTACCCACTCGCGAGAGCGACGGCGAGATTCGCTGGGATGGCATGATGATCGATCTTTCGCACGCGGAACAGATCGAGGCCCTGGTGGCCCGCGAACAGGTCAGGGCGATTCATGTGTCGAAACTTGCCGCAATGGGCGAGTTCGCCGCCGGGGTGGCCCACGAGATCAATAATCCGCTGGCGATCATCGTGGGCGCGGCAAATCAGCTGGCCCGCAATTTCGACAAG
>JBBRLF010000348.1:0-5289 GCA_038231515.1 candidate division WWE3 bacterium
AAAGCAGAAGCAAAGCCTGTAGTCGTGGCAAAAACCAAAGCAGTCACGCCAAAGCCGGTTCCAACTCAGGCAGTGGTTCCCGCTGCACTGCCAGTTGTCACACCTGCCACAACTCCTACTGCGGCGCCGGTGCCTGCGGTTGTGGTTGCCAAGGCCAAAATTCCACCGATTCCAAGCAACGAAGTGAAGTACCGTCTGATCATTCGCGCTGTGGATGACGCGTGGGTAAAGTACCAGGTCGACGATCGCCCCTTGCAGCAGTACACACTCAAGAAAGATAAAGTAATTTTCGTCCGCGCCCGAACCAGCATTCGCTTCACCAGTGCAAAACCTAAAAGTCTTGAAATCTCTTACGATAATAAAGAGTTTAAGCCGTATGGAAACACTGCGAAAACGGTCATTATGCCCACCGAGGCGATCGAACAATACCAGGCAACGCCCTTCGTCGCACCCAATCCAGCCTACTTATCCACACCAAACCAGTGACTTATCCACAGCCGCCAACTGCTTGATATTTAATGCTTTAATGGCACTATTACGCACTTATCCACACACTAGCTGAATAGTTATCCCCACGACCTGCTACAGAAGCGCCTTTTCGACGACAGACAGGATTGGAACTATTTGAAAAGCCGCAATCAGAGCCGATCTTCTGCTTTGTGAAGATTTGGTGAAATTTGAAGATTCGCTACTACCGTGTCTTTCGAGGTAAACTCACCAGGCCGATTTCTTGAAACTCAGGATAGCAAACGGAAGTACGGCAAGGTTGGATATCTGCATTGCGAGAAACGGCGGCAGAGTGCCCTTCTCGGCGAGACTTGCGCCCATGATGTGCAAACCCCAGTAAACAATGACGACGAAAAACGCGACGAAGATGGCATTTGATTTCACACTGCGCATACGTACGACGCCCAGACCAACGCCTAAAACACCAAATAGCAGCGGCGCTATGGCCAGTGCGATTCGCTTCCAATACTCGATGGCATATTCCTGGTAGCGCGGGTAGTCGTTCTCAAACTTGTTCATCTGGCTTTTGAGTTCGTTGGCATCCAGAGTCTTGGCGTATTTGATCTCATCGACACGGCCCTCTTCCACCTTCAGCATCAGGCGATACACGTCGAAATCAATTTTCTCGTAATAGTTCTGCGCGATGTCTGACCGGTGAATACTGCCTTCGTCGAGCTTCAAAATCGCCGCGGCGCTGAGCTCGCTATCAGTCTTGAGCGAAATGATCTCGCCCTCTTTGGCCATGATGGCATTGGGATTTTTCTGGTCGCGGTCGTCATAGATGAACACGCCGCTCATCTTGTTGTGTTGCACGTCCACCTTGTCCGCGTACACCAGCAGATCAAAAAAGCCCTCGGTAAACGTGCCCTCTTTGAGATTGGAAACCACCTTCGTGTTGCCCAGCTTCACAATCGTTTTTTTGAACTCTCTATTCCCCCAGGGAATGAAAAAATAGGTGAGATAAAAAACACAGCTGGCCACCAGGATCGAAAGAAAGGCGACTGGAAAGTAGAGACGAACGAGCGACATGCCTGAGGCCTTGAAGGCGACAATTTCGCTATCCGAGCTCAGGCGGCCAAAGCCCACGAGCGTTGCCACCAGAAAGCTGACCGGCATGACCACGGGCAGAAAAGCCGCCGAGATGTAAATCGTCATCTTCGCCAGCAACGTCAGCCCTACGCCATGATTGATAAAGTAGTCGGCCAGGCGCACCACTTGAAACATCAAAAAGACAAACATGAAAAAGACGAAGCCGCCGAAAAACGGGTAAAGTACCTCGAGGAAAATGTATTTGTAGATCCTAATAGGCATTGCGATTGATAAGCCCCTTGAAAACCGTCATGAAAAGAATCTTCATATCAAAAAGCATGGACCAGTTCTTGATGTAATACAGGTCGTACTCGATGCGCTTTTCCAGGGACGTATCACCGCGCCAGCCATTGACCTGAGCCCAACCCGTGATACCGGCCTTCACTTTATGTTTTAACATGTAACGGGGAATTTTGGTGCGCACTTCCTCAACTACCCAGGTGCGCTCGGGCCGGGGACCGACAATGCTCATGTCGCCCCTCAGCACATTGAAAAACTGCGGCAGCTCATCAAGGCTGGTGCGGCGAATGAATCTGCCCACCGCGGTTATGCGAGGGTCGTCCTTTTTCGTCATGAGCGCCACATCGCCCGGGTGCTCGGCGGACATGGAACGAAACTTCAGCATGAAGAAACGTTTCCCGTTCAGACTCATCCGCTCTTGCTTGTAAAAGACGGGCCCCTTCGACGTCAGCTTGATCAGGGCGGCGATCAGCAACATAACGGGCCCGGCAAGAATAATTGCGAAAAGCGCCCACAGCATGTCACACACTCGCTTGACGAACATGTTCATGCCGATGATCGGTGTCTCGTTGAGGCTCACCATGGGCACGCCGTCGAAATCCTCGACCTCGCAGCCCAGCGACACGTACTCATAGATGTCGGGCACCAGAATCATGTCTACGATTTCATCTTTGAGCTGATTCAATACGACTTCGAGCTTCGAAAATTCGGCGCGGGTCAAGGCCACCACCACCTTGTCGGCATGGTGCTGACGCACAATCGCAGCAACGTCTTCGACTGAGCCGATGATTTTCACGTCATGCGGCCATAGGCCCGGCGGTGCCGCGCCCAGAAAGCCCACGAACTCCAGGCCCAGCTCGGGGTGGCGCCCCAGCTTGCTGAACACTTGCTGCGCGGCCGCACCCGTGCCCACGATAAGCACACGCTGCAGATTAAAGCCCTTCGTGCGCATGGCGCGCAACGTATTGCGCAGCTTGATGCGCGAATAAACGAGCAGAAAACCGCTCATGAAATAAAAATAAACAAAGACGCCGCGCGACAGCTTGTAGGCGCTGACCAGATACGTCAGCGAGATGAAAATGAGTATGGCCATGCTGTGCGCTCGGGCGACCTTGTAGGCCTCTACCGTTCTTCGAGTCATGCGCTTGCTGGAATAAAGGTCTTCGATCGAAAAAACAGCCGCCCAAAGCAGCACGATTACGATGGCAAAAGAAGCATAGAGCCTGAAAGGCGGCATCGCGGCCTGCATGATCGGAAACGGATAGTGATCACGCAGATAATAAGCGATGAACCAGCTCCCCACCAGAATGAGAGCGTCCAGAATGCGATGTGCGGGGCCAAAGACGGAATAATATTTCTTAAGCATGGTTTTGGTGGTTAGCCAGGTGTCCTCGGCGTTGACCGCTTAGCAGACAAATGTTAGGCCCTTCTTTAAGATGAAACAAGACGTTAACGTAAGCAAATTTTTGAATATTTCCGCCCTGAAGATGCCAAAGGCTCCGCCTTTCGCGAAAGCCCACTGCGAAGTCATCGCCGTGGCGCCGGATGCGAAACCAGAAAGTAAGGATGCTGCGAAGCCCGCCTTCGTCCTGCACAAGGACTTCAAAGACTTTCGCCCCTTACTTGACCGTCTTAATGCTTCCAGGGAATTCTCGACCAAAGCAGGTTCGGCGTGCCTGGCGCGCTTCAACGGCGTACGCGGCGCCGACCACGTTCTGGTTATCGGAACCGGCCTTGATAAAGACGGCATCAATCAGCTGGGCTCTGCCGAGCGCTTGCGCCGCCTGGGCGCTGCCGTAGCCCACAAGCTTGTGGCCGAAAAGGTGAAGCAGGCCGTCGTTTATCTCGACACTTTCCTGGTCCCCTCGTCCAAGCTGAGCCTCGACGCCGCAACCGCAGCATACGCCTTTGCCGAGGGCTTTGGCCTGGCGGCTTACCGGTTCGACAAATATTTCTCCAAGCCCAAAGAGACCAAGTCTGAAAGCAAAGACGGCGCCGCAAAGGGCGAACCGCTCTCGCTTACGCTGGCCAGCTCTGAAGCCAGCCGGGTCACTGGTTTTGCCAAGGGCATCGAGCAAGCCAAGGCCATGTTGCTGGGCACCTACACCTGTCGCGATCTGAGCAATGAACCATCCAATGAGCTCCACCCCACGGATTTCGCCGATCGCGCAAAGCGTTACGCCGAGACCTATGGCTTGAAGGTCACCATTCTCGACGAAAAGCAGATTGTGAAAGAAAATATGGGCCTGCTCGCTGGTGTGGGCCAGGGCAGCATTCGTCCACCCCGCCTGATCGTGCTCGAGTACAACCCAAAGAACGCAAAAAAGGCCAAGACCATCGCCTTCGTCGGCAAGGGCATCACCTTTGACAGCGGCGGCATCTCGATCAAACCGTCGGCACGCATGGAAGACATGAAACATGACATGTCGGGCGCGGCAGCAGTAATGGGCGCCATCATTGCGGCCTCTCAACTTAAGATTGGCTCACGCATCATCATGATCGTGGCCGCAGCCGAAAACATGCCAGGCGGCAACGCCATCTGCCCGGGCAACATTCTGAACTCGCGCGCGGGCAAAACGGTCGAAATCACCAACACCGATGCCGAAGGCCGTCTCGTACTGGCCGACGCACTTGATTACGCGCAGGACCTGAAACCCGATTACATCATCGACCTGGCTACTCTCACGGGCGCCGTTGCAGTAACGCTGGGCAAGAGCTGCTCGGGCCTCATGGGCAACGACGCGGGCTTCAACAAGCTCGTGGCCTCTGCCGCAAAAGACAGCGGCGAACGCGTTTGGGAGCTACCACTTTTTGACGAGTATTTTGACGATTTGAAATCGGAATACGCCGACATGCGCAACTCGGGCGACACGCCCGCGCATGGCACTGCCAAGGGCGCCATGTTCCTCAAGCAGTTCATTCGCAAGGATACGCGCTGGGTGCATCTCGATATCGCGAGTGTCGCCTGGGCCGTGGGCCACATTCCTTATAATCCCAAAAAATCCAGCTCGGGCTACGGCGTCCGTCTGCTGGTGGAGCTTGCTAAAAAGATATGACTACTGCCAACACCGAACGATTCTACATTGAAGATGCCGGCAAAGTTTTTGCCAAAGGCGTAACCAACGTTACCGTCAAGGGCTGGGTGCACAACAAGCGCAGCAGCGGCAAAATCAAGTTCATGGTCGTTCGGGACGGCACCGGGTTCATGCAAGGCGTGCTTGTCAAAGGCGAATGCGACGATCAAAGCTTCGAAGACTTTGAAAAGCTCACGCAGGAAACGTCGCTGGTGGTTGAAGGCACGTTACGCCAGAATCCGCGCAATCCGCTGAGCTTCGAGCTGGGCGTGAAGTCGATCAAGATTCACCAGATCGCCGAAAACTATCCCATCTCACCCAAAGACCACGGTATCGAATTTCTGATGGAGAACCGTCATCTGTGGGTGCGGTCGACCAA
>JBBRLF010000349.1:0-5273 GCA_038231515.1 candidate division WWE3 bacterium
CAAACCTGCCCGTGGCCAATGTCGCCGAACAAAGCAACGACACCCTGGGCTACAAGGTCACGATGAGTTCAGCCAACGCCGGCGTTCTCAAAAATGGCGCGCTCGGCAGTCTGGCCTACACGGCCAAATACAACGGCGTCACCGTTACGCTCAGCGCGACCGCGCAGCAGGTGACCAGCACGGGGGCTACCACCACCGTCGTCAGCGCCACCAAGCCACTTACGATCTCGTATACGGGTGCGGCGGCCACTTCAATGATGTCTGGTACCTATAGCGACACGCTGACTTTCACGATTGCCGCGAACTGATTATTCGGTGGTAGCGACAGTGACCGTGATGTTGTCGGCGTAGTTGCCGGCGACTTTGTCTTTGAGTGAGCCGATGGTGATCGAAACGGGATTTACCGCCCCACTGGTAGTGGTTTGGCCGCTACCAGTGGCGACAACGACGGGCCCGTTTTTCAGATTCTGGGTCGTGGAGTTCACCACGACCGAGTAAGGAATCGTCGTTTTTATCCCTGGCGACGTATGTTGCAGCACACCCTGATTTTGCGAAGAGAAGGTGATCGAAAAACCGGCGTTGGTCAGGATGCGAATGTCGAAAGTTCGCGCTGCGTTTTCGCTGAGTGTTCCGAAATCCAGAGACTGCGCAGTTGAGTTCGGATCGAAGCCGGCACCCGTGCGCACCAGCGAGAGCTGCACGTTGCGCGGCACCGAGGTAGACAGTGAAACGGCCGCCGTGGCGTCGGGCGCTGAAAGTCCATCGGTTGCCGTACCGTTGAAAACGCTGACTACATAATTGTCCGAATACGTGCCCGCCGGCTTGAGCTTGGGCGTGGTGGCCAGGTTATAGGGAATCTGTAAAAAGTAAGTCAGCGTCTGTGTCAGATTCGTGCCCTTGCCAAACGAACCCGTGATGGCGTCGCCGCTACCTGTGACGTCCGAGCTGTCTTTGAGAATGTTGGTCAGCGAAGATTCCTTGTAGAGCTGATAGTTGAGCGCGCCCGGGCCCGAGACCATGCGGCGATTGTAGTCGCCGGCGCCGCCTTTCGAGAAGGTGATCACGTAATCGCAGGAATCGTTTTTCACTTTGGTGACTGTGAAGTCGATTTGCTGTGTTGCCAGCGAGGGCGTCCAGACCAGGCTGACGTTGCTCGTGCGCAAGCCCAGCCTGCAGTTGCCCGCAAGGGCAGCAGGGGCCAGCAGCAGAAGCGAGGTAAGCAGTAAGGTGCAGGTTTTCGCCGTCATCATCTCACTCCTATCTTAACGGAGTTACGGTCAGGGTGCCAATGTCGTAAACGCCCGGTGCGGTATCGGGAATACGAAATTCGACTGGAGCCCATTTTTCGCTGAAAAAACGCAGGACGTAACTGCCCGGCTTGAAGCCCTCGAGGCGAAACTTGCCCTTGCGGTTGGTGAATATGACGATGGCTTTCGCCTTGGGGTCGCCGGTCAGCCGGGCCTCGCCCGACTCCAGGGCCACGGGCTTGCCCGTGGCCTCCCGCATGATGCCGGCCAGCATGATCGCCGCATCGGTGCCGGCACGAATCAGCACGCCGCTTTTGTAGTCGGGCAGTAGCGAGTAGTTTTCTTCACCCAGCTCCAGGCCGGGCGGCAGCTGTGAGGGATCGAGGTAAAGGTGGTAGTACTGATAGGAACGAATATTTGAAATCAGGGCCGGGCCCAGCCAGTCGGCGCGCGCGTCGTAATACTCGTTGCTGTTGGGATTGACGTCGATGGTTTGGTCCTTGAGATGCTCGGCTACCGTGACGATGGCAAACGCGTCGGTAATGGGGCGCCCGATTGCAAAGCGGCCACCGGCAAACGCCAGCGAGGTGCCACCGCGCAGATTAGTCGTCATCATTCGAGCCCCCGCGTAGTTTGTCGTCAGATTGTGCGACACCCCAAGCGTGCCGCGATTGCCTGTGTAGTCGAGCGTGGCATCGGTTTTGTTGGCGTCGGGCGCTCTCTCAAAAGAAGCCCCCGTGCTGAAACCGCCGACGACTTGCGGGCTGTTGTAATGCCATTCCACGCGCGAGGCCTTGCGCGCGGTATCTTCACTGGTCGTGAGAAAATGGTTGGATTGGGGCAGCACCCAGGAGATCAGCAAGAACAGATCGTTTTCGTGCTGGTCGGTTTGCGAGCGGCGATGGCTCACGGTCAAGCTGGCCTGCATGCCGCTCTTCCAAGACTTTACGACGGCCAGCGAACCCAGGTAGTCATTGACGGTGCCGGGGCCGCGGTTGAAATCATAGGTGCCGCCGACGCGGGCATTGACCTCGGGCGCAATGGTCTGGCTGTAGCCGGCCGTGAGATTGTAGGCCGGAATGACGTTTGGGGTAAGCTCGTCGAGCTCGGCGAAGTTGATATTCTTGTATTCGATGCCTAACAATAAATTTCGTTGAGTAAAGCGTGGTCCGTTGTAGTCGGTGTAGTTATAGCGGATGCGGCCCGCGAACGCCGTGGGGTAGCCCGACAGGCGACTTACGGCGGGCTCCAGGCCCAGCGTGCCCCAGCGATGCGCCTCGGTCAGCTCGATGCCGCCCACCAGCTGGCGATGGTCGCCCTGGTAGTTGGCGCCAAGCGTAAAGGTATCGCTCAAGCCGTAGCGGTGAAAAATCGATACCGTGGGCAGTGACGAGTTGTAGTCACGATGATTGCTTACTTGAGTCGAAGGAAAGCCCACGCTGTAAGCCAGCTGGTGCAGGCCCTTGGCGAGCAGATCGGCATCCGAGACCCAGGGAAACGTGAGTACCTCGAGGTGGCCAACGTCGTCGGTGATTTCGAGGCGAATAAAGTTGATGCCGTTGCCCAGAGCCAGCGAGCGCAAATCCTGACGCCCGGCGGGTAGAAACAGCACCTGCGCCTGATAGCCATTGATGAACACGACGACCCTTGAAGGTGTTTTGAGAAAAATCTCATTGCTGCTCAGTGGAATGGTGACTCGGTAGGGTTGCAGTGTGAAGTTGCTGGCAAACGTAACACCCGCCATGGGACGAAAGTGCTGGTAGGTACTAAGGGGATACGAAAGGTCGCCGGCCGCATAGCGAATCATATGCTCAGGATCATCTTTGATAAGGCGCACGTCACCCCGGGTAAAGGTATTGGGCTGCTGGCTGGTGTAGTTCGAGGCGGCTTCGAGCACCCAGCTTTGGTAGTTGAGCGCGCCATCGAGGTCGGTGCGAAAGGGGCGGCGGCCGTCGGTGCTGTCATTGTGGTGGGAGTTGAAATCTTCGCCCACGTGCGTATTGATGAAGCCACTAAGCGGGCTGGGCGTAAGCGCCTCGCCATTGGGTGGCGGAATGCCACGTCCGCTCAGATACACCAGATTGGTCTTGCGGATGTCGGGTGGCACCCCAATGCGCAGCTCGAGCAGGCGTTCATCAAAAGAGGCTTTCAGACCAACGGCAGCCAGTGCGTCGGCGCTCAGCACGCGGTCGCCCGACGGGGCGTCCGCCTCGAGGCGTGCTGACAGCTGGTTGACTCGATCGGCCGGGAGCCACTCTTTCAGGTCGTCGAGCAGGGCCGGCCCCTGAACCAGAAAGCTGCGGCCCTTGGACGGTGGAATCAGATAAAGCTCGCCACTCGGGCGGTTTTCAATCAGGACGGGAACGACTACGCGAACGTGATCCGACTTTTTTTTTTACTGAAGGCTTTTAAAAAGGGATCGTTCGAGGGGGTCTGAGCCAGCGTCAGCGATGGGGTTGTCAGGGTCAGCGCGCAGGTCACAATGAGGAGGCGGCTATTTTTTGAGATCAAGTTCCGCTTTCGACTTCAAATTTTCCACAGTCAGTTGCGCGGGCCACGGAATTTCGAAGCGCCGCACGCCGCCTGCGAGCAAATTAAGGCCGCTCAAAACTTTGGTGACGTCATCTTTGAGTGTAACCGCGCCGATCTTCAAATTTGCGGCGGTCAGAATCTGATGAGCGGTGCCCAGGTTTTTAATCGTAATGGCCAGTAGCGGGCCGGTCTTGCCTTTGGTGGCTTCGACTCGTTCAAGTTTGGTGACCTCGATTTTGGGCGCAGAGCCGCGCGGTGTGATGTAGACGGCGCCCATGTAGCGCAGCAACATGCGAATGACCGCCTGGCCTTTCTTGTCGGGCTTCTGCGTATCAACCGGCAGCTGCTCGGCAATGATGCGGAACGCGAGTTCTCTACCGGGCTTGGTGTCGCCGGCCCAGGTGACGCGCACGGTGCGCTTCTCATTGCCACCCAGCACGATCTGCGAGGGATAGATGATGAAGTCGTCATCAGCGTCAGGGTTTTTCTCGACACCGCCCGGAGTAACCTCGCGGCCGGCCATGGAAACCTGGATGGCGAGTTTTTCAGGACTGTTGTTTTCGAGGATAAAGGAATGCGAGGCGCCTTTGCCTGTTGGCTCCAGCGAAACCGACATTGGCGCCAGCGAAAAGGCCCGCGCTTGGGCGGGCGCCAGAAAAAGTAACGCAAACGACGTGATGACGGAGAGTCGGGGGTTGGTGAGCCGCACTTGCCGCTAAGTATAGTCGGACTTTCAGTCGGCCGCGACAGAAAACGTGATCGTATCGGAGTACTTTCCCAGCGCCACGTCAGCCAGCTGGCCGGGGTTTTGGGAATTGAGATGTATCTTGAGCACGTGAACCGTTCGGGTGCCGCCGACGCGATAGCCGGAATCGACAAGCACCGTGCCCCGGGCGAGATTCACCGGAGCCGCATTGTAGCTTAGCGCGTAGCTGGGTCCAATTTCGCCCGCGCCGTTCAGGGTGCCAAGATTCTTGGAGCGAATTGTGACGGCATAGAGGCCGGGTGCGTTGTTGATCTCGACAATTCGGGCCAGTTCGATATCCTCGGAAGAAGCGGCAAGCTCGGCGGCTGGAGCGCGGTTAGAGGTTACGGCCGAGGTGTCAATGGTTAGCGAATGCAGCTCGGGCACAAAGCCGATTAGCGTCAGGCCGCCGTTGCTGGCTGCCAGCGCGGCTGCAGCGGTGACGGCGGTAAGAACGATGAGGACCAGAAATGTTCCGAAAAATAATTTTTCGCGTAAAGCCATACCTCAAAGTATCGGCAGTTTTGGCACCCTTCTTAATGCTAACAGGCTGTGCGACCGTAGCTACGGTCGAGAATCCCTGGGCCAAGGTGCGCACTACAGCACCCATTTCTTCCGGGTCGATGCCGCTCGCGATAGGCTCCTACAGCGCCGGCTGCGTGGCGGGCGCTTTGGCGCTGGCAAGCGAGGGCAAAGGTTATCAGGTCATGCGACTCACGCGAGGGCGCTTCTATGGGCATCCCGCGTTG
>JBBRLF010000350.1:0-5270 GCA_038231515.1 candidate division WWE3 bacterium
CTCGGCGCAGTTTCGCGAGGCCTTTTTCGAATTTCGCGCGGTCCACCACAAGCTGCGCAGCGAGCTTCCCGCCTGGCTCAACGTGGGCAACGAGATTCTGCGCCCGCTTGAGCTGGGCCGCATTCGGCTGCAAAAATACCTTGCGCAGTCGCCCGCGGCCGGATTGCTGCGTCCGCTTTGGCTGGGCTTCAAAAGAAAATTCTAGACCGCCCCGACGCCGCGAATAACCGAGAGGATCGTCTTTACGATGATTGCCAGATCCAGCAGCATGGACCGGTTTTCGAGATAAAAAAGATCGTACTCGATATTCATGTGAATGGGCTCGCCGCGAACACCGCTGATCTGCCACACGCCGGTAATGCCCGGCTTGGCCAGAAGGCGCTGCCGCTCAAGCGAGCTGTAGGTATCCACGATGAATTCCATCTCGGGGCGTGGCCCCACCAGGCTCATGTCGCCTCGGAAAACATTGAAGAGCTGCGGCAGCTCGTCCAAGCTCGTGCGCCGCAGCCAGCGCCCGACCTTGGTAATGCGCGGATCGCGCGGATCAGCTGGCGTGCGCGCATATTTCGGGGCGTCGACGTGCATGCTGCGAAACTTGTAAAACGAGAAGATGCGGCCATGCAGGCCCACGCGTTTTTGCTTGAACAACACCGGGCCGCGAGACTCCAGCTTGATCGCAATACCGATAAGCAGCACGATTGGCGCCAGCAGCGTGATGAAGACCGCGCTGAGCATGAAGTCGGTGATGCGTTTACCAATCAGGTACAGGTTGCTGGCACGCGTATCGCGCCGCCGAATCAGCGGAATGCCGCCGATCTCAAAACTCTCCACCTGTTGTATGAACTTCTCGTAGCTGTTGGGCACGATGGCATAGGCCAGACGCTGCTCGACGCAAAGCTCGACGAGTGCCTGATTGCGCGCGAATTTAGCACTCGGCAAGGCTATCAGCACCATCTCGACACCATGCTTGCGGGCCTGCTTGAGCACGTCCTCGCCACCCAGAATCGGCACGCCCGCACGCGGACAGTTGCCAGTCCAACGTACCGGATGCCCCACCTTGTCGCTGGAGTCATCAAGAAAGCCCACGGGAAAAAGCCCAAGCGAAGGACTGCCGTATAGCCGCTTGGCCAGGTGAGTGCCGATATTGCCGGCGCCGAAGATAAATACGCGGGTCTGCGAAAGCCCCCGCTGATGAAACAGGACGTGCAGCTTATAAAATATCTGCCGCTGAAAATAGAGCAGTATCGGCGTGCCAGTCAGCGCCATCGTAAAGGTGATTCGGGAAAACGAGGTCGAACGAATATAGAACATCGCGCTCAACACCACCGCGGCGCCGTACATGCCTACATAAAATATTCCGCGCATTTCTTTCACGTTCAATAAACTTATCTCGCGGCGGTAAAGCCCCTCTTTATCCAGGAGAAAACAGTAGAGCACGCTGGCCGAGGCCGCTATGACCGCAAACTCACCAACCGATTGCGGAGACCACCCTTTAAGAGGCCCCGTATAGATCCAGTAGCTCAGCATATAGGTGACTAAAATAGTTGTAAAATCGGCCAGCACCTGCGTTGCCGTAATGAGACGTCCAAAATAGAGACGCCAAAACGAGGTCTTCGTCTTAACTGCTTCCGTGGATTGAGCTGGGGCGATGTTCACGCTTCGGATCTTACAATGCCGGACTTCTAAAGTTCAATATTGAATATTACTCGAAATCGGGGCCTAATTGTTCACTATGAATACACCCTCCAAGCTTGCCGTCATCGGCGTCGGATACGTTGGATTGCCCCTGGCCGTATGTTTTTCAAAAGAAATGGACGTCGTGGCCTACGACCTTAATGACCGGCGCGTCAAAGAGCTCAAAGCCGGCCACGATCGTACAAAAGAAGTGGAATCGGCCGAGCTGTCCAGCCCGCGGCTGCACTTTACCAGTAATCGCGACGACTTGAAGGGTATCCTGTTTTACATCGTCACCGTGCCCACGCCGGTCGACAAGTTCAACATTCCCGACATGAGCCCCCTGATCTCGGCCTGCGAAGTGCTGGCCCCCGTCATGAGCAAGGGTGCCGTGGTCGTGTTCGAGTCGACCGTTTATCCCGGCCTGACCGAAGAGGTGCTGGCGCCCAAGATGGAACAGCTCACCGGCCTGAAGTACAATACGGATTTTTTCTTCGGCTATAGCCCCGAACGCGTCAATCCAGGCGACAAAGAGCACACCATTCCGAAGATCAAAAAGATCGTCGCGGGCTCGACGCCCGAGGTGCTCGACATGGTTGCCGCGGTTTACGGCAAAATTGTCAAAGCCGGCATTCACCGCGCGCGCAACATCGCCACGGCGGAAGCCGCCAAGGTTATCGAGAACATTCAGCGCGACGTCAACATCGGCCTGATCAACGAGCTGGCCGTGCTTTTCGAACGTCTGGGCCTGGACATCTACGACGTGCTCGAAGCTTCGGGCACAAAATGGAACTTCCTGCCCTTTCGCCCGGGCCTGGTGGGCGGCCATTGTATCGGCGTTGACCCCTTCTATCTCACACACAAGGCCAACGAGGTGGGTTTCCACACCGAGATGATTCTCGCGGGCCGTCGCGTGAACGATCATATGGCCAACTTTTATGCCGACCGCTGCCTGCGCGAAATGCTCAAGCGCAAGATCTCGCCCATCGGCGCCAATGTTTTGCTGCTGGGTTTCACTTTCAAGGAAAACTGTCCCGACGTACGCAACACCAAAATCAACGACCTGCATCGCGAGCTCAAGAGATTCGGGCTTGAGGTCGATGCAGTTGACCCGGTTGCCGATCGCGATGGCGCGCACCATGAGTACGGCATCGAGCTGCTCGAAAAAATTCCGCCTGGCAAAAAATACGACGCCGTCGTTTTTGCCGTCGCGCATAAAGAGCTGACCGCGCTGGTAAACAAGGGCCTCGAAGAGCAGCTCAAACCCGCAGCCTTTATTCTCGATATCAAAGGCCTGTTAAAGGCCGGACCCACCGTAATCCACTGATTTGGTGAAGGCCTCTTCGGAGCTTGTCAGCAGATTAAAGCGCACGACGTGAAAAAGCGCGGCCACGCCGTCCTTCCAGCCAATCTTCTTTCCCTGCAGATGGCTGCGCGGAAAATAGGAGATGGGAAGCTCCATGATGCGAAGGCGCGCCTTTGCCACATACGCTGTAAGCTCGACTTCGAGCCCGAAACGCTGTGACTTCAGCCGCATTGCCTTAAGCACATCGGCGCGAAAAACCTTGTAACAGGTTTCCATGTCGGTCAGGTAGATACCCGACAGAAGATTGCTCAGGATCGTGAGCAGCAGATTTCCAAAATAATGAAAAGTGCGATGGACTTGCTGACCATTTTTGAATCGGCTGCCATAGACCACGTCGGCATTATTTTCCAGCAGCGGCTGCAGGAGGTTGGGAATGTCGCGCGGATCATATTCGAAATCGGCGTCCTGGATGACGATGAAGTCCCCCGTGGCTAGCGCAATGCCACGACGGACGGCCGAGCCCTTGCCCCGATTATCCGCCTGCTCAAGCAAGGTGAAACCGTATTGTCCGGCCAGCTCTTTGAGGATCAGCAGACTGCGGTCGGTCGAGTGATCGTCGACAAAGATCCACTCGCGCTCTATCGGACAGGGCGCTTTCATCAGCGAGTGCACCACCGCTGCCAGCTGCCGTTCCTCGTTATAAACGGGGACAATCACCGAAAGTTTAGGCATTGGCTGAGGCTTTGACGCCCTGCCGGCAGGTTTCGAGCAGATGCGCGACGCTATCTGCAAAGGCATACTTCGGCTTCCAACCCGTCTGCTTCGTGAACTTTGTGACGTCGGGAATTTGAAGACTGACATCAGAGGGGCGCAGCAACGCCAGATCCAAGCGCGACGGAATATCGCGTTTGGCGAGCTTCTTCAAGAGGTCCAGGAACTCGCCCACCTTCATCACGGTAGTGCCCCCGATATTGTAGGCCTGGCCGAATTCGCATTTCGTCATCGCGACCCAGTAGGATTCCATCGCATCGCGCACATCGATGATGGTACGCACGGAATCAAGGTTCCCATGCAGCAGCTCGGTCTGAAGACCAGCTTCGATGCGGGCCACCTGCAGCGCAAAAGAGGTGGCAAAGAGATCGTGTCTGCGCGGATTTAGATAAGCGAACATGCGGGTTCGAATCACCTTCATGCCGTAGCTCAGGAAATAGGACTGGCAAAGAAGATCCTGGGTAACCTTGGACACGGCATAGGGACTGGCCGGATTGAGCGGACACGCTTCGGTGATCGGCACCTGGGAGGGATCAACCTGGCCATATACTTCCGAAGTACTGCAAAGCTGCAAGACCGGATCGAGCCCCGCAAGACGAATACCTTCCAGCAGATTCGCGGTGCCGCCGATGTTGTTTTCGAGCACCGCCAGCGGAGTACTGAACGAAGCCCGCACATTGGCGTGCGAGGCCAGGTGAAAAATGCCGTCAGGCCTGGTCGCCTTGATCGTATTCGTGACTGAGCTAAGATCGGTGAGATCGCACTCATGCACATGAACCTTGCCGGACACCGAGGCAAGATTATCCCGGCTCGTCGTACTGTGCCAGCGGGCCAGACCATGAACCTCGACGTTCGGGTGGTGCTTGACGATATATTCCGCCAAGTAGCTACCGCCCGAGCCGGTAATTCCGGTAATCATGATTTTCTTGAATTGTCGTACCATGCACCGAAGAAACCATGACCGACGTTTCGGTGGCAACGAAATTCTCCAAGGACGGTCGAGGCGCCTGGAATTTGAAGTAGACGCGGCGAACTCCTAAAGATAGATTCAAAAATCTAATGAAATTCACTTTAGTCGTTACCACCATGAACGAAATCGTCGGGATGCATGAAATCATGCCCCGTGTAAAGCGGGACCTGTTTGACCAGATCATCGTCCTTGATGGCGGTTCAACCGACGGAACCCTGGAATACGCCCGCAAGCAGGGCTACGAGATTTATCAGCAAAAGCGTCGTGGTCTGCGACTGGGCTATATCGAGATGTATCCTCATATTCGCGGCGACGTCATTGTCACCTTCAGCCCTGACGGCAACTCGGTACCGGAGCTGCTGCCCGAGCTGGTCGCCAAGATGAAAGAGGGCTTCGACATGGTCACCGTGTCACGCTATCTGGGCTCAGCCAAGAGTGAGGACGATACCATTTTGACCGGGCTTGGAAACAGCGCCTTTACCGGAATCGTTAACCTGCTGTTTGGCGGCAAATACACAGACTCGCTCGTCATCTACCGCGCCTACCGAC
>JBBRLF010000351.1:0-5251 GCA_038231515.1 candidate division WWE3 bacterium
CAAGCACGGGTTTCAGATTCGCAAGATTTCGATCGATCATCAGATTCGGGTCCTGGCGCAAAAAACAACCAACAACCTGCCGTCCATCTATCCGTTTGAGTCGGAAGCGCTGCCTGCTCGTGTGCTTTCGGAGTCGGTGCTTGGCAATCTTCTGCCCTTACCCGTCAGTTCCCGGCAAAAGCCAGCCAGCGGCTACTATCTTGTCACCTGGAGTCTCTTTGGGTCGGAGAACTTTGATTTCTCACGCATTGTCGACCGCATCTTCGATATTTCAGTTGAGCCGATAGCCGAGGCGGATCTTGAGGCCGCTCGCGCAAGACTGACTGCGGGCAAAAAGCAACGCATGACTCTATGTAAGGTTTCGATTTCGCGCGACGAAATACTACCCGTGAAAATCAAACAAAGATCCGGGACGTATAAGAAATTCTGGGGTGGCGAATGGTAAGCTTTTTTGCAGCTCAGGGCAGCCGCTTGAAAAATTCAAGCCAGCTCTGATCCCAGTCCGGAGCAGTGTTCACGAATTGGTCCGAAAAGACCTTTAACGGTTCCTGTACCTCAGGCGTCGTGTACCACGCCGGCTGATCCCGTATTTTTACGAGACTTTTCGTGAGCTCCTGTCCATCGGGGAACCATATTCCCGACTTCAAAAGCCCATCAATGCACGGCTTCGCCTCTGGCAGCCCTTTGATGAGGTCTTTGTTCCAGAGCGAAAAAGTGCGCTTTCCCAGGCAGAGCGCCTCTGAGAAGCCACCGGCCGGCATATCCCAGATGATTGCGTCGAACTCGTTATCGAACCGTTCCGAGAGCAATAAATTCCTGGCTCGGAAATCATGGTTTTCAAATTCCGTGATCTTGTTTCCACCCGCCTTCAGCCAACGATCCATTGCCGGACGGTAAACCCGGGCGACGTAACTGTCGTACATCATCAACGTGATTGAAATGTCGGCTGCGGTCACCTTCCGGATCACGTCTTCGATCACTTCCACCCAACGTGATATCGTATCAGGTCGCAGGAAGCTGTTGTAGATGGTCGGGAACCGATAGATGAAACCCGTGCAAAGGAGCACACGGTTCTTCAATGGAAGCTGTTCCACGGCCTTCCCCTTTTTCCGACGGTACTCAGAAAGTATGGGAATGGGCAAAGAAACCGCGCTGCGCCTCCAGCTGGATAGGTTCTCGTCTTTATTGCTCCAGCCGAAGGTAATATAATCATCGCAGCCAAAAGTAAGGCGTTCCGAAACCAGCGCGCCGTCCGCGAGATAGCCGCCCCAGGCGCTGTGCTGAGTCGAAATTACGTCTATGCCAAGCTGTCGGCAGGCAAAGGTGCGCAACCCCTCAATGTGACCGCCGTAAGGATTGCAGCAAAAAAATGTCTTGGCCTTGTACCGCGAAAATTCACGCACAAACTCCTCACAGTAGAAGTCAGCCCATTCAATTGATACGTCGGGCATCATCGCCTCGACCAAAGTGGCTATCGCATTGAAGGAGGACGGCGGCAGATTGATCGGGTCTCCGGACCGCAAGATCAGCTCCTTAAAAATAGCGGCAATCTCATTCGTAATCTCACGAATGCTTTGACGCTCGATTTTGGGAACGTGATCGCTCGGCACGGGCTTCAGTGACGGCGCTACCGGAGAAAGCCTGCCTTGTGGCCAGAGGAAGGCGCTGGATTTTTTCTGCAAAAGCTTTGCGATGAAACCCCTGCCATCACATGGGATATCGCGGCCCGGGCTGGCAGCTGTCAAAAAAAGCTCTTCGACTAAATCGGTTTTCAGAAAATCGTAAGCCATGCCGGGCCTGCGCAAGAGATAGCGGCCCACCTTTTGAGCGGAAAGCTCATGGTTATCGATCTTGGCGCGGACACGCTTGTAAAATCTGCGCAGCTTGTTCGGGTCGCGATAACCTTCGCGTCGCAGCGCGGAGGCATCTTTGGGCGTGGTAACCGGCGTACGCTTGCATTCTGGCAATAACGTATTGAGGATCCATTGGTTGAATACGGGATCAAGCTCGGCGTAGTTGTAGGAAAAATCCGACATCGAGCACTGGGTGTCGAATTGAAAATCGACCTCTGGCAAGACGATATCCGCGACAGGCACCTGCCCGGCAAGACGATTAAGCCGGAGCAGCCGGTCACCGATTACAAACGTGATAATGATACCGAAATTATAAAACAGCGCTTCGAGCGCTTCGGCCTTGTAAGGCAACTTCGTCGCGTAGATTTTTTCACCGAAAAGTTTGCCCAGACGAACCTGGGCATTGATGATTTCGCGGGTGTAGATCGAATTGTTCTCAAACGGCAAGCGCCACGCGGGTTGATAGTCGTAACCCGGCATCAGGGCGAGGGAGTGTACGAGACCCAAATCCTTGGCAAACGGCTGGTCGATCACTAGCGTCATCTGTCGGCCTTGCATCTAAACACCCTATACTTTGGGCCATTTCAATTCAAACTTGAAATACCCGACTGAATTCGATAACGTCCGCACTCAAATGGCGCCATACGTGAGAGGATCAAGAATCGAGACGTCTTCGGACGAGCTCAACCGCGCGGAGTTACTTTGGTGGGAAAAATACTCCGGCCTGATTGAAAGAATCTGGGCCCTGCCCGATAAGCTTTGCGCGCAGACGCGCCAGGACTACATCCAGGACATCAAAGAGGTCTTTCACCGCACCATCGGGAAAAAGAAGATTCGAATTCTTGAAATCGCCTGTGGAAGTGGTTGGGCCGGAAGATTGCTTGCCGACAAAGAAACCCATGTGACCGGGTTGGACTTCAGCGAAGAGCAGGTAAAGATGGCCGCCGATAAAGCTGCCAGCGCCTCATGTCGGCATTGCGATTACGTGCGTGGCGATGTCAACGATCTGCCTAAATTCCTCGAAACGCGAAAATTTGACGGCTATTTCATCCATTGCGGCATTCATCATCTGACGGTCGAAGAATTAAAGCGGTTTGCGCAGTCATTGGCGGTTCTGGAGCGCGGCGCTGTCATGGTGCTCGTCGAGCCGACTTACCACGATCGAACGAGCCGGCTGACCCGGCCGCTTGAGCTGGGCCTGAAGGCTTTTTACAAATCTTTTTTCGCCCTCGTTCTGCGCCGTGAGCAACAGGACCAGAAGATTTCCTCGGATATCAATGGCATGCTGGCCGAGTCTGCTGCCAAAGGCTGGTGGCTTTCGCCCAAAGAGATGCCTTTTTCATTATCCGAAATTACCAAGTTATTTGCTGACCATTTTGAAATTCGGGATATCAAACCCGTGACGCATTTCGGACTTCGTTTCGGACAAGACCTTGGCAGTTTGAACGATCAGCAACGAGCAGATACCTTGGCGCGCAGATGGTTCCCGCTTTTCAATGCCGTTGACCGGGCGTTAATCTCCACCGCACTGCTGCCCAAAGGAGTGAAGGAGTATCTCTTCACGCGCATCGTGCTAGTCAGGAAATAATCAAATCATGGAAAGTCTTCATTAAGATTCCCACAAGATTCGTGGTTTTGAGGACATCCTTGATCTTGACTGAGGCAGTGCCAGCTCCGTAAAGCGATTGCACCGTGGGCAGAGTCGCCTGAAATTCCGAAGAAAGCGCTTTGGTAACCGCCTGACTGATGGCTTCGACGGATTCTTTACATTGAATGACTGAGGTTGCCTGAAGCCGACCGCGCTGGCGGTCCCCGATGTTGACCGTAGCCCGTTTCAGCGCTGGAGCTTCAATGATGCCACTGGACGAGTTGCCAATCACGACATCGACGAGCTTCATCAAGCTTAAATAGCGAGCCTGCCCAAGCGACATTACCGCGACGCTGCGTTGCGAATCTTTAGCCGCATAGGCATCGACCAGCTGGTTAATCAGTCGGCCGTCAGTATCCGAGTTTGATTTCGTGAAAATAATTTTTGCCTGCGGAAACCGATCGATCGCCGCAAACAATGCTTTTACGGCAGCTTCAGGACCCGCGGCACTGAGGGTGACGGGATGATAGGTGACCAGAAAATTTTGAGCACCCAGCTTGAAGTCCATCGAACGCTCGAGTTCGTCCCGAGGCACAAATTTCATTTGCCCGATGTGGTCGAGTCCGGGATCTCCGAAATTGAAAACCCGATCGGGCTGCTCGCCCAGCTGAATCACGCGCTGACGATATTTTTCGGCTGATACAAAATGCAGATGCGAAAGCTTGGTAACCGAGTGCCGGATGGCTTCATCGATGACACCCTCGGTGGCCTCGCCGCCGCAAAGGTGGGCGATCGGAATACGGGCGATCAGCGCGGCCTGGGAAGCCGCGAGAAGCTCGTAACGGTCGCCCAGCAGAACAACGAGATCGGGCTTGAGACGGCTAAACGCATCGGCAAATCCGACCGTGGCAAGTCCAATTGATTTCGTGATGCCCACCGGCGTGTCACTCGAGAGCAACATCTCGACCTTCTCGCTGATCGGAAACCCATCCTGCTCGATAACTTTATAGGTCAGGCCAAATTCCGGAGAAAGATGCATGCCGGTAACCACCAGCTGGAGCTGCAATGCGGTGTCGCCCTGAATTTCTTTCAGCAGCCAATAAAGGTGCCCATAGTCCGCACGGGTTCCTGTTACGACGCAGATTTTTCTAGGACTACCCTTCCCATTTTCCACCTTACGAATTTATGTCCAAAATCACTCAGAGTAAAGTCCTGGCTGGAAGCACTCCATAAAACTGTTTCCGGCGTCAACTGCCGCCGCCGTGAGCACCGCCCCGAGAGGCGCTTCCTGCCCCGTGGGCGACACAGCAAGCTTGCGGCCGAGCGCGAACTCGAGCGCGTCCCTGAAGCCGGGCAGGTTTCGCAGCAAAGAGCCCGATGCATAGAGGGGCTTTTTAGCTGCAGCGAAATTTGTAACTCTCGGAAGAGCCGCCACCGCTTCGGCATACTTAGCCGCGACTAAACGAAAACTCTCAGGGCGGTCACCTGATCGGGCTTGCATTTCGTGCAGCGCACTGGCGCCAGGCAATCCCGTGATCGTGGCGAGCAGCGTGTCATTGAAGTACGGGCGCAGTTCGAAGACCTTGGACTGTCTGATCGGCGACCTTACGACCCGTGCCACCTGTGCACCCGTGCCGATATTGACGGAATCGGAGCATACCAGACTGAGACCCACACCCCTTAGCGAGGCTTGCTGATCACCAATGGCCAGAAACACTTTTGCCGCGGCAGAGATTCCCGTGGCCCGTGCGATTGCCGCACCGAGGGAGCCCAGACTCGCGACTTCCGTTTCGCAAGTTGGAAAAAAAGA